>VBAK01000115.1 GCA_005882275.1 Candidatus Segetimicrobium genomatis
TGCTGCGCCGCCCGCGGCACGCGTATGCTCGCGGGCGGAGGGTCCGAGGATCCGAGCCATGCCGGTGGCGTTCGTTCTGAGCATTGGGGGGGTGGACGGCGACTTTCAGGTCGGCGCCCTCCGGTACCTTCACAACCGCGGGATCATCCCCGATATTGTCTGCGGATCGTCGGCAGGGGCGATCAACGCGGCCGCCATTGCGCAGGGCGAGGGCGGGCTCGACGTCCTGGAAGCCACCTGGCTGGGGTTGAACGACACCAGCGACCTGTACGTCGACCAGCCCTGGCTGTCGAATCTCCCCGGCGAAGTCAGGGGTCTGCTGACGCAGAATCTGTTCAAAGCCGTGGGAGCCGTGGGGGTGCCGGGGTTGCTTCGGGCGGCCCTGGGATCGGGACCGTTGGGCATCCCGGTCATCCTGCTGGGCGCGATCGTGACCCTGCGGAGCCTCAACCAGGTCAAGGGCGCGGTCGATCAATTCTTACAGCAAAATTCCACGGCCGACCCTTCTCCTCTCGAACGCCGAATCTTCGACGGCCTCAATCGCCCCACCGTTCCGACGTTTCCGCTGGGCACGAAGCTTCGCATTGCCGTGACGCAGCTCGAGGGCGGGCAGTTGCGGCTCGTCAATGAGCATGGCCAGTTCATCGACCCTGATGAATCCGGCAGGTTCAGCACGCCCTCGGAGGAACCGGCGGTTGACCTAACCCAGGCTGTGCTCGCGTCCGGGGCCATTCCGCTGTTCTTCCCGCCGGTGCGGCTGAATCGGTATCACTACATCGACGGTGGGGCTCGAACGTTCCTGCCCGTCCAGGCGGCGCTCGATGCCGGGGCGACGCGGGTCTTCGCGATCGCCGGTCCCCCCACCGGGGTCGTCACTCCTTATAAAACCGGCATCCCCGCCGTCGACAACAGTGGGTTCGGCATCGTCTCAGGAAAGGTCGTCGGGATTGCGTACGATTCGATGCTGTTCAATGCCTTGAATCCCCCCGGTCATTTCGCGGTGCCTACCGTCGTCATCCAACGCACCCTCAAGAACCTCAGCCTGGGGATGAACGTCGAGCCCGGCCTGATCTGGATCGCGATGGGATACGGGTACATGCGGGCCGCCGACGTGCTCCACGCCGCCGGAGATCCGGATCTACTCAAACGGCTCAGCGAGAACTCCGACGCCATTACCAACTTGAGGATCGGCATCTGGGTGGAGGAATGCGGGGCCCACGGTCGACGGCCGCCCGAGTTCTTTGCCGGCGCTCTCCCGGCCGCTCCCCGAGGCGGATGGCTCGCCTCCGTCCGTTCGAAGAAACAGGCGCTCGCCGAGCTCGTCATGGAACGGCTCGCCCTCTTCGGCAAGGTCCACCCTCACGTCGGCGTCACCCCCAATTCGGTCAACTTCATGGACACGGTCATCGGCCGGGAGGCCTCACGGGTGCTCATCGTGCGAAACATGTCGGCCGGTCCTGTGCCCCCGGACGCGGCGAAGTGGTGGATGGGCTGGGAGCGCCACCCCTGGCCGGCGATGGCCCCCGATCCGTGGAGCGTTTCGCCGGCTGTGAGGCCGCCAACCGCTGTGCTGCCGACCACGAGCATCCACATCAACGTGCCGTCCGTCCCTCCCCCGTTCCGGATCGGTCATGCCTTGGGGGACCACCCCGTCGGCGGGTCCCTCCCGGAAGGGGGCACGATCCCCATCAAGGTCTCGTTCACCCCGCGCGATGAGAACCTCGTGAGCGAGACGCTGACGATACACTCTGACGCCGGAAGCGCCACGGTTCGGTTGACCGGACAGGGTGTGCGGCTTCTCAAAGCCGTCACGCGGGCCTGACGGCGGCCCCTCAGGGGACCGGGGGCCGGGCCGCGTAAGCGCGCCCCCCTGGTGAGCGGCGCCCGGGGAGGCCGGGGGCCCTGGCCCCCTCGGCCGGACGCAGTAGTATACCCCCCTTTCCCGGAAGCCTGATGGGGCACTACAATAGAAGGGAAATGCCGGAAAGGAATATGCGGAACAGACCTCTGGGGAAGGGGTCGCGCGCGAAGGAGGGTTCCGGCAATGGCCCGCACCCGGGAAGACACGCAGTCTGTGACCGTCAGCGAGGCGGAGATCGCCGTCCACTGGAAAGAGGAAGACTACTATCAGCCCTCCCCCAAATTCATCGGCCAGGCCAACCTCACCGACCCGGGGATCATGGAACGCTTCGGCCTCGACCGCTTCCCTGAGTGCTTCCGCGAGTACGCCGATCTCCTGACCTGGGATCAGTACTGGCACACCACGCTCGACACCGGTGACGCGCCGTTCTGGAAGTGGTTCGTGGGCGGCCGGCTCAACGCGTGCTACAACTGCGTGGACCGGCACCTCGCGCAGCACAAGAACAAGGCCGCGTTCATCTTCGTTCCGGAGCCGGAGGACGAGCCGCACGTGCCTCTTACCTACCAAGAGCTCTATGTCAGGGTGAACGAGACGGCGGCGCTGCTGCGCGACTTCGCCGGGCTGCGGGCGGGGGACCGGGTGACGCTGCACCTGCCGATGACCCCGGAACTGCCCATCACGATGCTGGCGTGCGCGCGCCTCGGCGTCATCCACTCGGTGGTGTTCGGCGGGTTCAGCGGCGAGGCGTGCGGCATCCGCGCAGCCGACTCCGGCAGCAAGGTCCTGGTCACGATGGACGGCTACTACCGGAACGGCAAGGTGCTGGACCACAAGGCGAACGCCGACATCGCTGTGGCCACGGCCGCCAAGGAGGGCCAGACCATAGACAAGGTCCTGGTCTGGCGCCGGTTCCGGGACAGATCCGCCTCCTCCACCCCGATGGTCAAGGGGCGGGACTTCCTGATCAACGACCTCCTGCCGAAGTACGCCGGGCAGCGCGTCCAGCCCGTCTCCATGGACGCGCTGGCTCCGCTCTTCCTCATGTATACGAGCGGGACGACGGGCCGGCCGAAGGGATGCCAGCACGGGACCGGAGGCTACCTGGCCTATGTGGCGGCGACCTCGAAGTACATCCAGGACATCCACCCGACGGACGTCTACTGGTGCTTCGCCGATATCGGCTGGATCACCGGCCACTCCTACATTGTCTACGGGCCGCTGGCCCTGGCCGCGACCGGGGTCCTCTACGAAGGGGTGCCGGCGTACCCGGACGCCGGGAGACCCTGGCGGATCGCCGAGCGCCTCGACGTGAACATCTTCCACACCTCCCCGACCACGGTCCGCATGCTGCGCAAGTTGGGCCCCGAGGAGCCCCGGAAGTACCACTACCATTTCAAGACCATGACGACCGTGGGCGAGCCCATCGAGCCCGAAGCCTGGAAGTGGTACCACAGCGTCGTCGGCAAGGGCGAAGCGGTCATCACCGACACCTGGTGGCAGACGGAAAACGGCGGGTTCCTCTGCAGCACCAAGCCGGCGCTCGATCCCATGAAACCCGGCAGCGCCGGCCCGGGGATGCCCGGGATCCACCCGGTGATCTACGACGAAGAGGGCCGCGAGATCCCCCGGGGATCGCAGAAGGCCGGCAACATCTGCATCCGCAACCCCTGGCCCGGCATCATGCAGACGATCTGGGGAGATCGCGACCGCTACGTCAAGACGTACTACGCGAAGTACAACAAGAACCCCAAGAGCACGGACTGGCGCGACTGGCCGTACTTCGCCGGCGACGGCGCCCTGCAGGCGGCCGACGGGTACTTCAGGATCCTCGGCCGGGTGGACGACGTCATCAACGTGGCCGGCCACCGGCTGGGAACCAAGGAGCTGGAATCCGCCTGCCTGACGGTGCCGGAGGTCGCGGAGGCCGCGGTCGTCCCCGTCCAGGACGACCTGAAGGGGCGGGTCCCGGAGGTGTACGTGTCGCTCAAGCCCGGCGTCGCCGCCGGCAAGGAGGTCAAGGACAAGGTTGTCCACGCCATCGAGACCACGATCGGGAAGATCGCCCGGCCGAAGGACGTCCGCATCGTGCCGGACATGCCCAAGACCCGGTCGGGGAAGATCATGCGACGGGTCCTGGCGGCGATCTCCAACACCATGGAGACCGGGGACGTGACAACCCTGGCCAACCCCGACGTCGTCGAGCAGATCCGAGAACTGGTGCAGGGCAAGGGGAAGGTCGCCACCAAAGCCGGCCCGGAAGACATCAAGCGGTTCGGCGACGAACGCTAGGAGGGCCCAGCCCAGGCGACCGGATTGGCCCGGTTCAGCCGCCGCCCAGGTACAGCGACTCCAGCCCCACCAGCCGCTGCGTGATCAGCACCACGACCAGCGCCATGACAATGCTGAGCGTCCCGGCCGCCGCGGCCGTGGGGTCGAATGAGAAGCGCAGGTAGTCGAAGAGCTGGATCGGCAGCGGCGTCGCCCCGACCCCGCTCAGCAGCAGGGAGATGTTGAACTCGTCGTAACTCGTCACGAAGGCGAAGATCGCCCCCGAGATGATCCCGCCCTTGATCAGCGGCAGCGTGACGCGCCGGAAGGCCGTGCCGGCGCCCGCGCCCAGGTTGCGGGCCGCCTCCTCCAGGGTGCGGTCGAAGCGCACGAGCACCGCGCCGGTGATCAGAAAGACGTACGGAAGGCCGATCAGCGTGTGCCCGATGATCAACCCGAGCAGACCCGTCCGGCGCCACCCCACGCCGTAGAAGAAGATCAGCAGCGCGATGCCGGTGACGATCCCGGGGACCGCGAGCGGCGAGATCAACAGCACCCGCAGCGCCTCCCGAGCGCGGCCGGCGGACCGGACGAGCCAGAGGCTCGCCATCGTGCCCAGCGTCGTGGCGATCGCCGTCACGATCATCGCCAGTTCCAGACTGAACGCCAGCGACCTGGTGAACGCGCGGCTCCGGCCGAACGCCACGAACCAGCGGACCGAGAACCCCTCCGGGGGAAACCGGAGGTACTCCCCCGCGTTCAACGCCGAGATCACGACCACCACGATCGGCGTCAGCAGGAAGACGTAGACCAGCGCGACGGAGAGGGTCAACCACCGCCGCTCGCGCCCAAAGGTCATGGCGGAGCCGGAGCCCCCGCCGGCCGGGCCGGCTCGCTCCCCGCCGCCCTCATGTGACGGGCCGGCTGATCCTGCCCAGCAGCCGGAGGTAGAGCCACACCAGCGCGAGCGTGATCGCGAAGAAGAGGATGGCGAACGCGCTGCCGGCAGGCCAGTTGAACAGCTCGGTGATCGTGCGCACGACCAGGATGGGAACCGTCAGCACGGTGAACCCGCCGAGCAGCGACGGGATCACGTAGGAGCTGATCGCCAGGACGAACACGAGGACCGTGCCCGCGAGCACGCCCGGCAGGCTGAGCGGGAGCGTCACGCGCCAGAACGTCCGCCAGGCGCCCGCGCCGAGGGACCGCGCCTCCATCTCCAGTTCCGGGTCGATCCCCTGGATGGAACCGGCCAGGGAGAGCACCATGAACGGGATGAAGACGTGGACCAGGCCGATCAGCGCGCCGGTCTGGTTGTACATGAGGGGCAGCCGCCCGATCCCCAGGGCCCGCAGGCCCTGGTTGATCACACCCGTGTCCTGCAGGAGGATGATCCACCCGTAGGTGCGGATCAGCACGCCGACGAGGAGCGGCGAGATCACCAGGATCATGAGCACGCCCTTGATCCGGCGCGATGCCCGGGCAAGGTGGTAGGCGACCGGGTAGGACAGGACCAGGCTGAGGATCGTCGTGAGCGCCCCGAGCCACAGGGTCCGCCAGACGACGCCCCACGTGAATGGATCGCGCACGACCCGCGCGTAATTGGCGAGGGTCAGGACGCGCAGATACGGCGCCTGATGGCTGGGGGTGAAGAAGCTGATGAGGAGCAGATTGAGGTAGGGCAGGACGAAGAAAACCAGCATCACGCCGAGGGCCGGCGCGATGAGGAGGCCCCGGCGCCATGCCCTCACGTCCGAGCGCGCCCGCGGGGAGGCGACCGCAGCCTGCATGGGGTCAGCCTCCCCCTCCCGGCAGCACCCATCCCGCGGCGGGCTGGAAGGATACGGTGACCTCGTCCTCCACCTGGTGCACGGCGGTAACCCCGCTCTGCACGCGGAGGAGCGTCCCTCCGCCGACGTCCACCCGGTAGTCGAAGAGGCTGCCGAGGAAGGCGCGCTCGCGCACGATACCCCGGAGGTGGTTGGCGCCGTCGCCCGGCGCCGCGGGGCCGCGGGTGCCGAGCTCGATGGTCTCGGGCCGGAGGCTCAGCAGCGCGTCCATCCCGTCCCTGAGATCGGCGGGGCCGTGCGCCCGCAGCGGCCCGATCCCCGTCTCCAGGACGAGGCGGTCCGCGGAATGCGCCGTCACCCGTCCCGGGATCAGATTCGTCAGCCCGATGAACGAGGCAACCCGGACCGTGCGCGGCCGCCGGTACACCGCCTCAGGCGTGTCGAACTGCTGCAGCACCCCCTCGATCAGCACGGCGACGCGGTCGGCGAGGACCAGCGCCTCCGCCTGGTCGTGGGTGACGTAGAGGGTCGTGATGTGAAACTCCCGCACGAGGGAGCGGATGAAAAAGCGCATCTCCTCGCGGAGCTTCGCGTCCAGGTTGGCCAGCGGCTCGTCGAGCAGGAGCACGCTCGGGTTGATCACGAGCGCCCGCGCGAGCGCGGTCCGCTGCTGCTGCCCGCCCGACAGCTGGCGCGGGTAGCGGTGGCCCAACCCCCCGAGCCCCACCCGCGCGAGGATCTCGTCCACGCGGGGGCCGATCGCGGCGCGCGGGACCTTTCGCATCTGAAGGCCGAACGAGACGTTCTGGTGCACCGTGAGGTGGGGGAAGAGGGCGTAGTTCTGGAAGACCATCCCGCAGTTCCGGTCCTCGGGCGGGGCCTCCGTCACGTCCCGGTCCGCCAGGAGCACCCGGCCCTGCGTCGGGCTCTCGAACCCCGCGATCATGCGCAGGGTCGTGGTCTTCCCGCACCCCGACGGTCCCAGGAGGGCGACCAGCTCGCCGGAGGCGAGGGTCAGGCTCAGATCATGGACCGCGGCGACGGTGCCGAAACGCTTGGTCAGCCGCCGGAGGCTGATCTCCGCCATCGCCGGCCGGGCGGATCGTCAGCAGCGCCCACTGAGCTGATGGTTCCAGGCGTCCGTCATGGCCTCGCGCGCCCCGGAACTGTTCAGCCAGATGTAGTCCCAGCGCGGGATCTTGGCGAGCTGGTCCGGCGTCACCGGGATCAGCCTGGCGACCTCCGGGCTGATGCTCACCTGGCTGTTGGCCGGCGTCCAGTAAAACTTTTCCGCCCACTTCTTTTGCACCGGCGCGCTCAGCCAGTAGTTGATGAAGGCGTAGCCCAGGTCTTTGACCTTGCTGCCCGCGGTGACGTTCATGTCCTGCTCGAACATCCCGCAGTAGCCCTCCTTGGGGAGGACCCACGCCACCGGGAGACCTTTGGCTTTCATCAGCGCCCAGTCCGGGGAGTCGATCAGGCCCACCTCGACCTCGCCCTGCGTCATCATGGTGAGTTCGGTCCCGCTGAAGTCGACCTGCCTCGCCCGGCAGAGGTGCGTCGCGATCCAGTCGATCGCCGGCTTCCAGTTCTTGTAGTCTCCGCTGAGCACCTGGGCCATCTTCATCACGTGCTGGGGCTCGCCCGAGTTGCCGATGCTGAAGAACGCCGTCTTGGTTCCGTACTTGCCCAGATCAAACCATGACCTCGGCGGGTCCTTCACCAGATCCGTGCGGTACGCGATCCCGAGGGGGCCGACGAGCCCCAGGACGCCGACGTCGTTGGGCTGGCGCAGCGCCTTGGGGACATACCTGAGGTTCGGCACCTTGTCCATGGGCAGCGGGGTGAAGAACCCCTGCGCGCGCAGCTGCGCCAGATAGGTTTCGTTGGTGACGAAGATATCGTAGGGTGGGTTGTCCTTGCCCGCCGCCTGCATCTTGGCAAACCAGTTCTTGGAAAGCCCGATCGCGAGCTCGACCTTGGCGCCGGTCTCCGCCTCGAACTGGGGGATATGCTCGTCGATCATGAACTGCTGCCAGGTTCCGCCGAAGCTGGTGACGACGAGCGTTTGGCCCTTGAAATTCTGGGAGGGGACCGCAGCGCCGGCCGGCCGAGGCCTCCCGAAGGCGATCGCGGCCGCCGAGGACGCGCCCAGGCCGAGCGTCAGCACCCGGCGGATCGCATCTCGACGGGTGAGCCGGCCGTCTCTCCACGCGGCGGCAACCTCCGCGAGCGGTTGGTCACACTCTGGTTTGGAGTCCCCGCAGGGGGCGATTCTGCCCACTGCCTGGTCGTGCGCCGGTCCGTCCTCGCTCATCTGTCCGCCCCCCCGCATCCTCCGAGACCTCTCTCCGGCCTCGATAGTTTGGCCCCTTCCAAGCATCCTCCTTCAGGACGCCGCGCCCGGGGCGCGCGCGAAGCGCGCACGGAGGTCCGGGGCCCCTATTCCCGCAGCCCGGCGAAGAACTCGCGGAGCAGCGCGCCGCATTCGGCCTCGCGCACGCCCCCCACCACCTCCACGACGTGATTGAATCGGGGATCGCGCAGCACGTCCACGACGCTGCCGGCCGCCCCGGCCTTCGGATCGGACGCGCCGTAGACCAGCCTGGGGACGCGGGCCTGCACCAACGCCCCCGCGCACATCACGCACGGCTCCAGGGTGACGTAGAGGGTACACTCGAGAAGGCGCCATCCCCCCAGGACCCGGGCCGCCTGCCGGAGCGCCTCGGCCTCCGCGTGGGCTGTGGGATCTCGCAGACGCTCCCGGCGGTTGTGGCCGCGGGCGATGACGCGGCCCTCCCGGACCACGACCGCCCCCACCGGCACGTCCCCCAGAACGGCCGCCGACGCCGCTTCCGCCAGGGCCTCGTCCATGAACGCCGCGTCGCGGCCGGCGGCATGGTCCCGGACGGCGCCGCCACCGTTCGTCATCTCGCGGGTGGTCACTCCTCCCCCGGGGGCAGCGGGGCGCCCTCGGCCGGAAGCCGCAGCCCCTGCAGCGCGTTCAGAATGGCCGCCGCCGCCGCAGCGAGCTTGCGCGGACGGTCCGGGTCGACCAGTTCGTCCTCTTTGAGCATGATGCTCGACTGCACCCGGGCGCTGTAGACCGGGGGAGCATCCTCGGTGGAAAAGTGCTGCTGCAGAGAAATGCTCGGCACGCCGGGGTCGTTGGAGACGGGCACGATCGCCCGGCGCAGACCCACCACGTCGGGAGGCACGAGGAGGCGGTCCATCATGATCTCGGTGACCAACTCGCCGAACACCTGGACTTCCTCGTGCACCGTCTTGGAAAACTCCACCCCCTCGTCGTACTCGGCGATGTGGCGGCCGAAGGACAGCGCGTCGACGAGGAACCGCAGTTCCGCCCACGGCCAGGCAAAGGTCCGGGGGCTCTCCGACGGCGGCTCGCTTTCCAGGTGCACGACGTACCGGTACTCGCGGCTCATGTGATCCACGTCGACCAGGAAGGCATAACCGGAAACGACCAGGTGATTGTCTTCGAGCGCCTCGGTCAGCCGGCCGGCAAACTCGTGAAACGGGTCATGGTAATCAAGCCTGCCCGACACGCGTCACCGATCTCCCGAGGACGGCGCGCTGCCGACGCCGTGGGCCGCGGCGGCCTCGCGCATCCCCTGCAGCTGGCCCTGGCAGGCCCGCAGCAGCAGGCGCGGCAGGCTGTCCATGAACATCGTCGCCCCCAGCGCCCGGTAGGTCCGCAGGTCATCCGGGGTCAGGGCGAGGATCCCGACCGGGACCCCGGCCTCGCGGCCGGCGTTGAAGATCTTCCGGATCGCCGTTTGGACATCCGGATGAGACACGGCGCCGGGGTGCCCGAGGCTCTGGGAGAGGTCGGACGGTCCGACGAAGAGCACGTCCACGCCGGGGGTCCGGGCGATCGCCTCCACGGCCTCGAGGCCCCGCCGGGTCTCGATCTGGAGCACGTTGATCGTGGCGGCGTTGCTGGCCTTGACGTGGTCCGGGAGCGGCACCTTTCCCCACCACGCGGCCGCGGTCGCCCCCGCGAGGGACCGCGTGCCGGCCGGGGCGTACTTCGTGGCGGCCACCGCGGCGGCCGCCTGCTGCGGCGACTCGACCTGCGGGACCATCACCCCCACGCAGCCGACGTCGAGGGCCCGCAGGATCGTCTTCGGATGGTCCTCCGGCACGCGCGCCAGCGCCGGCACGTTGACCGCGCGGCACGCGCGCACGAGACCTTCCAGGGCGTGAGGGGTGAGCGGGCCGTGTTCCATGTCCAGGAGGAGGAAATCATACCCGGCGAGCCCGGCGATCTCCGCGACCTCCGGCGACGGCAGCGGCATGATCGTGCCGAGCACCGGCTCGCCGCGCTTGAGCCGTTCCTTCAGGGAAGTGGCGGTCATCGCACGCTCCTCGAGCGGGGATCCGCCGGAAGAGTTCCATCCGGACCGCCGAAATTCCCTTCCCGGGACTCGGGTCTTCGCGTCGACCGGAGGTGTTGCGGGGACGCCTATGAATTGCCGATCAGCACGCCGGCGAGAAACACGAGCATGCCGCCCACGATGACCTGGAGGAACGAAAGCCAAAAGCTCATGCTGAAGTAGCGGTTGCGGATGAAGGCGATCGTCACCAGTTCGATGCCCACGACGAAGTAGGCCACCACGAGCGCGAGCTGAAGGTGCGGGATCAGAAAGGGCAGCGCGTGCATCAAGCCGCCGATCAGCGTCGCCACCCCGGTGATCGTCCCCCGGACCGCGGGGTGCCCGCGGCCGGTGAGCTTCCCGGTGTCGGACAGCGCCTCCGCGAAGCCCATGCTGATCCCGGCGCCCAGCGCGGCGGCCGCGCCGATCAGAAAGGCGGTGTGCGGACTGCGCGTCGCAAACGCGCTGGCGAACAGCGGCGCCAGGGTGGAGATCGATCCGTCCATCAGCCCCAGCAGCGCGGGCTGCACCACCTTGAGCAGGTACCCCGATCCCTGCGCCTCGTGGCTCCCCGCGAGGTCGCCGGCCACCTGGCGACCCGCCGAGATCACCTGGGCCCGGAGCCCTTCGGGAACCGGCATCAGCGTCCTCCCTTGTGCGGTCTGGGCCGTCGTGCCCGCCGGCAGCGGGGGCAGAGGCCGTGCAGCTCGAACCTCACCGCGGACACCTGGAATCCCTCGCGGGCCGCCGCCCGCCGCTGGAGCGCCTCGAGTTCCCCGTCCGACACGTCGATGACCCGTCCGCACCGGCCGCAGACCAGGTTGACGTGTACACCCGCCTGACCGTCGTAGCGGCGGACCGGGCCGCTCACTTCCTGCACCAGCCCCAGCCGGGCCAGCAGGTTGAGTGTGGTGTACACGGTCGCCGCGCTGATCCCGGGAAAGCGCCGGCGGACCTCCTCGTGGACCGCCGCCACGCTCGGATGCGTGGTCCGCCCCACCACCGCCTCGTAGATCGCCATGCGCTGCGGGGTCAGCCGGCCCCCGAGACCGGCGAGGCGGCGGCGGAGATCGGCCCAGCGGTCCCCGGACGGCGCCCCGGGGCCGGCCGCCGGGACGGGCGCCGTCTGAATGGAATCCTTATTAATATCCATTGTGGACAAGACTATACGGGCCGGGGCCGGCGCTGTCAAGCGCTACCGCGCGGCGCCCGCGAAGGCCCCCAGTCGCCGCCCCGGCCGCATCCCCGCGGCCCCAACCCGCGGTCGCGCTCAGCGGTCGCCCCCGCCCAAGAGGGGCCGCTTCCGGCGAGCGCCAATACGTCTTCTGGAGGTGATCTATGCGGCTCCTCACGTTTGCGGCACGCGGACAAACGAGACTCGGGGTCGAGGCCGGGGAGTGGATCATCGACCTCAACCGCGCCGCCCGGGCGCACTTCGTGGCCCGCGGCGCGTCGCGGGCGGGGGCGCAGGCGTGGGCCCTGCTCCCGCCGGCCATGACGCCCTTCCTCGCCGGAGGCAGCGACGCGATGGCCGCGGCCCGGGACGTCGCCGCGCGCATGCAGGAGGCGCTCCGCGATCCCCGCGAGACGGCCCGGCTCCAGCGCGATGGGGTGCTCTGGGCGCCGAGCGAGATCGACCGGCTGCCGCCCGTGCCGGCGCCGCCCAAGATCCTCTGCGTCGGGCGCAACTACGCCGAGCACGCGCGGGAGGGCGGCTCGGAGCCGCCGGAACTGCCGATCTTTTTTGGCCGGTTCCCGCACAGCCTCCTCGCCCCGGGCGCGCCCTTCATCTTGCCCCGCGTCTCCCCCCAGGTCGACTTCGAGGGAGAGCTGGCCGCGGTCATCGGCTCGGGCGGACGTGACATCCCCGAATCGCGCGCGCTCGACCACGTGGCCGGCTATACCATCTTCAACGACATCTCCGTTCGGGACTACCAGCGGCGGACGACGCAGTGGATGATCGGCAAGAACTTCGACCGGAGCGGGCCGCTCGGTCCGGCGCTGGTCACGCGGGACGAGGTCCCGGATCCCCAGGCGCTCACGCTCACCGTGGACGTGAGCGGTGAGCGGATGCAGGAGGCGCGCACCGGGACCATGATCTTCTCCGTCGCGCACCTGATCGCGTACATCTCCCAGGCGCTGACCCTGGAGCCGGGCGACCTCGTCGCCACCGGGACCCCGAGCGGGGTCGGGTTTGCCAGGAAGCCGCCCCGCTGGCTGCGCGACGGCGACACGGTGCGCGTCTCGATCACCCGGCTCGGGGTGCTCGAGACCCCGATCCTGCCCGACCGGCGGAAGGGGGCACGGTGATGCGCCCTCGGGCCGACGCGGGGAGCGCCCGTCTGGGGGGACGGCGCGGCCGCCGGAGGGCCGCCGCCCGCGCCGTCCGGACCACGGTGCTGATCGCCGCGTTCACCCTGGGACACACGGCCGCGCCGCCGCCCGCGCCCGCCGCGGCGGCGTTCACCCTCGCCAGCGCGGCCTTCGCGAACGGCGCTCGGATTCCGGATGCCCATACCTGCGCGGGCGCCAACATCTCCCCGCCCCTCAGGTGGACGGGGAGACCGGCGGCGGCGCGGTCCTACGCGCTCCTCGCCGTCGACCCCGACGCGCCCGGTGGAAATTTTGTGCACTGGGTGGTCTACGATCTCCCCGCCGCGTGGACGGGCCTTCCGTCCGGCGTGGGGCCGGGCCTCCGGATCGGGGGGCAGCGCGGCGGCACGCAGGGCATCAACGATTTCCGCCGGATCGGGTACGGTGGGCCGTGTCCGCCCCCCGGGCCGGTGCACCATTACGTGTTCACCCTCTACGCGCTCGATATCGCGCAGCTGCCTGTGCCCTTTGCGGCGCCCCCCGGCCTGGTCAAGCGCACGCTCCAGGGCCACATCCTGGCCACCGCCGGGTTGACCGGCCTGTTCAGCCGGTGACGGAGGGGAGCGACCGGTGAACCGGATCGCGGTGCTCACCGGCGGTGGGGATGTGCCGGGCCTCAACGCCGCCATCCGGGCCGTGGTCAGGCGGGCGGGAGAGAAGGGGCTGGAGGTCACCGGCGTGCGGGACGGCTGGCGGGGGCTCCTGGCCGACGACCTGGTCCCGCTCTCGCGCGACGCCATCTCCGGGATCCTGCCGAAGGGCGGCACGATCCTGGGCACGTCCCGGACCAACCCGCTGCGCGATGCCGATGGGATCGCCCGCATCAAAGCGACGCTCGCCCGCCGCGGCATCGATGCCGTCGTCGCCATCGGCGGCGACGACACGCTGGGGGCGGCGTGCCGCCTCAGCCGCGAGGGGGTCGCGGTCGTCGGCATCCCCAAGACGATGGACAACGACGTGCGGGGCACCGACGTCACCATCGGATTCGACACCGCCGTCAACGCGGTCATGGACGCGATCGACAGGCTGCACTCCACGACGGAGTCGCACCACCGCATCATGGTCGTGGAAGTGATGGGCCGCGATGCCGGGTGGGTGGCGGCGGCCGGCGGGCTGGCGGGCGGGGCGGACGCCGTCCTCGTTCCCGAGGTCCCCTTCGATCTCGAGGAAGTCTGCGCCGCGCTCCGCCGGCGCCGGGCCACCGGACGGCGGTTCAGCATCGTCGTGGTCGCGGAGGGCGCCGTCCCCAAGGACGGCGCCGCGCAGACCGTCCGGGACGCCCCGGTGGATGCGTTTGGCCACGCGCGCCTGGGAGGCATCGGCGCCGTCCTCGCCCGCGAGATCGAACGGCGCCTGGAGGTCGAGACGCGCGCCACGGTGCTCGGCCACGTGCAGCGCGGCGGATCCCCCTCGGCGTTCGACCGCATCCTCGCGACGCGATTCGGGGTCGCCGCCGTCGACGAGCTCGTCGCCGGCCGGACGGGCGTCATGGTCGCTCTGCGGGGGACCACGATCGTCACGACTCCGCTGGATGACGTCATCAAAGGGACCCGCACCCTCGATCCCGCCATCGGCGCGCTGACGCGCCTGTTCTGGTAAGCTTGAGGGCGGCGCCGCCGGGGTCAACCGCCGCTGAACACAATCCGGCGGCGTGTCGATTTTGCCCGCCCCCGTTCGACAGATGAGCGGAGCCCAGGCTCGGCGGATCCGCCCGGCCGGGCTCCGAACCCGACACTCACAGGAGGCGCGACGATGCGATTCATGATCCTGGTCAAGGCCAACAAGAGCTCGGAGTCGGGTGCGCTCCCCGATCAGACGCTTCTCGCCGAGATGGGGAAATACAACGAAGAGCTGGTGAACGCCGGTGTGCTGCTGGCGGCGGAGGGGCTGCAGCCCAGCTCGAAAGGCGCGCGTGTCAGGTTCTCCGGAGCCAAGCGGACGGTGATCAACGGTCCCTTCGGCGAGATCAAGGACCTGATCGCCGGCTTCTGGCTGTTTCAGGTGAAGTCGAAGGACGAGGCCATCGAATGGGTGAAGCGCGCTCCCAATCCGTTCCCGGGCGCGGAGTCCGAGATCGAGATTCGCCAGGTATTCGAGGCGGACGATTTCGGCCCGGCGTTGACCCCCGAGCTCAGGGAGCAAGAGCGGCGCATCGGCTCGCAGATGGACAAGAACGTGAAGCGGTAGAGGGAACCATCGCATCGCGCCCCGCGCTGGCTGCGGGGGCGGCATCCGGAGCGCAACGCGCGGCCGGATCCCGCCGCAGACAGAGCTCGGGGCCCGGCCGATCGGCCGGGCCCCGAGTTTCGCGTGTACGCGTCGCGAAGGGCTGTTTGCGCTGGGCCGACCTAGCGGCGGGAGCGTCGCATGGCGAACATGCCCAGCATGCCGGTGCTGAGCAGCAGCATCGACCCCGGCTCCGGCACGGCCGCCGGCTCATACGAATCGACCGTCGATGTGCCGCCGTCGATCACGGACGCGTGGCCTAGATTGAAATTGGTGGCGTCCGTGCTGATGACAAGGACGTCTGATGTCGCCCCGGGCTGGATGGGATTCGTCAGGTTAAAGTCGAACCCGACCACATTGCCGGTGCTGTTGCGGTCCGCGCCGAAGGGAGGGACGGAGCCGTTCACAAACGGGCCCCCCAGGCTCCCGCCGTCGGTCCGGAACCCCACCGCCGTCTGGAAACCCGTGAAGCTGGTGTTCGTCTCGCGCCCAATCGGGTCACACCCAGGCTGCCCCGTCCCGCCGCAGTTCGGCGCGGTCAGGTTGTTGATCACCTGGTAGTAGAAGTCCAATGTCCCACCCGATTCCTGATAGACGGCCGAGGTCAGCGTGCCGGAGTCGTTCCCCAGCGTGCTGACGAACGGCACGCTCTCCGAGGCGAGCAGGGTCCCCGGCGAGTCGGATGTAAAGCCGGGAAGCGTGATGCCGCCCGGGGGCAGTGGCATTGTGCCGACCAATGTGGCAGAAGCGGTGGACACGCCGAAGATCCCAAACAAGAGGCCCGCGGCGGCCAGCATGCACAACGACTTGTAACGTCCCATGCGCCAACTCCCTCGCTCTCGCTCATGAATTTTGGAGATTTTCGATCCGATCTAAGCAATGATTACTATAATCACTATGAAGGGAACGACTGTGGGTGTCACTCCTCCCGAAGCAGGTTTTGTGAAACTCCGCTGTGCTAGTCAGTCCGTGACGTTCATTCGAGGGGAAAGCCGGATCGGTTGGTGCTCGGCGGGCGCGGGTGACGTGACTCGCCTAGGCGCCCCGCGCCCGGACGGCCACCACCTCCAGGTACTCGCTCGGCGCCACCAGGGTGGCGTCCCCGGACCGGTTCCCCCGGCGCATCAGATCCGCCATCGCGCGCGAGAGGGCCTCCTGCCCGGCGGGATCCAGGGTCTCGAACGCTTTGATCGTCGGACCGAAAAACCTCCGGTTAAATTCCAGCCAGCTTTCGACCGAGCGGTGGCGGAAGACGATCGGGCGCCTCACCGCCCTGAGCGATGCCGCCGCTCCGCCGAAGAGCTCGCGCAGGCGATCCTCGGTGCCCCAGAGCACCGGCGGCCTGGCGCCCGCCGGAGGGGGCACGAAGCGGGCGACGGTGCGGAACATCTCGCCGATCAGGCTGTCGGGCGGCCAGGTCGCCAGGCCGATTTTCCCCCCGGGCCGGCACACCCGGAGCATCTCCCGGGCCGTTCGCTCCTGGTCGGGCGCGAACATCGCGCCGAACGTGGACAGGACGACGTCGAACGAGGCGTCGGGAAACCCCAGGGCCTCGGCCTCCCCGACCTGAAACTCGATCGTCAGGCGCTCGGCGGCGGCCCGCTCCCGTCCCCGCTCGAGGAGCGCGGGTACGAAGTCGATGCCGGTCACCTGCCCGCCCCGGCGGGCGGCGGCCAGCGCGGTGTTCCCGCTGCCCGTGGCGACGTCCAGCACCCGCTGCCCGGGATGAACGTCCACGGCCTCGCAGAGGAGCTCGCCTACGAGCAGCTGTTGGGTCGCGATCATCGAGAAATCCCCGGCCGCCCAGGTCTGCTGCTGACGCCGCTTCAGGGCCTCCGGATCCGCCATCAGCTCCTCTTCGCCCGGCCGTCCGGTCCGACCCCGACGCCGTAGGCCGCGGCGCCCTCGGAGGTCACATAGCCTTCGTCGAGGTCGGCCTGGACGCGCTCCAGGGGCCGCTCGATCGGAGGACCGTACCCGCTCCCGCCCGCGATCTCGATCGTGGCGCGCTGATCCGGACGGCAGAGCTCGGCCAGGCTGACCATGCCCCCGCCTTCCACCACCTTATCGCCGTCCGTGACGAACGCCCGCGCGCGCGCCCCCGGCGCGCCCCCGAACAGCCCGGACGGCGCGGTGAGCATGCCGTGGGGATGCAGGTCCACGAGCGCCGGACGGCCGTCGTCGCTCAGTTTGCGGACCCGGACGCGCTGTCCCAGGCCTCCGCGATGCCGGCCGGCGCCGCCGGAGTCGGGCCGGAACTCCTTGCACTCCACCACGAGCGGCGTCCGGCTTTCGAACATCTCCACGGAGACGTTCCCGGCCGAGGTGGGGTAGAGGAGCGCGGAGACCCCGTCGCCGTGGGCGCCCGCGCCCTGGCCGCCGCCCTGGAAGAGGTGATCGTTGAACACGCGGCCGCCGGCGTCGACCCCGTAGGCGCCCATGCCCATCGGCAGCCCCGTGAACGCCTGCACCTGGTCGGGCAGCACCGGCGCCAGCGCTTTGAACACCGCCGGGCCGCAGTACCAGCCGGTCTGAGTCCGCTGGTTCACGGACGCCGGGTGGCGGCAGCTGAGCACCGAGCCTTCGGGCGCCGTGACGTGCAGCGGGCGAAAACAGCCGGCGTTCGACGGGATCTCCGGCGTGAGGATGGATTTCAGCACATAGGTCGTGTGGGCGGCCGTATAGTGGTACGTGCAGTTGATGCCCCCCCGGGGCAGCTGCGGGGGAGCGCCCGTCCAGTCCACCGTCATCTCGTCGCCGTGGATGGTGACCGCGCAGGGGAGGGTCAGCGGCTCCCCCAGCCCGTCGAACTCGACCTCGCTCCGGTAGGTCCCTTCCGGCAGGGCGCGGATCGCCTCGCGCATCGCGCGCTCCGCGCGCTCCTGCACGGCGTGCGCGAGCGGGGTCATCGACGCGAGGTCGTATTCGTCCATGAAGGCGACGAGCCGGTCGGCGCCCACCTGGTTGCTGGACACCTGGGCCTGGATGTCGCCGAGCACCATCTCGCCCAGCCGCACGTTGGCCCGGATCATCGCCGCGAGGTCCTCGTTCAGCGCGCCGCCGCGGTAGAGCTTGAGCGGCGGGATCTGCAGGCCCTCCTCGTAGATCTCGCGGGCGCTCATCGAGTCGCGGGTGCCGCCGATGTCGGAGCAGTGCGCGATCGACCCCACGAGCCCCACGAGCGCGCCCCGCCGGAACACGGGGGTGACCGCCGCCAGGTCGTAGAGGTGGCCGGCGCAGATCCACGGATCGTTCGTGACGAGGACGTCCCCGGGCCGGAGGGTGTCGCGCGGGAACACGGTCAGCAGCCGGCGCACCGCCAGCGGCAGGGTCAGGTTGAAGACCGGCATCGAGCGCGGCGAGTGCGCGATGGAGTGGGCGTCGGGATCAAACAGCTCGCAGCCGAAGTCCTGCGCCTCGCCGATGATCAGGCTGAACGCCGTCCGCCAGATCGTGATCCAGCACTCCTCCGCGATGTTGATCAGGCGGCTCCACATGATCCCGAGCGACACCGGGTCGAAGGCCGCGCTCACGCCTGGCTCACCGCGACGACGAGATTGTGGTGCGCATCGACTTCCAGGGCGTCCCCGGGGCCGACGACCGTCGTCGCCTCCCGCTCCTCCACGATAGCCGGCCCGGTCAGCCGCGCCCCCGGGCGGAGCCGGTACCGGTCGTACACCGGCACCTCGGCGAACCCCTCGGTCTCGGGGAAGTACGCGGGGCGGCGGCCCCGCAGCGCGTGCACCGCGCAGGCGCCGCGATCGACGGACGCGGCGGCCAGGCGCACGCCCGGACTGGGGCCGGTGACGAGCACGCGCCAGTTCAGCACCTGGATCTGCCGGCCGGGCAAATAGATCCCGTAGAGCCGGCGGTACTCCGACTCGAACCGCTCGGCGAGGCCGGGAGCCGCCTGCGCCCCCAGGCGCCCGTCCGGCACCGGCACCGCGATGTCGTGGAACTGGCCGGCGAGGCGCATCTCGGCCCGCCGGACGGACAACACCTCCGCCGGGTCCACGCCGGCATCGGTCAGCATGGCCCGCCCCCGCCCTTCCATCGCCCGGTACAGCGCGTCCACCGCGTCCCAGTCCAGCGACTCCAGTGGGCCGGGGAGCGAGTGCACGAAGTCGAAGCTGATCGGCGTGACGAGGAAGCCCAGCGCGGACGCGGCCCCGGAGGCCGGCGGCACGATGAACTCGCGGAGGCGGAGGATGCGGGCCACCCGCGACGCGTGGGCCGGTCCCGCGCCGCCGAAGGCGAGCATCGCGTAGCGGCGCGGGTCCTGGCCGCGCTCGATCATGTACACGCGCGCCGCGGCGGCCATGTTCTCGGACACGATCTGGTGGATCCCCCAGGCCGCGGCGACCCGGTCGAGCCCGGCCCGGGCGCCCACCTGCTCCAGGGCCTCCTCGGCGGCCCGGCGGTGGAGCGGCATCGTCCCGCCGAGGAAGTACTCGGGATCGAAGTAGCCGAGCACCAGGCAGGCATCGGTCACCGTGGGTTCTGCTCCGCCGAGCCCGTAACAGGCGGGTCCCGGAGACGCCCCGGCGCTGTGCGGCCCGACCTTCAGCAGCCCCAGCCGGTCGATCCACGCCACCGATCCGCCGCCGGCCCCGATCTCCATCATGTCCACGACGGGGGCCTTCACCGGGAGGCCCGACCCGCGCTTGAACCGGTGCACGCGCGCCGCCTCGATCATCGGCGCGATCTCCGGCCGGCCGTCCCTCACCAGGCACATCTTGGCGGTCGTCCCGCCCATGTCGAAGGCGGCGAGATCCCTCCGCCCCAGCCGCTCGGCGAAGAAGGCGGTCACGAGCGCGCCGCCAGCCGGCCCCGATTCGAGGAGCCGGATCGGGAACCGGCGGGCCGTGTCGGGGGTGGCGGTCCCGCCCGAGGACTGCATCAGGTAGAACCGGCCGGCAAACCCCCGCTCCCCGAGCGCCGCCTCGAGCCGGCCGAGGTAGCGGTCGACCAGCGGCTGCACGTAGGCGTTGCAGACGGTCGTACAGGTTCGCTCCCATTCCCGGATCTCCGGGACCACGTCGCTACTCAGCGAGACGCTCAACTCCGGGACGGCTTCCCGAACGGCCGCCAGCGCCGCCTGCTCGTGCGCCGGGTTCTTGTAGGCATGCAGCAGCGAGACGGCCAGCGACGCCACACCCTGCGCCGCCAGCCGCCGGGCGGCGGCCCGCACCTGTCCCCGATCGAGCGGGGTGAGCACCTCGCCGTCGCGGCTGATCCGCTCGTCGATCTCGACCCGCCAGCGGCGGGGGACCAGCGGCGGCGGGAACCGCAGGAAGAGGTCGTAGATGTCGTACCGCTGCTCTTTGCCCATCTCGAGGATATCGCGGAAGCCCCTGGTCGTCAGCAGCGCGGTGGGCGCGCCGGTGCGCTCGATGATCGCATTGGTCACCAGGGTGGTCCCGTGCACCAGGGTCGAGAGGTCGCCCACGTCCACGCCGGCGAGCCGGCACAGCTCGACGAGCCCCCGAAGCGCTCCCTCCGCCGGGTCCGGCGTCGTGGTCAGGACCTTGTGGAGGCGAATCTCCCCGGTCGTGTCGTTGAGGAGGACGAAATCCGTGAAGGTGCCGCCAATGTCGAGGCCCACCCGAAATCCGCGCATCGAAGATCCTGGGCGTCGGCATTCTCTGGTCCCGAAGCCTATTCCTGTTACCTTTGGTCTACTCCTCGGTTCGATCGGCCTTACCCTGGGCAGGAACGGCTTCCAAGGCCCCCGAACCATCACGCCCAAGCATCGCGCGACTTCACTTGTGGCTGCCGCCCTCCGTGCCGAGAGGGCACCTCGAGCTCCGATCGATCCCGGGTGCGGAGCTCGCGTGTATTTCAAGGGGGAGGACGATGGCGATCTCCGTGGCGCTACGGGGGGCCGTCCGGTCGCTGACGATGCCCGCCTTTACGAAAGAGGAGATGGGAGGAATCGACTGATGCGGTCGCGCAAGGTGCTGGAGTCTGCGCTCATCCTGCCGGTCGTCGCCGCTCTGGCCGGGAGTCTCGTCTTCTCGACCTCCGCCGCCCCCCGGCGCGGAGGGGCCCTGCGCGTGGCCGAGATCGGCGAACCGCTCACCCTGGATACGGTGGCGACGACCGCGGATCTCACGTCGATCATCACGCTGCCGATCTTCGAGGAGCTCTTCACCTTCGACGCCGGCTGGCGGATCGAGCCGCTCCTCGCCGAGTCGTACGCCCGGAGCCCGGACGGCCGCACCTACACGTTCGCGCTGCGCAAGAACGTGCCGTTCCACAACGGCAAGGAGATGACCGCCGACGACGTGGTCGCCTCCCTCGAGCGCTGGGGGAAGGTGAGCCCTCGGGGCGCCTCCGTCTACAAAAAGGTGGAGTCCACCACGGCCGTGGACAAGTACACGGTCGCGTTGAAGCTGAAAGAACCGTTCGCCCCGCTGCTCTCGTTCATCGCCCTCCCGAACGGCGCCGCGGCGATCATGCCCAAGGAGGTCGTCGACTCGACCGGCAGCGGGCCGCTCAAGCAGTACATCGGCACGGGCCCGTACAAGTTCGCCGAGTGGATCCCCGACCGCCACGTGAAGCTCGTCCGCTTCGACAACTACGCGGCGCGGCCGGAGGCGCCAAACGGGTATGCGGGCAGGCGCGAGGCGCTGGCGGACGAGGTGTTTTTCTATCCGGTCTCCCAGGTCGCCACCCGCATTGCCGGGGTGCAGAGCGGCGACTACGATCTCGCCGACGGGATCAACCAGGACGCGTACGCCCAGCTCGCCAAGGATCCCCGCGTCACCCCCGGGCTCATCAAGCCCGGCACGTTTCTGACCTTCTTCATCAATAAGAAACAGGGGATCATGACCAATGAAAAGCTCCGCCAGGCGGTCGAGGTCGCCCTGGACATGCAGCCCATCATGAAGGCCACATTCGGGAACCCCGAGCTGTACTCGCTGGGTCCCAGCATCTACCCGCAGGGCACGCCCTGGTACACGACGGCCGGCTCCGAGATGTACAACCTGCACGACGCGGCCCGCGCCAAACAGTTGATGCAGGAAGGCGGGTACACCGGGGAGCCGGTCCGCTGGCTGACGACCCAGCAGTACGATTACATGTTCAAGAGCACGGTCGTCGCGGCCGCGCAGCTCCAGCATGTCGGGTTCAAGGTGGACATGCAGGTATTGGAGTGGGCGGGCGTCCTCGATCACCGGGCCAAGCCCGCCGACTACGACCTCTTCACGACCTCCCACGGGTTCGTGCCGGACCCGGCCCTGATCACCGTCTTCAACTCGGCGTACCCCGGCTGGTGGGATAGCCCCGAAAAGAACAAGTTGTTCGATGAGTTCAATCAGACCGCCGATCCGGCGGCGCGCATCCGCTTCTGGCCCAGGCTCCAGGCCCTCCTGTACACGCAGGCTCCGCTGGTGCGGCCGGGAGAGTTCTACGGCGTGGTGCTGGCCTCCAAGGCGCTCGAGGGATTCCGCCCGTCGTACTGGCTGATCGTCTGGAACCTCCCGGCCGTGAAATAGCGCATGCCGTAGGCCGTGCTGCCGTATCTGACCGGGCGCCTGCTGGCGCTGGTCCCGGTCCTGCTCGTCGTCGCGGTGGTGGTGTTCCTGCTGATCCATCTCACGCCCGGCGATCCGGCGCGTGTGCTCCTCGGACAGGACGCCACCCCTGAACAGGTGCAGACCCTCCGGCACGCGCTGGGGTTGGACCGGCCGCTGGTCGCGCAGTTTGTCCTCTGGCTGGGCCGCGCCCTCCGCGGCGACCTGGGCCTCTCGTTCTTCCAGCATGTCCCGGTCACCGGGGACATCCTGCAGCACTCCACCCCCACCATCATGCTCTCGCTGATGGCGATCTCCGTCGCGCTGCTCATCGGGATTCCGGCGGGGGTGATCTCCGCGATCTTCCGCAATTCCTGGCTTGACCAGGGCAGCCTGGCCCTGGCGATGCTCGGGGCCGCGGTGCCGAGCTTCTGGCTCGGCCTCTCCCTCATCGTGCTGTTCGCCGTGAACCTGGGGTGGCTCCCGTCTTCGGGGTACCGGGCGCCGGCCGAGGGCCTGGGGGTGAGCCTCCGCTACCTGCTCCTGCCCGCGCTGGCGCTGGGCCTGCCCAACAGTTCGCTGATCATCCGCTTCACCCGCAGCAGCCTCCTGGACGTGGTCGCCAACGACTACATCCGGACCGCGCGGGCCAAGGGGGTGGGCGAACGGACCGTGATCTTCCACCACGCGCTGCGGAACGCGCTGGTACCGATCCTCACCGTGGTCGGGCTCACCTTCGCGGCCCTGATGGGCGGGGCCGTGGTCACCGAGACCGTCTTCAGCCTCCCCGGGATCGGCCAGCTGGTGGTCTCGTCCGTGCTGCGCCGCGACTATCCGGTGATCCAGGGGGTCATCCTGATGGTGGCGACCCTCTACGTGCTGATCAATCTCCTGGTCGATCTGCTCTACTTCCTCATCGACCCCCGGGTGAAGTACTGACGCGCCCATGGCCCAGGAGACGCCGGCCTTCCGACGCATCGTCCGCGGCGCCCGGCCGGGAGCCGGCGGCCTCTTCTGGCGGATGGTGCGCCGGCGCCGGATCACCGGGGTCGGCGCGGCCCTGATCTTCGCCGCCGTCGCGGGCGCGGCGGCGGCCCCGCTGCTCACCCCCTACGATCCGGTGGCCCTCAACGTCCCCGACCGGCTGCTGGGGCCGGGGCGGGCGCACCCCTTTGGAACGGACGAGTTCGGACGGGATATCCTGAGCCGCACGCTGTACGGCGCGCGGCTGTCGCTGCTGGTCGGCGCCCTCGTCACGCTCCTCGCCACCGGCGCCGGGATCGTGGTGGGGCTGGCATCCGGGGCGAGCCCGCGGGCCGACCGGGTCCTGATGCGCATCATGGACGGCATCATGGCGTTTCCGGACGTTCTGCTGGCGATCGGGCTGATGGCGTCGCTCGGACCGAGCGTCCGCAATGTGATCCTGTCGCTGGGGTTCGTCTACACCCCGCGCATCGCCCGGGTCGTCCGGGCCGCCGTGCTCGTCGTCGTCCGGCAGGAGTACGTGGAGGCGGCGCGGGCGGTGGGCGCTTCGGGCGCGCGGATCCTGGCCCGGCACGTGCTCATCAACTGCGCATCCCCGGTGATCGTCCAGGCGACCTTCATCACCGCGTATGCGATGCTGGGAGAGGCCGCGCTCAGCTTTCTGGGGGTCGGCGTGCCGCCCACGATCCCGACCTGGGGCGGGATCATCAGCGCCGGACAGGTCTATCTGCGGCAGGCGGCCTGGATCAGCATCTTCCCAGGAATGGCCATCATCCTGAGCGTGCTCGCCCTCAACCTGCTCGGCGATGGGCTGAGGGACTTCCTGGATCCCCGGCTCCGGCACGCGTGACCGGGAGCCTGCGCCGCGGCGGGCGCGGGAGAAGCATCCGCCGGCAAAGGCCCAGTGAAGGTCCGGGCGGCCCGCGGGAGGATGGCCGCGCGCAACGCAGAATTGGGCATGTAACTCGGCGGTACACCTCGGAGACGATCCCACGAAGGACGGTGTCGACGCATGCAAGAGGATTTCCGAGATGAGCGCGTCTATGCACAGGCCAGAGCCGATGAATGGTTGCGGGCGCGGGCGAGAGCCGCGGGCCTCTCCCGCAGGCGCCTGATCAGCCTGCTGGCGGCCGGGGCAGGAGCGGCCGGCGCGGCGGCGGCGGGCCTCGGCCGGCCCGCCCGCGGCCGGACGGTCCGGGCGGCCCCGGCGACCGATCTCGTCGTCAAGCCAACCCCCCCCGAATGGTTCAACGACTTCGGCAGCAACAAGGAGATGCGCTGGGAGGTCATGTACAACCGCGGCTACGAGGTCCCCACCGAGAATTTCTTCGTCCGGGACCACAGCCGCACCGCTCGTGTGGACCAGGCCGCCTGGCGGCTGCGCGTGGAGGGATCCGGGGTGGCGCAGCCCCAGGAGTTCACGTACGATGACATCCTCGGGCTGCCCTCAGTGTCCGTGATGCGCTTCGTCGAGTGCGCCGGCAACGGCCGGAGCTTCTATGAAGCCGCGTACGGCAAACGGGCGCAGGGCGGCCAGTGGCACCTCGGCGGCATCGGCGTCGCCGAGTGGACGGGCGTGCCGCTCCGCGAGGTCCTGGACCGCTGCGGCCTCAAGCGCACGGCCCGGGATGTGATGCCCGAAGGCGTCGACGAGCTCAAGGTGCGCCGGCCGATGCCGATCTCCAAGGCGATCGCCGACGACACCCTGCTCGTCTATGCGATGAACGGGCAGATCCTCCCGCCGGATCACGGGTTCCCTCTGCGCATGCTGGTCCCCGGGTGGGTCGGGGTGGCCAACATCAAGTGGGTGGGACGGATCGAGGTGTCCGACGAGCCGCTGTTCTCGCCCTGGAACACCGACAACTACGTCCTGATCGGCCCGGACTACGACCCCGACCCGCCGTCCAAGGGACCGCGGCTGACCTCCCAGGTCGTCAAGAGCGCCTTCGAGCTCGCCTGGGACGGTGAGGTGGGCGCGGGCCGCCGCCTCCTCCGCGGCCGGTCCTGGTCGGGGCAGGGCAAGATCACCAAGGTGGACGTCAGCCTCAACGGCGGCAAGACGTGGCAGACGGCAAACCTGAGGGAGCCGAATATCGCCCAGGCCTGGGTGCGCTGGGATCTCCAGTGGAACGCCACGCCGGGCCGTTACGGGCTCATCGCGCGGGCGACCGACGAGCGCGGCAACACCCAGCCCTTGAAAGTCCCGTTCAACGAGCAGGGCTATCTGTACGGCGGGATCGTCAGCCACCCAATCAGCGTGACTTGATCGCCGGGCCGTCCTTCGTCCGCCTGGCCGGGGCATGCCGCCGCGGCCGGCGTGCGCCGATCAGCGGAGAAGCCTCGATCGCCGTCGGTCCGCATAGACCTTCCCGCCGGCCTGGCAGGTGGGGCAGTAGTACGTCTCCCGGTCTTCATAGTAGATCACCGCGATCGGTGTCCCGCACCGCGGGCAGGGTTCCTTGCCGTGCCGGTGGACCCGCAGGAGATGAAGCGGCTCCCGCATGGGGAGGGAACCGTCGAACTCCTTCCGGTGCGACGCGACCGCCTCCCCCAGGACCGCGGTGATCGCATCGTGCAGCCGGGCGACCTCATCGCCGGTGAGCGCGGCGGCCATCGCCTGAGGGGACACCCGGGCCTCCCAGAGGATCTCGTCGGCGAACGTGTTGCCGATCCCGACAATATACCGCTGCAGAGTCAGGAAGCGTTTGATCTGCGTGCGCTCCTCCCGCAGCATGGCGGCCAGCGCCTCGCGCGAGAACTGGGACGAAAGCGGCTCCATCCCCAGCGAGGCCAGCGGCTCGGCGGCCTCCTCGCGCCCCGCGGGAAACAGCCAGACCGAGGCCGCTTTCTTGGGGCCCAGCTCGACCATCCGCAGGTCGGTGCCATCGGCGAACGCGAAGGCGATCGCCAGATCCTTCGCCGTCCGCCCCTTCGTGCTGGGCAAGACTTGAAGACGCCCGTTGCGCCGGAGGTGCATGACCACGACCACTCCGCCGGTGAGGCGAAACACCAGGAGCTTCCCCCGGCGCTCGATCCGGGTAATCCGGCGGCCGATCAGGCCGGTGACCGGCGGGTCGAACGTCTTGAGGACCGACGCGCCCCGGACGAGCACGTCGTCGATCACGCGGCCCTCGACCAGCGGCCGCAGGTTCTCGGCGAGCACCGTGATGAACGGGAGTTCAGGCATGGTGTCGGGATCTGCGCGGCGCCTCTGCGATCTTCCTACCGGACAGAAGGAGAACCAAACGAGGGCCGCAAACACCCGGGTGCTCTTATTCTACTACGACTCATGGTGAACAGACCGGCCAGGGACGCGTTGCCTGAGGCTTCGCCGGCGAGAACAGCCTGCGCCTGCTGCCGTCGGTCGCTCGTGGAGACATCGCGGTTCACCCTCGGCGGCGAGGTGCGCTGCCTGTCCTGCGCAATCCGCTACCGGCCGATGCTGCGCCGGTCGGCGCTGACGGGGCTCGTCGTGGGAACGATCCTGGCGGCGATCAACCAGGGCGCCGCGCTGGTGAGCGGCGATCTGAGCGCGTCGCTGATCTGGCAGATCCCTCTGACGTACGTGGTCCCGTTCTGCGTGGCCACCTGGGGCGCGTTGAGCAGCAGCAAGAACTAACGCAGGCCGCGCGGACGCAACGCAGGAGGTCTCTATGGCGGCGGTCCCGCCCATACGCTCGAGTCCCGACCGGATAGCCGCCCTATCAATTCTCGGGGGGCTGGCCGCGCTGGCGGTCCTGGCGTGGGCGGCGACCATCTGGCAGACTGCCGGCGGGGACCGTCTGGTGATGACCGGCGTGCCGATGAGCCTCGGGATGGGCGGGCGGCTTGGAGTCACGAGCGCGGCGCTCTTCCTGCTGATCTGGATCGCGATGATGGCCGCGATGATGTTCCCGTCTGTCTGGCCCGTCGTCCTCGTCTATGCCGCCGTCGTCAGAACGCGGGGGCGGGGCTCCGTCCCGCTCTTCGTGACCGGCTACCTGTCGGTGTGGGAGGCATTCGGCGCGCTCGCCTATGCGGGCTATGTCGGGATGGGCGCCGTGCTCGCCTCCACGGCCGGGCTGAGCGGACGCCTGGCGCCGCTGACCGGCGCCCTGGTGATCGTTGCGGGGCTGTACCAGTTCACGCCGCTGAAGCGGACATGCCTGGCCCACTGCCAGGGGCCGGTGGAGTACCTGGCGCTGCGCTGGCGCGATGGACGCGCAGGGGCATTCCGGATGGGTCTGGGGCATGGGGCCTACTGTATGGGATGCTGCGCAGGGCTCATGCTGGCGCTGCTCGCGCTCGGCGTGATGGATCTCCGTTGGATGGCGACGGTGTCCGCGGTGATCGCTCTGGAGAAGTTAGGGCCGCGGCATCATGCGATACCGGCCGCGGTCGGCTTCGGGCTGATCCTCCTTGGAATCACCGTCGCGTTCTGGCCGCACCCCGGCATCGTCTAGGCGCCGCGCCGCGCCGTTGCGGTCTTCCGACCGTTGAAAGAAGCCGAAGGCAGCTTCCGAGAAGGCCGGCGGAGTGACGCGGGCCGCGTCCCGGTCACCCCACGCGCCGGGCGAGCCGTCAGCGTCCCGTAATAACTTCGCGCGCACTGCGTTGAGCAGAAGTCATCCCCTTGCACGGCGGCCACCGCAGGCTTGGGGTTGCCGCAGGCCTTGCACAGGTCCACAACCATTCCCATACCCTCATGTTTGTGTCGACAAGAAAAAGGGGGGGTCTGCTTCCCCCCTTCCTCGCCCATAAATCCCCACTTTTCTCGAGTGCTGTCCGCTCAAGCGCTTCCTCTTGCATGTTGAGTATGACACATTTTGCGATATAAAGCAACGACCGCCGCGGCAGACGCTCGAGATCCCGGCCGGCAGAAGAGCGAAATGTGTGTTACGCTTATAGCCTACCTTCCAAGAGGCCCGACGCTCCGAATCTCACCGGGCAGAACCGGTACGTCACAGACCTGTGGGGAGTGATGTTCATGCGAAGAGAGCGAAGGCAAACGGGCAGTACGAGGGTCGCCAAACAGACGAAGATGGATTCGTTGCAGCCGCAGATCGCCGTTCATCCGGGGCCTTATCCCTGGGACCGGTATATCCAGGAGATCCAGAAGCCCTCCGGCAGGGTGCTGCGCAGGTCCTTTGGAGCGAAATCCCTGACGCGGCACGCCTAGATCGGGAGGACCCTGGGATGGAGCTCCTGCCGCTCGGGCGCACCGGCATCAAGGTGTCTGCGATCGGGCTCGGCACCAACTCGTTTGGCGGGCGCGCCGACCACGACACTGCGATCGCCGTCCTGCATCGGGCGCTCGACGCCGGGATCACCCTGATCGACACGGCGAATATCTATACCGCGACCGCATCGGAGACGATCATCGGCGAAGGGCTGCGGGGGCGGCGCCACCAGGCCCTGGTGGCGACCAAGGCGGGCTTGAAGACCGGCGAAGGCCCATACGACGCGGGGTCGTCACGCCTTCACCTCATGCGAGAACTCGAGGGGAGCCTGCGGCGCCTCCAGACCGACTACCTCGACCTCTACCAGATCCATACCTGGGATCCCGAGACGCCGCCCGAGGAGACGGCGCGGGCCCTGGACGACATGGTACGGGCGGGGAAGGTGCGGTATGTCGGAGCGTCCAACTACGCGGCCTGGCAGCTCTGCAAGGCGCTCTGGGCAAGCGACCGCCGCGGGTTCGTCCGCTTCGAATCCGTCCAGCCCAGCTACTCGCTCGCCGACCGCGCCGTCGAGCGCGAACTGGTCCCGTTCTGCCTCGATCAGGGGATCGGCCTGATCGCCTTCTTCCCCCTGGCCGGAGGCATTTTGACGGGCAAGTACCGCCGGGGACAGGAACCCCCTAAGGGATCGCGGGCGGTGACCCAGCCCCACTTTGCGCGCCGGCTCAACGAACAGAACCTCAGGCTGGCGGAAGACGTCACCGCCCTCGCCGGCGAGTTACACTGCACACCGTCGCAGCTCTCCCTGGCCTGGCTGATCCGGCAGCCCGCGGTCGCCAGCGCCATCGCCGGGGCGACGTCGGTGGCCCAACTCGAGGAGAACCTGGGCGCCCTGGAGGTCAAGATTCCCGACGAGGTGTTCACGCGGCTCGACGAGATCAGCCGCCAGTTTATCTAGGCCCGCTCACACCCGCTTGATCCACTCAAGCAATTTCTTGACGCCACTTTTCTCCCCCGTTTTTCGAGCCGCTTTCGACCGGAGATCGTCTTTCCGATCGTAGAGGATCTTCATCGGGCCCGCGGCCGTCGTGTTCGGGCGGACAAGACTGACCCGCTTTTCGCGGTCCGTGGCCCGCCTTCCTGATCCGCCCGGCCGAGGCTGAACCTGCTTCTGCGCCTCAGAGCCCGCCTTGTGGGCCTGCGGGGATGCCGCCGGTTTCGTCGGTGCCGTTGCCGGTTTAGCCTGAGGGGCCGCCTCAGACCCGGCTCCTGACTTGGTCCGGAGCTGCTCCACTCGCCTAAGCCACGGCGGCGCCCCAGGTTTCGCCTGGCGCGATCTGCCGGGTCTGTCCTGGGAGCGCTCCTCCGGCTTCGACTGTGATGGGGCTGCCGGCCTGGCTGGAGGGGACCCCGCCGGCTTCGGCGGTGACGATGCCGCCGGCTTGGCCTGTGGGGGGGCCGCCGGTCTCGGCTGTGGCGTCGTTACCGGCTTGGCCTGCGCGGGGCCCGCCGGTTTCGCCCACGAGGGTCCCGCCGGTTTCGGCTGCGGCGGCGCCACCGGCTTAGCCTGCGCGGGGGCCGCCGGTTTCGCCCATGAGGGTCCCGCCGGTTTCGGCTGCGACGCCGCCGGCTTGGCCTGCGCGGGGGCCGCCGGTTTCGCCCATGAGGGTCCCGCCGGTTTCGGCTGCGGCGCCACCGGCTTGGCCTGCGCGGGGGCCGCCGGTTTTGTCTGCGGCGGCGTTACCCGTTTGACCGGCGGGGGCGCGACGGCTTTGAATCGCCGGACCATTACCGGTTTGGCCTGCGAAGGCGCAGCCGGTTTCACCGGCGGCGTTGCCGGCTTGGCCTGCGGGGGCGGCGCCGGTTTGGCCCAGGATGGCCCCGCTGGTTTTGTCTGTGGCGGCGTTACCCGTTTGACCGGCGGCGCTGCCGGCTTGCCCCAGGAGGGCGCCGCCGGTTTTGCCTGCGGTGGCGTTACCCGCTTGGCCGGCGGGGGGGCCGCCGGCTTGGCCCACGAGGGCGCTGCAGGTTTCGCTTGCGATGGCGTCACCGGCTTCGAAGGCGCCGCCGGTTGAGCCCATGGGGGTCCCTGCGGTTTTGGCTGCCGCGGCGTCAGCCTCTTGACCTTCGGGACCGCGTCCGGGTTGAATTGCGGGAATTCGGCCGGCCTGACCTGAGGGGCCGGCGTCGGCCGGAACCTCGGTGGGGTAACCTGTTCAACCTCCTCAGCCGCTGCTGGTTCGTCCTCCGGAGCCGTTTCCGGCTCGTCTTCCGACGCCGCTTCCAACTCGTACGCCGGAGCCGTTTCCGGCTCGTCCTCGGGGGCCGCTTCGGGCTCGTCCTCTGGAGCCGCTTCCGGCTCCTCCAAGGATGCGGCCAGCTCGTCCTCTGGGGAAGCCGCCAGTTCGTCCTGCGGGGGCGGCGCCGTCTCGTCCTCCAGGGGCGCCGCCAGCTCTTCCTCCGGGGCCGCTGTCAGCTCTTCCTCCGGGGCCGCTGTCAGCTCTTCCTCCGGGGCCGCTGCCGGCTCTTCCTCCGGGGCCGCTGCCGGCTCTTCCTCCGGGGGCGCCGCCGCCTTGGGCCGCAGCGGCATTGCCGCCTTGGTCCTCAGCGGCATTGCCGTCCTGGTCTGACCCGCAGCCGGCTGAGCCACCCAACTGGATCCGTCCCACTCGAGCACATACTCTCGAAGCTGATCGCGGACGAATTTTATGACACCATCTATCATCCATCGCTGAGACGGTGGCGCGGGGGGAATGCGAATATTGACCTCCGGCAAATACTCGCCGGAGGTTTGCTCGAACGCCTCGACGGCGCAGCGGGCAAGATCAAGGAGGGCGAACCATCCTCGCGCCTCTTCGCGTTCTTCCTCGGTCATCCCGAAGAAGTGGTGGAAGTCGGACACGCCGGGGATCACCGCCGCCACGCGGTACTGACGTCCTCCTACCTCGATCGTCGCCTGGGCCCAAAGGTCATCGCGCCCCTGCTCGGCCTGAAAGGGGCCTTCGATAACGATGACCCGGTCCGCCGGAACCCTTTGCGCAACCTGAGGCGTGTGGCTCAACCTCCTCTGCATTGACACACGGGTGCCGAATCCGGCCTGGTGACCACGGCCTCCGGACCCGAACCCCCTCATCTGCAGTTTGCCCGACTTGCAGAGAGCCTAGACGCGGGCCCGCCTGCCGCGGGCGCCTTGGGCCGGCTCAGCGGCATTTTTGGCGCGCGGGGGCTCCGGCACAAAAAAGACCGGGGTGGACGCCTCCGGCGTCCACCCCGGTGACGCTGACGCGAGCCTGGCTACATCTTCGACATGCTGGTCAGTTGCACTTCGATGATGTGCGCGGCCGCCTTGGCCTGAGCCAGGTTCTTCATTGCTATGGCCTCGTCGCCGAGATGGGCCAGCCACCATGCCACGTTGTACTCCTGGTCGGTCCCCATCGACGCTTTGATCTCCGGGAGAACACCTTTGCCTTGTCCCTGACACGGGTTTCCGGCCGCCTTATCAAACAGTTTGTCGTCAGGGCCGACCAGACAGTTGACGACGTGGTGCAGGTGCAGCGTCACCTCGTTCAAAGAATCGTACTTCGATGCGAACCCCGCGTGCGTGATCGCGGTCTTGATCTCGATCTTCATACCCATCTCCTGCGCGGACGTCCCCTGGATGGCCAACGCGAGGGCGACCACGACCGCGGGTGCAAGCGCCCACCTGAGAGCGTTCTGCATGAGGGTGCCTCCTTGAACAGGTTGCCGTGCGGCGTTCTTGTCCGCCCGTTAGTATAGCCGTCCGTTCATCACAAATGTGTAAAATGAGTTCATGCCGTCGCTGTTCATCCTGATCGCGGCCGTCTTCTACGGGATCTCACCCATCATCGCCAAAGCGGTGTACGGGTTTGGGGTCACCCCCCTGACCCTCCTGGCGCTCCGGTCCACATTCGCCGCGGCCTGCCTCTGGGCCGGCCTGATCGCGACCCGCACCCCCTTCCACCCGCCCCGGTCATCGCTGGTCCCCCTGATCGTGATGGGTTCGACGCTGATCCCGGTCCAGGTGTTTGCGTACTTTCAGGCCCTGGCCTATCTCCCGGCCTCGTCTGCCTCGGTCCTCTCTTACACCTATCCGATCCACGTCGCCTGGATGGGTTGGTGGTTCTTGGGGGAACGCGTCCGGCCCGATGAATTAGGCCTGCTCGCTGGCGTCATCGCCGGGGCGTTGCTGGTCGCGGGGCAGACCCCCGCCGCCGCCCACGGGCTCGGACTCGTCATGCTCGCCGTTGCCACCCTGACGTCTGCCGTCTTTATGGTCGCGGCGCGGCGGATCGTCAGGGACGTGCTCCCGATCACCGCGATGGCCATTCTGGGGCCGACCTCCGCGGCCATGTACTGGGCCGCCGCGCTGGCCGCGGGACAACTGACGCTGGCGATGCCCGTCCCCGCGTTCGCGGCTGTCCTCGGGATCGCCCTCCTGGCCAATCTCATCGCGCCGATCCTGCTGCTCTCGGGACTCAGGGCCATGCCCGCGGTGCGGGCGGCGATGCTCGGAACGCTCGAGCCCGTGGTCACGGTCACGCTGAGCGTCCTGCTGCTGGGGGACGCCATGACCCCCCTGCGCGGGCTCGGCATCGCCATCGTCCTCGGGGCGATTACGATCCTCCACATGCGCCGGTCCGCCTGACCCCGGTCGAGGGCCGCCGCGGAGGCCTTACGGAACGAGCACCACCTTCCCGAAATGCTCCCGGGCCTCAAACAACCGGTGCGCCTCACGAATCTCGGACAGCGGCAGCACGGTGTGGATGACCGGGGTGAGTTCCCCGCGGAAGACCAGCCCCATGACGGTCTGGAAATCTGTCAGGTTGCCCATGGGAGCCCCGAGGATCTGCCGGTGGCGTTGGTAGATCTCTCGGATGTCGATGCTCGGGCGCTCTCCCCCCGTCGCGCCGCAGATGACCATGCGTCCCCCCGGCCGCAGGCTGCGGATCGATTCCGGCCAGGTCGGGGCGCCGACCGGATCGGCGGCGACGTGGACGCCGGACGCCGTCAACTCCCGGACCCGCTCGCTGAAGCGCGGATACCGGACCCGATCGATCGGCACCGCCCCGAGGCGCTCCGCCTTCGCGGCCTTCTCCGGGCCGCCCACGAGGGCAAAGACGCGGGCGCCTGCCCGCCGGCCGACGACCAGCGCCGCGCTCCCCACACCGCCGGACGCGCCCACGACCAGAAGGTCCTCCCCGGCGCGAAGCCGGCCGGTGGTCACCACCATCCGCCACGCGGTCGTGCAGCAGACGGGCGTGGCCGCGGCCTGTTCGAAGGCCACCGCGCTGGGGATCTTCATGAGGTTCCCCGCGGGGGCGACGGTAAACTCCGCCATGCCGCCCGGTGTGTGCTCGCCGAAGATCCGATACTCCCGGCACATCGACTGCTCGCCCGCGAGGCAAAACTCGCAGCGGCCGCAGCAGAGGATCGGGTTGATGACCACGCGCTCGCCCGCCGCCATCTCGCCGGTGCCCGGCCCGACCTGCTCGACGACCCCGGCGACATCGACCCCTGTCACCGCCGGCAGCCGGCGCTCGGTCCAGGGATAGACGGGGCGCCCGCCCGGCGGCCCGCTGCGCGCCCAGATGTCGAGGTTGTTCAGCCCAACCGCGCGCACCCGGACAAGGGCCTCTCCCGGTCCCGGGCGCGGGACCGGGATGTCCTCGATCCGCAGGCTGTCCAGCCCGCCGTGCTCGCGGATGACAACGGCCTTCGCGGTCTCCCCCTCCTGCCCGCCGGCCGGTCCTCTTGGGCGCCCACAGACCTCGGGGCTACTCCGTCGGCATGTGCATGTACATCGATTGGAGCGCGATCCGCCCGGGTCCCGCGAACCGGTTCCAGAAGAGCTGGCCGGCGCTGGCGAAGACCCCTGTCGAGATCTTCTGAAAGATCGTCTGCATCTGGACCGTCCGGTCCTTGTAGATCCACCCGCCCGGCTCGATATCGATCTGCTCGCCCTGCCCCAGCGTCACGACAAAAACGTTGCCGTAGCCGTGCAGCCACAGGACCCCATCCTGGCGGAGGCAGGTGAAGGTGTCGATGAAGAAACCCGTCCCGCCGAACAACACGTTCGCCGCCCCCTTGATCCGCGTGAACGTGTAGTCCACCCCGTCGGTCGCAGCCAGGAACTGGTGCTCGCGAACGTCGATGGCCTCTCCGACCTTCAGGTGCAGCGCGAACACATGCCCCGCCCCATCGCGGCTGAACGCGATCCGCCCCGGCCCCTTCGCCTGCGTCATGAAGACCGGCATCCCCGAGAGCACCCGCTTGAACGCGCCCTTGAGGGGCTTCAGCGACACCTCGACGCCCGGATCCTTCCAGAGCAGGATGTGGTGCTCGAAGTAGACGGGCAGCGCCGCCAGTTCCAGGTGAAGGACCGGGACGAGTTCACCTTCGATGTGGTACGTGACGCCGCCGAATGTCTCGTCGCGCGCTGCGGTCGGCAGTAGGACCGGGACGGGCATGGGTTCGACACCTCCTGAGATCTCTGCGCCAATCCCTTATGCCCATCACGACTTCGTTCAAGACCGGCCCCGTTCGCCACACCGGCGCGGAAGATCCAGGGGGGAACGCCCCTCCGGATCTCCCGCAGCTGTGCGATTCCGGGGCGGGACCGGGGGACGGGGAGCCCCCGCTCCGGGCCCCTCCTCGGGCGCTACTTCGGAGTCAAATCCATCGCCTCGGTCACCCGTGTAAACGGGATTTTGGCCGCCTCATTCACCTGCTTCACCAGGTCGGCGTTCGACGCCTCGAACAGGCACATGCAGTGGGACTCGCCGGGGACAAACGTGCTGCGAATGTACCGGACCGACTTGCCCTGCGCGGTAAACTTCTTGCTCGTGTCGATCGCCGCTTTCTGGGCGGCTGCCAACTGGTCGATCGTCACTCCGGGGAGGCTTCGATCCACCATATAGACGGGCATCTCCATCACCTCCTGGCGATTTGTCACCACCATCATTGTAACCTGGGAACCGATCGCGGGTCATCTACATCCCGTTCCCGGCGCGTCCCGCGGCGGCCTCAGGTCACGGACAGGCGGCCACGGCCTCGATCTCCAACAGATAGTCCGGCGTGGCCAGCCCGGCCACGACGATGAAGGTATTCGGCGGGAAGTACGCCTTGAAGTACCGCGCCCGGACCTCTGCGATCTTTGCCCGGTACGCGACGCTCGTCGTGTACGTCGTCAGCTTCACCACATCGTCCAGCGAGGCCCCGGCCGAGGCAAGCACCGCTTTGAGATTTTCGAACACCTGGACCGCCTGCGCCTCGATATCGCCCCTGCCGACAATGGTGCCCTCGATGTCCTGCGCCACCTGCCCGGCGGTGTAGACGAACCCCCCCGCCTTCGCCGCGTGCGAGTACCCGGTGGTCTTGTGCATCCCTCGAACCGCCACTTCCTCTCGCCGCACCCGCCATCCCCCCTCTGCTTCGATATGGAGCCCGTTGCGCTCCGGGCGCCGGATCGTGGTCGCCTCCGGACTGTTCCATCCCCGCGATGCGGACCCCTCGTCGTGCGCGAGGCAGGCCGTCCCCGCCGTGGATAGGAAAAGGCGCTCCGGCGGGGGAATATTCATGGGCGTGACGTCCGACGTGAGAGTTGCCGCGGCGATCGGACAGCAGCGGATCTGGCAGGCTGCCCTCACCGAAGCGCTATCTCGAATGACACCATCGGCCGGCGGGGGGCAGGTCGACCTCGCCTTTCTCTTCGCCAGCGCGGCGTACGCGGAAGAGTTCCCTCATCTGGTGGCGGCCGCGCGCCGGGCGGTGGGCGCGCGCCTGCTGGTCGGCTGTTCCGGGCAGGGGGTGATCGGCCCCGGCCGCGAGGTGGAGGGGGAGCCCGCGCTGGCGATCTTGGCGACCGCGCTTCCCGATGCGGCCCTCCGCGCCGTCCGTCTCACCCAGGGCACCCTCGAACGGTGTCGAACCCGCGGGCACTGGTACGAGACCACCGGGGTGGCGCCCGCCGACCTCACCGCGTGGATCCTGTTTGCCGACCCCTTCACGTTTGACGCCGATGGGCTCCTCACCGCCTGGGCCGACGCCTATCCGGGGATTCCTGTCGTGGGCGGGCTGGCGTCCGGGGAATTCCGCCTCCGGCGCACCCACGTCTTTCTCGACGAGCAGGTCTACGATCAGGGCGCCGTGGCCCTGGCCCTCGGCGGGCCCTACGAGATCAGGACGATCGTGTCGCAGGGCTGCACGCCCATCGGAGAACCGTGGACCATCACGGGGGCGGCCGGAAACGTGATCGAGATGATCGCCCGGCGGCCGGCCTATCAGGTGCTGCGGGACACGATCGACGCGCTCCCCGCGGATGTCCGGCTGCGGGCGCGCGGGAACCTCTTCGTGGGGCTGGCCATCGACGAGCGCCGGGAGCGCTGGCGCCGCGGGGACTTCCTGATCCGCAACTTCCTGGCGGCGGACGCGCAGGCCGGGACGCTCACCGTCGGCGCGATCCCGCGGGTCGGGCAAACGGTCCAGTTTCAGCTGCGGGACCGCGAAGCCGCCGACGAGGACCTCCGCGCGCTGCTCGACGCCGCCACGGCCGACCTCGGCGCCAGGGAGGCCATCGCGGCGCTCCTGTGCTCGTGCAACGGCCGCGGCATCGGACTGTTCGGCACCCCCAACCACGACGCCCAGGCGGTCGCCGACCGGTTGGGGCCGGTGCCTCTCGCCGGCTTCTTCTGCAACGGCGAGGTCGGGCCTGTGGGATCGCGGAACTTTCTGCACGGCTACACCGCCAGCATCCCCCTCCTGGTGCGGAGGGACCCGGCGCCCGCATGACTCACCCCGAGGCTTCCGCCGGGGCCCCGCCGATGTGATGGCCGGACCCGGCCGTCCCCAGCCGGTCCGGATCCTGGCGTGCGCCGATCTGCACGGACGCCCGGAGCGGATCGCGCGCGTGCGGGCCCTGGCGGCCGCCCACACCCCCGCGGTCGTGCTGCTCCCCGGGGATTTGACCCATGCCGGAGGGGGCGAAGATGCGCTCACGTTGTTGTCGACGCTGCCGGTGCCGGTCCTCGCCGTGCCGGGCAATATGGACGGCCCCCGCGCGGTCTTCCAGATCACCCAGCGGGGACGGCTGCTCGGCGTCGAGCCGGTGGTGATCGAGGGCGTCTCGTTCGGAGGACCGGACGTGCGCGCCCGCTGCGACGTCCTCGTCACGCACGAGCCTCCTCTCGGCACGCTCGACCTGGCTTCCTCGGGGCGTCACATCGGGACGCAGGTCGTGCGCGACCTGATCGCCCGGCTCCGGCCAAAAGTGCTCACCTGCGGCCACGTCCACGAGTCCCCCGGGATCGCGCAAGTGGAGGACACGCTGGTGGTCAACTGCACGATGGGCACCGACAGCGCCGCGGGCGCCCTCATCGAGCTCACCCCCGATGGAGCGACGGCCCGCCTCCTGGAGTAATGCGTGCATACGCCATCGGCGACACCCCGGCGCGTCTTCACAGAATTGTGACAGTGGGAGAGTACTAAAGGGACGAGGGCGCTCTCGCCCTGGTGCATGACAGAAAAAGGGTGAAAGGAGAGAGATCTGATGCGCAGGAACGCAAGGCCAACCGATGTGTTTGCGGCGATTGCCGTGTCGGTCATCCTCTCGGTTCCGATGGCGGCGGGCGCCGCGATGGCGGAGTCCGTAACAACGACCACCGGCTCGATCGCTGCGGTGAAGGGCGGCAGCGTGACGATCGCGTCCCCCGACGGAAGCCGGAAGGTCGTCAAGATCCAGTCAGACACGCTCATCCTCAGACGAGAAGCGGCGACCCTGGGAGCCATCAAACCGGGCACCCCGCTGGCGGTCACCGCGAAGAAGGGGGCGGAAGGGTCGCTGACCGCGGTCTCGATCAATATCTTTTCCCCGCAGCTCTGGAGCCGCGTGCGCAAGGGCCAGTGGATGATGGACACCGGAAACATCATGACCAACGCGCTCGTCACGCAGGTCGTTGAGCGGGTCGACGGGCGCACTCTGTACATGAAGCTGGCTCAGGGAACAGGGATAATCAGCGTGCCGCACTCCGCGGAAATCCATCGTCTGATCACGGTCCGGCTGGTCGATTTGAAGCCGGGGGTGAAGGTGACCATCCGGGGAATCGCCAATTCGGACGGGACCATTAAAGCGTCAAGCATCACCTTCGATCGACAGGGTTAGGTTTGGCGTCAGACCACCGCCGGCGTCGGCGCCCACGGGAGGGACCACGTCCCCTCCTCGCGCGATCACCTTACCGGCCTCCGGTCTGCTCCAGCAGCTTTGCCACCAGCGCCGTCCACCCGGTCTGGTGGCTCGCCCCGAGGCCCGCTCCGGTGTCGCCGTGAAAGTACTCGTGGAACGGCACGCAGTCGCGCCAGTGGGGATCGAACTGACGGACCTCATGCGCCCCGAAAACGGGCCGGCGCCCGTCCGGACCGCGCAGGAAGATGCGCGTCAGCCGGCGGGACAGCTCCTGACTGATCTCCCAGAGCGTCAGCGTGGTCCCCGAGCCGGTCGGGCACTCCACGCGGAAGTCGTCTCCGTAGTAGTGGTGGAACCGCTGCAGCGCTTCGATGATCAGGAAGTTGATCGGGAACCACACGGGTCCGCGCCAGTTGGAGTTGCCGCCGAACAGCCCGGTAGACGACTCGCCGGGCTCGTACGCGACCATGTGCACCGCCCCGTCGACCTGGAGGGAGTACGGGTGATCGGCATGGTACCGGCTGAGGGACCGGATCCCGTGGTCGCTGAGGAACTCCGCGGGGTCGAGCAGGCGGCGGAGCACGCGCTTCATCCGGTGGCCGCGGGCGAGCGCGAACAGTCGCCGCTCACCCGTGCCCGGTTCGACCCAGCGTGACACCAGGCCGGCCAGATGCGGCCGGTGGGCGAGGAACCATTCCAGCCGCTCCCGGAAATCCGGCAGCGCCTCCAGCAGCGCCGGCTCGATCGTCTCGACGGCCAGCAGGGGGATGGCGCCCACCACGGAGCGGACCTCAAGCCGGCGCTGCTCCCCGTCTCGGTGCAGCACGTCGTAGAAGAACTCATCCTGATCGTCCCACATCGCGATCCCCCCGCCGCCGATGTTGTTGAGGGCCCCGGCGATGTAGAGGAAGTGCTCGAGAAACTTGGTGGCGACATCCTCGTATGCCCGGTCCACGCGCGCCAGCTCGAGCGCGATGGCGAGCATGTTGAGGCAGTACATCCCCATCCACGCGGTCCCATCCGCCTGGTCGAGGTGCCCGCCCGTGGGGAGCGGCTGGCTGCGGTCGAAGACGCCGATGTTGTCGAGCCCGAGAAACCCGCCTTGAAAGACGTTCCGCCCCTGGAGGTCCTTGCGGTTCACCCACCAGGTGAAGTTGAGCAGGAGCTTGTGGAAGACGCGCTCCAGGAACGCGTGGTCGGCCGTCCCGGTGATCCGGCGGGCGATCTTGTAGACGCGCCAGGCCGCCCACGCATGCACCGGCGGGTTCACGTCCCCGAACGCCCACTCGTAGGCCGGCAGCTGGCCGTTCGGATGCATGTACCACTCGCGGAGCAGCAGGATCAACTGGCGCTTCGCGAACTCCGGATCGACGAGCGTGAGCGGGATGCAGTGAAACGCGAGATCCCAGGCGGCGTACCAGGGGAACTCCCAGGTATCCGGCATGGAGATGACCTCCGCGTTGTTCAGATGGCGCCAATCGGCGTTGCGCCCGCGCTTCCGGGACTCGGGAGGCGGAGGCCCCGCGGGATCACCGTCCAGCCACGCCTCGACATTGTAGTGGTAGAATTGCTTGCTCCAGAGCAGTCCCGCGAACGCCTGCCGCTGCACCCTCCGGGCGTCCTCGGACATCTCCGCCGGGCCGAAGCCCTGGTAGAACGCATCCGCCTCAGCCTGCCGCTTCGCGAAGACGTCCTCGGCATCCGCAAACGGCGGGTCCCGGCGGCGGCTTGAGAGGCGCAGCTCGACCCGCTCCGCGCCCCCCGAGGCGACGCGGAACGCGTAGTGGGCCGCCGCCTTGGTGCCCGCCCCCGCCCTGGCGGCCTCGCGGCGGCCGTGCACGACCGCGTCGTTGATCCCGTCCTTGACCACCGGGGTCGAGTTCTCGACGCCCCACAGCCGCTGCCCGTTGGTCTCGTTCTCGGTAAAGAGCAGCTCGGGCGCGCCGCGGCAGGCCAGCCAGTAGGCCCCGAGCCGGTCATGGGTGGCGCGCAGCAGCCGGAACACCCCAGCGCCGGGTCCCGCAGCGATCTCGGCGCGCAGCTCAGGGCGGCGGTCCTCGTAGCCCCAGGCCCAGGTGTTCCTGAACCAGAGCGTTGGCAGGATGTGCAGCGGCGCGGATGCCGGCCCGCGGTTGGCCGCGGTGATGCGGATCAGGATATCCTCGGGACCGGCCTTCGCGTACTCCACGTCCACATCGAAGTACCGGTTCTCGGCAAAGGCCCCGGTGTCGATGAGCTCGTACTCGGGGTCGCTGCGCCCGCGGCGCCGGTTCTCCGCCACCAGGTCGGCGTAGGGGAAGGCGCGCTGCGGGTACTTGTAGAGCGCCCGCATGTACGAATGCGACGGGGTGCAGTCCAGGAAGAAGTAGTACTCCTTGACATCCTCGCCGTGATTCCCCTCGGCTCCGGTCAGTCCGAAGGGCCGCTCCTTCAGGATGGGATCGGCTTCGTTCCACAGGGCGAGCGCGAAGCAGAGCAGCCCGCGGTTGTCGCAGATTCCCAGCAGCCCGTCCTCGCCCCATCGGTACGCCCGCGAGCGCGCGTGGTCGTGAGGAAAGTAGTCCCAGGCCGCTCCGTCGGCCGAATAGTCTTCGCGCACGGTCCCCCACTCTCGCTCCGCCAGGTACGGCCCCCAGAGAAACCAAGGCACCCCCTGCTCGCGCGCTTCGGCCAACCGGCGCCGTTCGGCGTCGAGGTTCGCCGGGCTCGGAGCCCGCTCCACCCCGCCCGGAGGCGGCGCGGCCCCCGAGGCCCCGATCACGCCGGCGCCGTGACGACGCACTGGATCACGGCATCTCCTCCGTCCGTTCACGCCCGGCCGGGACGGGCTGATCGCCCCTCGGCGCCGCAAACCTCCCGAGGCGAAACGGCTCCAGCGGCAGCGCCGTCTGCCCCCCGGTGATCAGCTGCTCGAGGAGCCACGCCGTGACCGGCGCGTAACTGAGCCCGGTTCGGCTGTGCCCCGTCGCCAGGATCAGCCCGTCGACGCCCGGAACGGTGTCGATGATCGCCAGCCCGTCGGGCGTCATGGGACGAAGGCCGGCCCACGTGCGGATGATCCTGGCGTCCCTGAGGGCCGGCATCAGCTCGCCGGCCAGCTGCGCGAACCGGGCGAGCGTCGGCAGGGTCACCTCACGGCTGTACCCCGCGTATTCCACGCTGCTTCCGATGAGCACGTGGCCGCGCGCATCCTGGCGGAGATTGATCGCGGGCGTCCGCAGCACGCGCGGGGTGAGCGCCGGCAGCGCTTCGGTGACCAGCATCTGGCCCCGGCCGGGACGAACGGGGATCTCGACGCCGATGGGGGCGAGCAGCGGGCTCGACCAGGCCCCGGCGGCCACGATGACCCGGCGCGTGTCCACCCGGCCCGCCGACGTCACGACCCCGGCCACCCGGCCGCCGGCGACGTCGCACCGCAGCACCTCGATCCCCTCCCGGATCTCCGCCCCCCGCCGCCGCGCGGCGGCCGCGTACGCGTAGGTCAGCAGGAATGGGTTGATGTGGCCGTCGCCCGGCACGTACGCCCCCTCGACCAGACCGGGCCCGAGCCCGGGCTCCATATTCCGCAGCTCCTCCGCGGACAGGAGATGGGTCTCGATCCCTTCCTGCCGCCGGGTCGCGGCAAATTCCTGGACGTCCGTCCGCTCGGCATCGCTGCACGCCAGAAGGAGCAGCCCCGCGCGGACGAACTCCACCGGGCGGCCCAACTCGTCGGCGTCATGCGCCAGCAGTTCGAGGCTCTTCTTGGTGTGGGCCAGGGTCGCTCCCGGGACCCCCGCCGACGCCCCGACCGCCCCCAGGTTGGCCCCGGAGGCCTCCGCGGCGATCGCGCCGCGCTCCAGGAGCAGCACCCGAACGCCCCGGGCGGCGAGATAGTAGGCGGCGGCGCACCCGACGATGCCCCCGCCGATGATGACCGTATCGGCCGTTTTTTGGATGTCCATGACGGTTGAAACGAAGGCGTGCTCCAGGATCCCCGGGACCCATTCCGCGGGGGGCATCCGAATCCTCCCCCGGAAGAGGCGGGCCGCCCGCGCCGGCGAACCTCTTCGTCGTGCGGATCGTGGTGCCCGACGACAGCCCTCCCGTCATCTCCGGCACCCCGGCGTTCGAGCGGATGCGCGCGGCCGCCGAGGTCATCGTGCATACCTCCCCGCCGGCCTCCGAGGACGATCTCGTCCGGCGGATCGCCGGCGCGCACACGGTGGTGAACATCCGCGGCTACTGCAAGTTCCCGGCGCGCGTGCTCGAGGCCGCGCGCGGCACGCTGCGGCACCTGGCCATCTGGGGCACCGGCACCGACAACGTGGACCTGGCCGCGGCCCGGCGGCTGGGGATCGTCGTCTCCAACACGCCCAACACCGCCACCGACGCGATCGCGGAGCACTGCCTCGCCCTGCTCCTCGCCGTGGCGCGCCAGCTGGTGGATCTGGACGCCCAGGTCAAGCGCGCAAACTGGGACCGCGTTCCGCTCTTTCAGTGCCTGGGGAAGACCCTGGGGATCATCGGCACGGGCGCCATCGGCACGCGCTTCGCCGAACTGGGGCGCGCCGTCGGCATGCGGGTGCTCGCCTGGACGCTGCACCCCGACCCGGACAAGGCCGGGCGGGCCGGGTTCGCCTACGTTCCAACCCTGGATGCGCTGCTGGAGCAGTCGGACGTGGTCTCTCTTCACCTCCGATCCAGCTCCGACACGCGGGGACTCTTGGGCGCGCGGCAGTTCGCCCGGATGCGCCCCGGATCGATCTTCATCAACACGGCGCGCGGCGATCTCGTGGACGAGGCCGCGCTGGCCGGGGCGCTGCGCTCGGGCAGGCTGCTCGGGGCCGGGCTCGATGTGTTCGCGAGCGAACCGGTCTCCCCCGGCAGCCCGCTCCTGGAGGCCCCCCATGTCGTGCTGACGCCCCACACGGCGGGCACCACGCCGGAAGCGCTCGCGAACGGGCTCAACCTCTGCGCCGAGAACGTCACCCGCTACCTCGCCGGAGGCGAGGTCGTGCACCGGGTCGTATGATCCCGAGATCCCGCACCCACGAACGAGGAGGGGCAGATGGCCGCGGTCTATGAGATCTACGCGCTCAGCCCGGGCGGGCGGCAGGTGGACTGGTCCACCAGGCTCTTCATGGAGCCGATCGGCACGACCACGACCTCGGCCTATTTCCTCTGGCTGCTGCGCGGCCCGGCCGGCGCCCTGCTCGTCGACACGGGGTTCACCGCCCGGCTCGGGAAGAGCAAGGGACTCCCGGTCGAGCAGCTCCGCACGCGCGATGAGCTGCTCGACACCGCGGGCTGCAACCCCAACGAGGTCAAGACGGTGATCCTCACGCACCTGCACTGGGACCACTTCGATCTCGAAGGGTTCCTCCCGCAGGCGACGTTCTGGGTGCAGCGGCGAGAACTGGATTTCTGGCACGGGTTCGGCGGCCAGGACCCCTGGACGCGCAGGTTTCTCAGCGACTGCTTCGCCCAGGACCTCGAGGCCGTCCGGTCGGCCGGGCGCCTCCGGGTGATCGACGGCACCCTCGAGCTGGTCGAGGGCGTCCGGGTCGAGTGGGTCGGCGGCCACTCTCCCGGCATGCAGATCGTCGTCGTCCAAACGGCCAAAGGGCCGTTCGTCATCGGGAACGATGCGCTGACGACCTACCGGAACCTCCGCGACTGGGTCCCGCCCGCGATCCACCTCAACAGCGTCGCCGAGTGCCTCGGCGCGATGGCGCGCATCAAGAGCCTCGCCGGCGGCGACGAGGGCCGCATCTGCCCGGGCCACGACGGGGAGGTCTGGAAGAAATTCCCCGAGGTCAAGCCCGGCGTCTACCGGCTCGCCTAACGCCGGGAACCCCGGTACCCGGGGGAGGACGTCACGTCGGGGTTGAGCGCCCGCACGGGATGCCCATCGAAAAAGGCCCGCACGTCCTCAACGGCGTCGCGGTAGAAGACCTCGTAGCCTTCCCGCGTCACGTACCCAAGGTGCGGGGTGATCACGGTGTTCTCCAGGCGCCTGAGAGGATGGTCCGGGGGAAGCGGCTCGTCGTCGTACACGTCGAGGGCCGCCCCGGCGACGGCGCCGCGCCGGAGCGCCTCCACCAGGGCTCCCTCGTCAACGATGGGCCCTCGAGAGGTGTTCACCAGGAAGGCGGTCGGCTTCATCAACGCGAGTTCCCGGGGGCCGAGGAGCCCCTGCGTTCGGTCGCTCAACTTCAGGTGGATCGTCACGACGTCGGCCTGACGCAGCAGCCCTTCCTTGGACACCAGGGCCGCTCCACACTCCGCGGCCCGCTCGGCGGTCAGGTGCTGGCTCCACGCGATCACCGGCATCCCAAAGGCGCGGCCGATCGCTGCGACCTGCGATCCGAGGGTGCCGAGGCCGATGACCCCGAGCGTCTTCCCCTGGAGGCCCACCCCCAGCGTGGTCTGCCAGTGGCCCCGCCGGGTGGCCTGGTCTTCCCGAGGGATGTGGCGCGTCAGCGCCAGGATCAGCCCCCAGGTCAGCTCCGCGGTCGGATATTTCAGCCCCCGCGTGCCGCACACCAGGATCCCCAGGCGCGTGGCGCCGTCGAGATCGATGGAGGCGTTGGCCGCCCCGGTCGTCACCAGCAGGCGCAGCGCCGGCAGCCGCTCCAGCAGCCGCGTGGGGAACGGGGTGCGCTCGCGCATGGCGACGATCGCGTGAAACGGCGCAAGCCGATCGGCGAGGCGATCCTCGTCCTTGAGGTGGTCGCGAAACACCTGGACGTCGACGGCCGGACCGAGCGCGCGCCAGTCGGCCATCTCCAGCGCCACGCCCTGATAGTCGTCGAGGACCGCAACCTTGGCCATCGACCGGTGAACCCGGCCCGCGGGATCCCGAGCCTACGCGCCCCAGGTCTCGCGCAGCACCCGCACCCAGTTGCCGTGGGCGAGCTTCCGGAGATCCTCTCCCCCAAAGCCCCGGTCGCGGAGCGCCTGCATGAGCCTGGGCAGCCCGGCGGCGTCCTTCAGCTCCGCCGGCATCGTCGCGCCGTCGAAGTCGGAGCCCAGGGCCACGTGGTCGATCCCCATGCGCTTGGCCATGTACTCGATGTGATCCACCATCCGCGCGATGGGGGTGTTGGACTCCCGGCCGCCGTCCTCCCTGAGGAACCCGACGTGGAAGTTGAGGCCGGCGATCCCGCGGCTCTCGCGGATCGCGTCGAGCTGCCGGTCGGTCAGGTTGCGCGGAGACGGCGACAGGGCATGGGCGTTGGAATGGGTGGCGACGAGCGGGGCATCGGTGATCCCGGCGACATCCCAAAACCCCCGCTCGTTGATATGCGACAGATCGATCATGATCCTGCGGCGGTTCAGTTGCCGGACGAGCGCTTTGCCGGCATCGGTGAGCCCCTCGCCCGTGTCCGGGGAACTCGGGAACTTGAACGGCACGCCCCGGGCGAAGCGGTTCCGCCGGCTGTGCGTGAGGCCGACCGACCGGAGCCCCGACGCGTAGAAGACCTCGAGCGCATGCCCGTCGGGATCGAGCGGCTCCGCGCCCTCGAAGTGCAGCAGCATGGCGAAGATGCCCGCGTCGAGGCAGCGCTGCAGCTCGGCCGCGGTGTGGACGATCCCGATCCGTCCGCCCGACGCCTGGGCGGTCTCGAGCAGCCGCCCGAGCAGGTCGAGCGCCGCCGACTGCGCGTAATCGAGCGGCATCGGCTCCGGCCACGTCCGCTCGTCGCCGTAGATCTTCATCCCCGCGTCCGGGTCGGCCCGACCGGGCCTCGCATGCTCGGCGTTGACGGGATCGTAGATGTAGACGGCGAAAAAGCCGCCGCCGAGCCCGCCCTCGCGGGCCCGCGGAAGATCGATGTGGCCTTCCGTGCTCCGGTCGAAGAACGACCGGCCGGTCTTGACGAGGCTGAGGACCGTGTCGTTGTGGCCGTCGAAGATCGGTGGGTCAGGAGACCCTGTGCGCGCCATGGAGGCTTCCTTCCATTCGGGCGCGCGGGATCCCTGTGGACTGGGCTCAGGCCGGGGTCAGCGTGGAGTCGAAACCGCCGCGCGCGGTGTCTCCCGGCGCGGGCGACGCGTCAGATGCGGCAGCCGAACTCGCAGAGGAGCTTGATCAGCCAGCGCTCGCCGATTTTGTAGGTGGCGATCGGGCCCGGGTCCCGGGTCATCTTCGCGAGCGCGGTGGCCCGCCGCGCGATCACCGCGGCCCGCTTGTAATGCAGCGCCTCGTCCCTGCCGTGTTCGAGGAACGCGAGAATCGTCTGGTCGATCCACGCGACGACCTGCCGGCCGAACGGAAGTTCCTCGAGGCAGAACTCTTCGGTCGGGGTCTTCTGGATGGCGCGCCCCCAGCTGCGAAGCTCTTCGACAGATACATCGAGGTCGTCGAGTCTCATCTCCCGCCTCCCGCGGTCCCTGACACTCTATTGCCCAGGATGCAGGGACATCCGGACCTCCCCGGGAGCCGGGAGCGGTAACTTGTGTCACAGGATGGAGATAGACAATATAGATATATTTATACCCTTCCTTGACACCAACTCACGGGAGATAGGCCGGAGGACGCCCGAACGGGCGCCCGCTCGTTTCCGGGCCCCCCGCCGCCCCCTCTGTGGGAGGCCCGGCAAAGTCATGCCGTCGTCCCCCTCTCGAGCACCCAGTCCCAGGGCGCGCGCTCCGACCAGCGATGCCCTCGGTTCCTGCGACGAGATCCAATCCATCGTCTGAGTGCCGGTGTATCAGGAGACGAACGGTTCAAGAGGACATCATCGACGAAAGGAGGGACCACAATGAACAGGATCCTGGCCCTGCTGGTGCTGGGCGCGTCCATCGCGCTCACCGGCGCGACCGCGTTTGCCGAGTCCGACGCGGTGGAACCGGTGCCAATGCACCCCACGGCCCCGCAGGCCACCAGCCAGAACGACCCGGTCACCCCGGGCACGGTTGCGGGCACCGGCGCGCCGTCGTTCAACGAAATGCGCTGGCACGAGCACGAGGGGAACCGATAGCCCCCGGGCGACGCCGCCGGCCGGCCGCGGGACGCGGGCGGCCGGCGGCGCGCCTCAACTTCTGCGAACGCCGACTGGAGGACAGTGAGATGAAACACAACGCTTCCCATCCCAACACGTCACACCCGGACGCCCGGCGCGCCTGGCGGCGGCTGAAACACCTGGCGAGTCTCGTGGCCGTGGCCGGCCTGGCCGCGACGATGTGGGCCGGGACGATCCAGACCCCGGCCGCGGCCGCCGTGCGCGGCGCGCCCAAGGCCTATGTGGGACTCTTTAACGACAATGCCGTCGCGGTGATCGATACCCGCGCCAACCGTGTCCTCACGACGATCCCGATCCCCGCCGGCCCGCACGGCCTGGTGATCTCTCCTGACGGACTCCGCGTGTACGCGAGCAGCGACGGCGACTCCACGGTGAGCGTCATCAGCACGAGCACCGACCGCGTGGTGAGCCGCATCGACGTCGGCAAGGCCCCCCACGGGCTGGCGATCAACCGGAGCGGGAGCCTGGTGCTGGTCGCGGTATTCGGCGCGGGCCGGGTGGCGATGATCGACACCGTCCGCAACGAAGTCGTCGCCAGGATCCCGGTGGGCAACCCGCACAACATCGCCATCAGCCCCGACGGGCGCACCGCGTACGTCGCCTCCCAGCAGCCGGGCGCGGCCCAGCTTGCGATCCTGGACCTCGCGGCCCGCCGGCAGGTGGGGACCGTCCCGCTGGACAAGACCCCGCGCGCCCTCACGTTCAGTCCCGACGGCGCCGCGCTCTACTACACTCTCGCCGGCTCCGATGCCGTCCAGGTGCTCGACCCGAAGCAGAACCGGGTCGTCGCCCAGATCCCGGTCGGGGCGTCCCCCCATCATCCGTTCTTCACCGCGAACGGCGCGTATGGTCTCGTGGTCAGCCAGGGGCCCGGTGAACTGGCGGTCATCAGCCCGGGAACTCACACGGTCATCGGGACCGTCACCGTCGGCAGGCTGCCCCACTGGATCGCCGCGTCGTCCAACGGCGATACCGCCTACGTGACCAACGAGGGTTCGAACAGCGTCACGGTCGTCGACGTCGAGAAGCAGCGGGTGCTGGCAACGATTCCCGTCGGCACCGCGCCGCGCAAGATCGTCGTGCAGCCCGGGCACGCCGCCAAGGACGCAGCCGTCGCGCCTGCGGAGACGCCGGCGCAGGCGCCGCCTGTGACCGCATCCGCTCCCGGGGCGGCGGTCTCGACCGCGCCGGCCATGGCGGATGGCAGCGGTGCGGTTCGCATCCAGAACTTCGCCTTTACCCCGGCGCCGATCACGGTGACGCCGGGAACCACCGTCGTCTGGACCAACGCGGACGCGATCCCGCACACCAGCACCGGCAGGGACAGGCAGTGGGACTCCGGTCCGATCCAGCCCGGCACGAGCTTCACGGTGACCTTCGACAAAGCCGGTACCTACACGTACGCCTGCACGATCCATCCGTTCATGCAGGCGACGGTGATCGTCAAGCCGTGAGCGTTGCCGGGAGCGGCCTGCCCCCGGGCACGAACCCTCAGGGGGCGCGGAGCCGTATACTGAGCACCGGGGCCCGCGGGACGCGGAGCCCCGTGCCGGCGCGCGCCGGAGGGGTGAAAGTTGGGTACGAAAGAGGCTGTGGCGGTGAAAGGCACGACGGGCAGGCCGGAACCGTGGCACCGGGCACCGTGGGCGCGGATCGGGGGCGTGATCCTGCTGATCGGCCTGGCGGCCGCGCTGGCCGCGCCCTTCCTGGTCCCGGTGGACCGCTTCCGGCCGCTCGTGGTGCGGCAGATCGAGGCCGCGACCGGGTACCCGATCCAGATCGACGCCCTGAGGCTCTACCTGGTGCCGGTGGTGCACATCCGTGCGGCGGGCGTCCGCATGAAGAACCCGCCGGGCCGCCCGCGGGGTGACGCGGTCGTCGTGAAGTCCATCGATATCGGGGTCGCGCCGCGCGCCCTGCTCTCGCGGATGCTGGAGGTCACGTACATCGCCGTCAAGGGCGTCCGCGCGAACCTCGTCCAATATCCCGACGGCCGGACGAACTTCGACCAAACGGCGGCTCCCCACAGCGCGCGGGCTCCCGGCCCCGTCCCGGCGCAGCGGGGCGCCCCCCTGCTGAGCCTCGCCCGCATCGGCACGGTGACGGTCAGGGACGTCACGATCACGACCGCGAGTTCCGGCGCGGACCGCGGTCAGGCAGCGCCCGCTCTGACGTTGAGCGGGGTGAACGCCAGGATCCGTTCCATCGACATGAACGCACCGGACTGGTCAAGAACACTCGACATCGAGGCGAACTTGAGCGGCGCGAGGCTCTCCACGCCGTCGCTGGCCAAACCGGTCCTGTTCCACACCGGCCGGCTGATCCTCAAGGGCGCCGCGGGACGGGGAACGTTTTCCGCGTCGCTCGACAACGTGCGCGCCGATGGAACCGCCGTGATCGCCGGCCTCAATCCACCGTCCGTCACCTTCACGATCGCCGTCCCCGCACTCGACGTCGACAGCCTGGAGCGTCTGGGGATCGGCGGCGCGGCCGGCGGCGCCGCGACATCACGCGGCGTCCCGGCTCACGCCGCGGCCCCGGCCAACCCGGCGCCCGCACCGCGACACCTGCTGGCGCGCGGAGAGATCAAGATCGACAGGCTCGTGGCGTCCCCGCTGGAAGCGACCCGGTTCAACGGCAGGCTGAGCGTGTACAGCAGCGCGATGGTCTTGGACTCCTTCGCGCTCTCCGCCTACGGCGGCCTCATCCGGGGTGGAGCGGCGGTGGATTACGCGGCCGCCACCCTCCCCCTCATCGCGACCGCGCAGGCGCGTGGGATCAACCTCGGCCGGATGGTGAGCACCCTCTCTCCCCAAGCGAGGAAAATCACCGGCACGCTCGACGCCGATCTCAGGCTGGCGACCGCCGCGGGGCGGGACCCCAAGGCGGCGCTGACGGGGACAGGCGCGTTCGCGGTGCGCAACGGGTCGTTCCCGGGACTGGACCTCAAGAGCAGCCTGGCGCAGATGGCCAGAGCCCTGCAGCTCAACGTCCCCGCGGGCGACACCCGGTTCCGCTACTTCGGCGGGGACCTGCGCATCGCCCGGCAGCGCGTGGAGAGCCACTCCCTCCGGTTACAGGGGGACGACCTGGACGGAACGGCCGGGGGCAGCCTCGGCTTCGACAAGACGCTGGACTACACGGGCGTCGCCGTGCTGAAGGCGCTGGCCTCGGGGGCATCCGCCTCGGCGGGCGCGCTGCCCTCGGTGAGCCAGCTGTTCGGCAAGATGGTGCCTGGAGCCGCGGGCGCGACCGGAGCCCAGGTGCCGTTCTCCCTGCGCGGGACCCTGGACGATCCCAAGTTTTCTCTGGCCGGCACCCCGCAGTTCATCCGCAGCCAGACCACCCAGCCGCCGCCCGACCAGCCGCAGCCCCCATCCCTGCAGGATCTGTTCAAGCTCTTCCATTAGGACACCGCTGGGACACCGCGTTTTCGGGCGCCGGGAACCGGCCCTTCAACAGGGGTTCTCCGGGCTACCGTCGTAGCGTGTTCGTAATGTTCCCCGGTCGCGCTCGAGCGGACCGCGGGCCGACACCCGCTGTGCGGCGCGCGGCCAATCTTCCTGGGGGGTGTCGCATGGAACGAGGACCCAAGCCATCCCGGATCGGACGGATCTGGATTGTGCTGCCGCTGGCGGCGGCGATGACCGTCGCCGTCTGGACGCAGGGGGCGCGGCAGGCCGCTTCCCAGCAGGCGCCGGCGCCGTTCTCCCGGCTCCTCGCGCTCGGCCCGGCCACCCGCTTCACGCCGCAGGCCAAGTGGTGCAGCGGCGCCAGGATCGTCTTCTTCCCGGGCGGGCCGGCCGGAGGGGTGTTCGCCAACAACGTCTACAACGGCGCGCGGCAGGCCGAACTCGATCTGGGTCCTCGGGTGCAGTACGTATTCTCGGACTGGGATCCGCAGAAGATGATCCAGCAGTTCAAGGAGACCGCGGCGACCAGGCCGGACGGGATCGCGGTGATGGGGCACCCTGGGGACGCCGCGTTCGATCCGCTGATCGAAGACGCCGAGGCCAATGGGATCATCGTCACCAGCGGGAACACACAGCTGCCCAAGATGGAACAGCGCTACGCCGCCAAGGGGTTCGGGTATGTCGGGCAGGATCTGTACGGCTCCGGATCCGCTCTCGCGGCCGAGGCGCTCCGGCGCTCCGGCCTCAAGGCCGGGGCCCGCGCGATGGTCTGGGGGCTCCTGTCGCAGCCGACGCGCGGCCTGCGGACCAAGGGCGCGATCGACACCCTGAAGAAAGCCGGGCTCACGGTCGACTACCTCGAGATCGACTCGGCCACCAACGCGGACCCGCAGGCGGGGACGCCCACGTTCACCGGCTATGTGTCGTCGCATCCCGATGTCAGGCTGGTCATCACGGATCACGGCGGCCTCACCGCCACGGTCGAAACCTATCTCAAGACCGCCGGCAAGAAGCCCGGGGAGATCTACGCGGCCGGGTTCGATCTGTCGCCGGCGACCGTGACCAGCATCCGCGGCGGGTGGACCAACCTGGTCATCGATCAGCAGCCCTGGCTGCAGGGGTACCTCCCCATCTTGAACATTTGCCTGACGAAGGTCTACGGATTCTCGGGCCTGCATATCGACACGGGCGGGGGGTTCGCCGACAAGAATAACATCAACTTTCTCGCGCCGCTTGCGGAAAAGGAAGTACGCTAGCGTGACCCGACCCGGTGCGCCGCCGGCGGGCCGCGATGCGAGGAAGCAACGGGAGCCGGACGCGGTCGATGCCCCCGACCTGTTGCGGCTCACCGGGATCTCGAAGACGTTCGGCGAGGTGCAGGCGCTCCAGGGGGTCGACTTCCGGGTCGGCCGGAACGAGATCGTGGGGGTGCTCGGGGACAACGGCGCCGGCAAATCGACGCTGATCAAGATCATCACCGGGTACCATCGCCCGGACCGGGGCGGGGAGATCGTGATCGACGGGCGGCGCGTCGCCGATCTCACCGTCGCCAGGGCGCGCGCCCTCGGGATCGAAACCGTCTACCAGGAAAAGGCGCTGGCCGACAAGCAGTCGCTCTGGCGCAACATCTTCATGGGCCGGGAGCTCGTGACGGCGCTCGGCCTGCTCGATCTGGGGCGGATGCGGCGGGAGACGCGGCGGCTCATGTCCGAGGAGATGGGATTCACCTCGGCCGCCGTCACGCCGGACACCGCCGTGCGGACGATGTCGGGGGGAGAGCGGCAGGGCGTGGCCATCGTGCGCGCCCTCTACTTTCAGGCGCGGCTGATCATCCTCGACGAGCCGACCATGGGACTGTCCGTCTCGGAGACCCAGAAGGCGCTCGACTTCGTGCGCGGGATCAAACGGGCCGGCAAAGCGTGCATCTTCATCGACCACAACGTCTTCCACGTGTACCCGGTCGCGGACCGGATTGTGGTCCTCGACCGGGGCCGCGTGGCCGGGGAGTTCCGGAAGGCCGGCGTGACCCTCGAAGAGCTCACGCGCAGGCTGCAGCAGGTCGCCCAGACGGGCAGCCTCGACGGAACGCCGGCCGCGCAGGGCTGAAGAGGGCCCGCGCGTGAGCGGGGCCGAAGCGGCGCGCGATGGTCACCCACACGGAGGCGCGGCACGGACCGGCCGGGGGCGGCTGGGTCGGGCTCGCGCGCTACGGCCGCCGGCACGCCACGCAGCTCGCCACGATCGCCGTCGGGCTGGTGATCTGGCTGATCTTCGTCGCCGGCGCGCCCCGGACGTTCCTGTCCCCCAACATCTACCAGGCGTTCATGTCCACGACGCCCTTCTTCGCGCTCGTCGCCCTGCCGCTGACGATGGTGGTGATCGCCGGGGAGATCGACCTGTCGTTTCCCGCGGTCATGTCCCTGGGGACGGGGGCGTTTTCGTTCACGCTGCTCTACACGAACAGCCTGATCCTCGCCTCCGCCGCGTGCGCGCTGGCGGGGATCCTGGCGGGGCTCGTCAACGGCGCGATTGTGGCGGGGCTCGGGATCCCGTCGCTCGTCGCCACGATCGGCACACAGTTCTTCTGGCGCGGGGTCGTGCTGGTCGGCACGGGCGGCAGCGGCGTCTCCCTCGTCCCCACCCGAGGGACCGCGTTCTACAGCGCGATGGTCGGGCGTGTGGGCGGCGCGGTCCCGGCGCAGATGCTCTGGACGGTGTTCGCGGCGCTCCTCATGGCGCTGCTGTTGAATCGCCACCGGTTTGGCGCCCACGTCTACCTGATCGGAGACAACATCGAGAGCGCGCGGCTCATGGGCATCAACGTGCGCCAGCGGAAGACGGCCCTGTTTGTCTTGATGGCGGTGGCGGCCGCGTTCGCCGGGCTGATCGCCAGCCTCGAGGTGACGTACTACTGGCCCACGCTCGGCGACGGGTATCTGCTCACCACGATCGCGTCCGTGTTTCTCGGCGGCACCTCGGTGTTCGGCGGCACGGGCACCATCGCCGGGACGCTGGTCGCCTGCTTCATCATCGGCGCCATCAACGCCGGCGTCGTGGCCATCGGCCTCACCGGGTTCTGGACCCAGCTCATCTACGGCCTGATCATCGTGAGCTCGGTGACCCTGCAGACCGTGCTCAGCCGGAGGCTCACGTAGGCGGGCGGCGCGGAGTCCCGGCCCGCCCGCGCTGATGAGGACGACGCCGATGGACATCTCGCGCAGGCTCCTGATCGTCCAGGAAGATCCCGGCCTCCACCACCGGCTGGAGCGGCTGGCCCGGGACTGCCGGATGGTATTCTTCGCGGGGCTGCCCGGCACCGGCAAGAGCCTGATGATCCACCAGCTGGCCCACCTGTCCGCGGCCGCCGGCCGGACCGTGCACCTCCTGCAGTGGGACACGGCGCGCCCGGTATTCGAGGCCACCCCGGCGGGCCGGCGCTACCCGATGCGCCGGGGGGTGACCCACAGCGTCATCCGGAAGGCGCTCGGGGTCTGGGTGCGGGATGCGCTCGCGCGGTGGCACGGGAGCTGCCCCGGATCGGGAGACCTGCTGATCGGCGAGACGCCGCTCGTCGGCGGCCGGTTCGTTGAACTCGCCCGGCGTCTGGATGACGCGGCCGAGCCGCTGCTCGCGGCGACCTCGTGCCGCTTCGTGATCCCCATCCCGTCGCGGGACCTGCGGCGGTTGCTTGAAGCCGCGCGCGGCCGGCGCGCGCGCCGGCCGGCGCATGCGCGGGAACGCGAGGACGCCCCGCCCCACCTCCTGCGCGAACTCTGGGAAGACCTGGCCGGCGTCGCGCCCCGCCTCGGACTCGATGCGGTCCGCCCGGGGTCTCAGGCCCCGCCCTATGACCCCGCGCTCTATGGGCGCATCTACCAGCGGGTCCTCCGGCACCGCCGGACGGAACTCCTCTCCATGGAGAAGCCGCTGTCGAGCGAGGCCATCTCGGTGTACGACTTCGCCGTCGCCGCGCGCGACGTAGCGCCGGCCCCGGATGAGGCGGCCGCGCGGATCGAATGGGTGGAACGGCGCTATCCCGATCTGGGCGCGCTCGAGGAGGAGATCGATCGATGGCACGAGGTGTGAAGCGCGGGCGCCCGGTGGAGCGCCACGCCGCCTGGATCCCTTCGGCGGCGGGGCTCGCCATCTCCGCGTACCTGCTGGTCCTCGACATCTTCGCGGCCACAACCTTCTGCCTGACGGAATACGTGTGCGGAACCGTTCGCGGCAGCGCCTACGGCAGGATCCTCGGCGTCCCGGTCGCGGCCGTTGGGGTGGCCTTTTTCGGGGCGGCGCTGGGTCTGAGCCTCATCCGCACGGCCTGGCGCGGCCGCCTGCTCGAGATCCTGGCCGCCGCCGGCGCGGGAGGCGCGGCCGTCTTTGTCGCCCTCCAGCTGGGCGTCATCCACGCCGTGTGCCCCTCCTGTCTCGCCGCCGAAGCGGCGGCATTTGCGCTGGCGTTTCTCGTCTTGAAGGACAGCCCGCGGCCCCATCTGATCGACGCGGCGGTCGCCGGGGTGCTGGCGGCGGCCGTCCTCTCCATTATCTATGTCGGGACCCCCCCGCGGCCGGCGACCTCCGCGTACGCCACCGGCCTGGCCCGCCACCTGGCCGCGAGCGGGGCGGTCATGTACGGGGCGTATTGGTGCCCTCACTGCCGCGAGCAGAAGGCGCTCTTCGGGTCCGCGGCGATCCTGCTTCCCTACGTCGAGTGCGATGCCAGGGGCAGGCACGCGCAGGTCGAGCGCTGCCGCGCCCGCGGCATCCGGGTGTACCCCACCTGGGAGTTTCACGGCCAGCTGGTCGAACGCGCGCTGACGCTCGATGAGCTGGCCGACCGGTCCGGCTACCCGCCGCCCCCGTGACCGTCCCGTCAGCGCGCCCGGACGCCGCAGGATCAGGCCGCCGTTCGCCCGGAAAGGTCTCGCCTGAGGGGGGGCGGAATCTACGTGAGGCCCGCCCGCCGAGGAGGGCCCGATGATCGACGCGCACGCCCACCGGGTTCCACCCGACCTGCGCGACCGGCTCGCCGCGGATGGGGAACGGCTTGGGGTCCGCCTGCGGCCCGATGGCCGGGTCGAGTTCGCATCGGGAGAGGTCAGCCGGCCGATCGTGCCCGGCTTGTTCGCTCCGCAGCCGCCTGCCGGATGTGACCTGCAGATCGTCTCACCGTGGGTCGACCTGTTCGGATACGGCCTCGATGTCGAGCGGGGCGCGCGGTGGGCGCGGCTGCTGAACACCGCGGCGGCCGGCCGGCCCGCGCTGGCGACGGTGCCGCTGCAGGACGCCCGCGCGGCGGCGGTGGAGCTTCACTGGGCGCTCGGGCATGGGCTGCTGGGCGTGGAGATCGGCACGAACGTGCGCGGCCGCGAACTGTCGGACCCGACCCTCGAGCCGTTCTGGGCCGCGTGTGCCGAGGCGCGGGCTCCCGTGTTCTTCCACCCGGCCTACACCATTCCCACCCCGCGGGTCGATGCCTACTACCTCCACAACCTTGTCGCCAACCCTCTGGACACGACGCTGGCCGCCGCCCGGCTGATCTTCGGCGGCGTCTTGGACCGCCATCCGGACCTTGTCCTCATCCTCGCCCACGGGGGCGGCTACTGGCCCTATCAGTTTGGGCGGTTCGACCGCGGGCACGCCGTGCGCCCCGAGTGCCGGGGCACGCGGCAGGGGCCGCGCGCGTATCTGAGGAGCTTCTACTACGACACCGTGGTCCACTCCGCGGAGGCGCTGAGATACCTCATCGGCCTGGTGGGAGCGGACCGCGTGCTGCTGGGGACAGACATCCCGTTCGATATGGGGGATCCGGAGCCGTTGGGCACGCTGGAGCGCGCCGGAGTCGGCCCCCGCGAGCGTCAGGCCATTATCCACGACAATGCCGCGGCGCTGTTCCGCATCGAAAGTTCCAGTTCATGAGGGCGCCGAAGAACGCGGCGACCCCGGCGAACGCTCCGAGCACCAACGCCAGTTGCAGCCAAGCCACACGCGGACGATCAGCGCCAACGACATCACCGCCTCACGGCACGGTCGCCGGCGCGTCCGAGACCTACGGGCGCGGGGCGCCCGAGATGTCGATGTGCGTGATCGCCACCGGCCGGAGCGGCCGGTCGTTCGAATCCCGCGGCATCCGGGCGATCCGCTTCACCAGCTCCACCGAGTGGCCGTCGCATTGCCCGAAGATCGTGTACCCCGTTCCCTTCGGCACGGTGCGGTCCCCGCGCGTGCATCCGCCTTCGTCGAGACACGGGTTGAGGTCCGGCAGCGGCGCTTCGGTGATGAAAAATTGCGAGCCGTTGGTGTTGGGACCGGCGTTGGCCATCGCGAGACGTCCGGGGCGATCGAAGAGGAGGTCGGCGTGCAGTTCATCTTCGAAATGGTAGCCGGGCCCGCCGGTTCCCGTTCCCAGCGGATCGCCGCCCTGGATCACGAATCCCGGAATGACCCGGTGAAAGATGACGCCGTCGTAGAACGGGCGGTTGTGCTGTATCTTGTGGGTGCGCGGATCCGTCCACGGCTTCTTCCCGGTCGCGAGGCCGATGAAGTTTCCCGCGGCTTTGGGGGCTCGGTCGGAGAACAACTCGCATCGGAGATCCCCGAGCGTCGTGTGGATGACGGCGGTGGGATGGACCGGAGCGTTGGCGCCCGCATCCGCCGGCGTTGCCAGGGCCGCGAGCACCAGCGTCGCGAACAGCGCCGGCAGCGGAGCGATCTCAAAGGTGGCGCACGTGATCATGCGCACTTCTTCCGCGGCGCGGAGAACAATCCTTCCCGGTGCTTTAGGCGCGAGATCGGGAGGTGAACGTGTCCAGTTGACTGTGGAGAGCGCGGCCCACCGGGTTGGAAAACTTCAGGGCTGATCGGTCCCCTGGCGATGTCACGATCCGGCCTGAGACCCCCCAGTGCCGTTCGACCATTGAGTTGATTCTGGCGAGGACCGCCGCCGTGCCGCGGACCGTGAATCCGTCGCTTCCCGGCCGGTCCGAAGAAGAGGCGAAGGACTTGTTCCCGTCGACGTATCCGCAAATGAACGGGATGGCGAACTCCTTTGGGAGATCGTCGAGCAGCGCCGAATCATCTCCGTGAAGATCAGAGGGGACACCCCACGGGAACAAGGCCTTGCACAAACCCTGATCGCGGAGATAGACCTGCCATCCCACGGTGCTGCTGTAGCAGAACTCGCAGTGGATGCGGTCGAGCGTGATGTCGGCCGTGAAGGTTGCGATATATTTTCGGGACTCCTCACCAAGCGTCACCACGAGCGCGAGGGAGCTGCCTTGTCCCCAGATGTGACCTGCGACCATGAGGAACCCGAGCCAGTACAGCTGGATGTCCGCAGGGGCCGTCCCGGGGAGGCTGCTGTGCCCCCGCAGTAACCGTACGGGATCAGAAATACGGGGATGTTCTATCGGCGCGAGCACCCGCTCGACGGCGGCGAGGGGGAGGTCGTGTAACTCGGCGATTTCGCCTGGGGTCTTGCCCTGTCGGGCCGCAGACCGAAATCTTGCGGTCCGCTCCCGCCATTCAAGCATCTGCTCGGTCGGGGCTCGTAGACGCATGGCGTCTAAAGTCCTTGACGAGCCAGGTAGTCGCGGCCCCGGGTAGTGATCACCGCCAGCGTCGATGTCCTGTTCCGCATCCAGGTCGCGAGTCCGTAGTCGACACAGTACACGAGGTGACGCTTGATCGTTGCCTCGGACAGCCCGACGGCCTCGATCAAGGTCGGATTGTCCGCTCCATCCGGCCGATCCCGCAACGACAGTAACACCCGGTTGCGATCGTTGTCGAAGGCCATACCGACCACTCCTCGCTCGAGCGAGTTTCGGGCTTTCGCACCTTCGGGGATCCGGCCAGTCGCCGTGGGAGAGGACCGTCTTCGAGAGGAAGGCTACACCAAAAAGTATAGCAGTTATGTACCGCTGAAGCAATGATATTATGCGGCCGGCCAACCCATGGAGGCGCAGTCTCGGATGATGATCCGGCTCGAAACCGACGAGGGCCGGCCCAAGACGAGGAGAGGGGAGTGTCCCCCCTCCTCGTCCGTTTCACCGGGAAGATGCTGAGGTTCGGTTTTAGCCCGCGGGACGAACTTTGCTTGCCTGGGGGCCCTTCTGTCCTTGCGTTGCTTCGTACTCCACCTTCTGGCCTTCGTTCAGCGACTTGTAGCCCTCGCCCTCAATCCCGCTGTAGTGGACGAACAGGTCTTTGCCTCCGTCCTCCGGGGTAATGAACCCATAGCCCTTTTCTGAGTTGAACCACTTGACGATCCCTACCGGCATGACATCCCCACCTTTATCTCAAGCTACCAACCGGCTTTGCGCCTGCTGATGCGGTTAAATTATGACACAATCCACGGCCGCATTCAACAAAAAAGTTTGGCAACCCTCGAACACACGTGTATAATTCACACTCGAGCGGGTGATGCCTGGTGTCCAATCGCGTTCGCGCAAAGGCCGGATTGCCGTGGACCGTCACCGGGACGTACGTCTGCGATAAGTGCCACAGCACTCAAATAGGCACCGCGGGCGTCATTGTCGCGCGCTGTACCGCGCTTCGCGCAGACAAGACGGGGCCGTGCAACTGCGCCTATTTCGTCCTGGTGGAGGCGCCCGATCCCGTCGACAAATCGGACCCTCGAAATGTGTGATGCGCCGGCGGTCTCGCGGGAAGATCCGATGGTCCTGGCGGGCCCGGCGGGAGTTGAACCCGCGGCCTACCGCTTAGGAGGCGGTCGCTCTATCCACTGAGCTACGGGCCCGTGTCACGCAGAGCACATCGCCCTGCCGGCGTCACCAATTATATCACGGCCGGACGACAGGGTCTCAGACACCACCGATGCGGACATATGAAACGTTCGATCACACCGCAGACGTCGGCCTCGTCATCCGCGGACGGACGCTCGAGGAGTTGTTCGCCAACGCCGCCGACGCCCTCGTCGATCTGACGATCGACCCCGCCGGGCTCGAGGAGAAGATCCACAAGACGATCACCGTCTCAGCGGCGGATCTCGAAGCCCTGCTGGTGGCCTGGCTCAACGAGTTGCTCTACGTCCTGGACGCCGACGGGTTTCTCCCCCGCCGTGTCCGGATCGCAAACCTCAACGACACGGCGCTCACCGCGGAGCTGACGGGAGACACCGTCGATCCGAACCGGCACACCGTGCGGAGACTGGTAAAGGCGGCCACCTATCACGGGCTCTCCCTGTCCCGGACCAACGGCCTGTGGGAGGCCCGGATGATCCTGGACCTCTAGCCTACCGAAAGGGGGTGAGGCCCAATGCCCCAGGCGACATTCCCTCTGGTGCAGCTGGACGCGTATCGCTGGGAGATCCCGGTGACCGCGAAACCGGGGATGCGGGTCCCGGGAATCATCTACGCCGACGCGGGCCTGGTCGGGCAGATCCAGGAGGATCAGGCGGTCGAGCAGCTGGCAAACACCGCCACCCTTCCCGGTATCGTGCGCCGGGCGATTGCGATGCCCGATATCCACTGGGGGTACGGCTTCCCGATCGGAGGCGTGGTCGCGATGCGGCTGGACGACGGGATCGTCTCCCCCGGCGGGGTCGGCTACGATATCAACTGCGGAGTCCGCCTCCTCTCCACCGGTCTCGCCGACGAGGAAATCCGCCCGCACCTCGGCGCGCTGGCGGATCGCCTGTTTCGAAACGTCCCGTCCGGGGTCGGGGCGCGCGGCCGGCTTCGCCTCAACGCCGCCGAGCTGCCGGGGGTCCTCCAGGCCGGCGCCGGATGGGCGGTGCGGCGCGGCTACGGCCGGGCGGAGGACCTCAGGCGCATTGAATCCGCGGGAGCCATCCCCGGAGCCCGCCCGGAGGAGGTGAGCCGGAAAGCCCTTACGCGCGGCCTCGACCAGCTCGGGACCCTCGGCTCGGGCAATCATTTCCTCGAGATCCAGCGGGTGGAAGAGATCTACGATCCGGCGACCGCCGCGGCCTTCGGGCTGCGGCACCCAGGACAGGTGACGGTGCTCATGCACTGCGGGTCTCGAGGGCTCGGGCACCAGGTGTGTGATGACTACCTGGAGGTGGCCGGCCGGTCTCTCCCGCGCTACGGGATCACCCTCCCCGACCGCCAGCTCGCGTGTGTCCCGATCGCCTCGCCGGAAGGCCGGGCCTACCTGGGGGCGATGGCGGCCGCCGCCAACTTCGCCTTCGCCAACCGGCAGGTGATCACCCACTGGGTCCGCGAGAGCTTTGAAGACGTCCTGCGCCGGAGCGCTGAGTCGATCGGCCTCGACCTCGTCTACGACGTCGCCCACAACATGGCCAAGATCGAGGAGCACACCGTGGACGGGCGATCGATGCAGGTCTGCGTGCACCGCAAGGGGGCCACGCGCGGCTTTCCCGCGGGGCATCCAGAGGTCCCCGAAGAATACCGGGACGTCGGTCATCCGGTCCTGGTCCCAGGGGATATGGGCCGGTATTCGTACGTGCTCGTCGGGACGGCCGTGGCCCTCGCCGAAACGTTTGGGTCCACGCCGCACGGCGCCGGCCGGATGCGGAGCCGATCCGAAGCCAAGCGGTTGCTTCGAGGCGTCGATGTGGCCGATGCGCTGGCCCGCCGCGGCATCCTGGTCCGCGCGGTGAGCCGCGACCTGCTCGCCGAGGAAGCCTCCGAAGCCTACAAAGATGTCGCCGACGTCGTCAGGGCCAGCGACGGCGCAGGGCTGACGCGCAGCATCGCGCGCCTCCAACCCCTCGCGGTGGTCAAGGGCTAGCGGTCTGCGTCCTCACCTTCCACCGCGCGCGGGCGTCCGGGCCGCGCGATCGCCTCCGGAGCATCCTCGCCATCCTCTTCCGGAAGGTCGCCGACGGTCACCAGCGGGGAGACGATGGAGGCTCGGGCCGGCCTGGGCGCCGGGCGGGACGCCCCCTGCCGGCGCACCCGCACCGCCTTGGGCCGCCCGTCCTTCCCGGGAGCCAGCTCGAACGAGACCCCCTCGCCGGGATCCAGGGAACGCAATCCCGTCCCTTCGATGTCGCTGTAGTGCACGAAGAAGTGGCGGTTCATCGCCTCGCACTCGATGAACCCCCAGCCGTGTTCGAACCGCGAGACGACCCCGGTGAGGCGGCGCCCCCCTTCAACGCCCGCACCCTCGCCCGCCCCGTTGCCCGCTCGCTCCTCAACCTGCACACCCAGATGGGCGCAGAGCGCTCGGAGCATCGACTCGATGCGATCCAGTTGCGAAGACATCCGGCAGCCCTCCAACGATGCCTGCGGGTCCACAAACGACCTCGGCTCGCATTGATCATCTACGGGGAGCGGAGGCGGGTTGGTTCGTACTCGCGCAGACTCACCCGGGGCACTCGGCCCTTGCTACGCACCATAATGCGCCAATGTCCCGGCAACAGTCAAGGCGGCGGACGGAGGACATCTCGGGTGACGGCGCAGACAGAGCGGACGCGGCTCTGCTAGCGGGATTTCGCGTGCGACGATCCCTTGTTGAAGCGGAGCACGAGGCGGGTGTCCGTGGCCTCGACCACATCCAGCGGGAAGCCGTCGACATGCGCGGTATCAAACCCTGAGAGGTTCCCGGTTTCCGTCGACACCTCGATGGTGACCACCCCGGCCGCGTACGTCCGCAGGCGGACGGCCTTCACCCCGGTCATCCGGGAGATCGCCGTGATCAGCTTCGAGGCCTGGAGGTAGCTGCTGACAGGGCTGACCACCACCTCACCCTTGGGCATGGTATTCCAGTCTCGCTCGCCGCCGGCGCGTGCGGCCGGCTGTTGAGGAACCACCTCTGGGGCGGCGGGCGGGGGCGGAGCGGCTGGCGGGGGAGCTTCGGGGGGACGTCGAGGCTCAGGCTGTGGGCCCGGCGCGGAAGCAGCACGGACGGGCGGGGCAACGGGCTGCGGGAGCACCACCGGCTCCGGAACCTCAGGGGCACCGTCCGGCTCACGCTCGAGGCTCGGCGCGGACACCTCATCGTCAGGCGGGGCGGTGGGCCGCGGCGGAGGAACCGGCAGCGGAGCCTCCGGAAGAGGCGCGGGAGCGGCGGCGGGTCGCGTGAAGGCGCGACGGCGCAGGCCGCCGGCCGCCGAAGCGGCGGGCGCGCCCGCGCCCGCCGGGCCCGCTCCCCCTTCTTTGAGAACCTCCAGCAGCTGGCGCAGCTTCGGCAGAATATCGTGGACCTCGGCCTGCAGTCCCTCCACGGTCTCGAGCGCGGCGGCGTGGGTCTCCGAGAGCTCCTCGATCTGCCGGAAGAACCCCGTGCGGTCCGTCTCCGACAGGGCGCCCTCGACCCTGGTGATCAAGCCCTGGAGTTTCTGCTCCGCCGCCTCCTGGAGTTCGCCGGCCTCCTGCCGCGCCTGCTCGAGCAGACGCTCCGCTTCGTCCTTGACCTGGGCCACCTGTGTGGCGGCGGCCCGCTCGGCCGCATGCACCGCCCCCTGGCCGCGCGCCCGGGCGTCCCGGAGGAGGTCGGCGGCCTCTTTGCGGGCGGTCTGCATCATTTCTTCCGCGGCCGCTTTGGCATCGGCGACGATGCGCTCGGCTTCCGCCCGGCTGCCCTCCGTCATCTCCTCGGTGACTTTCTGCACATCAAGGACGGCCTTGGAGAGCAGGCTTTCTTGCTGATGATACTCGGCGATCTTCGCGTTGGCGGCTTCCAACTGCCGGCGGAGCTCGTCGGCGCCGGTGCCCGCCGTCTTCCGTTCCATCGAAATCTTGGCGAGCTCGCTGTTCAGACGGTCGACTGCCGCGGCGACTTCGGCCAAAAACTCCCTGACCTCCTTGGGATCCAGCCCAAAGGGGGTCCGGGAGAACCGACGCATCGCGATTTCAACCGGCCGGAGCTCCACGTACGACACCTCGTTGAGAATGCACCTGTCCTATGCCCACCCGGGGAGAAATGTAGACCCGGGCCGAACCGGTCACGACAGCGTGACTTCCTGCAGACGCTGTGTGACCTGCTCGGCCATCTCTTCGTCCGAAATCGCGGTCGTCCGCCCCGCCGCATACTGCGCGTTGACCCAGGCGTGTATCGCCTCGACGGCCGGGTGGCCCTTCGAGAGGTTGCGCCCCGTGTGCTGCCGGATCCACAGCGCGACGCCCGCCACGCCCGACCGGTCGGTCACGTTCACCGCGGGGGGGCGGTTCAGGAGCGCCCCCGTGTCGAAGATGTTGTAGATCTCCTCGTTCTTCATCGCCCCGTCCGCGTGGATGCCCGCCGAGGTGGCGTTGAAGGCGCGGCCGACGAACGGCTGGGATGCCGGGATCGGGTACTGGCACTCCCGCTCCATGTACTCCGCGATCTCGGTGATCGCCGTCGCGTCCATGCCGTTGAGCCCGCCCATCAACCCCGCGTACTCGAACACCAGCCCCTCCAGCGGGGTGTTGCCGGTCCGCTCGCCGTAGCCGAGCAGGGTGCCGTTGGCGGCGGCGCAGCCGTACAGCCAGGCCGTGCTGGCGTTGATCAAGACCTTGTAGAAATCGTTGTGGCCGTGCCACTCCAGCCACGCGCTCGGCACGCCGGCCTCATGGGTCATGACATGCACGAGGCGAGGGACGCTGCGCGGCAGCACCGCGCCGGGGTAGGGGACGCCGTACCCCATCGTGTCGCACAGCCGGAGGATGACCGGAATGCGGGCCTCCTCGGCCAGGGCCATCAGCCGCTGCGCCAGAGGGACGACGAACCCATGGACATCCGCCCGGGTCAGGTCCTCGAGGTGACAGCGCACGCGGAGCCCCTGGGCCAGCGCCTCGGAGACAACCCCCACGTAGTTATCGAGCGCCTGGCGCCGGGTCCACCCGAGTTTGAGGAATATATGGTAGTCGGAGCAGGAGGTCAGGATCCCGGTCTCGCTCAGGCCCGCATCCCGCACCAGGCGGAGGTCCTCACGCTTGGCCCGAACCCATCCGGTGACCTCCGGGTACCGGTACCCCCGGGACAGCACCTCAGCCACCGCCTGACGGTCGCGCACGCCGTACAGGAAGAACTCACTCTTCCGGATCACCCCGTTGGGTCCGCTCAGCCGGTGGAGCAGGTCGAACAGCTGGGTGATCTGCGCGACCTCGAGCGGCGCCCGAGCCTGCTGGCCGTCGCGGAACGTCGTGTCGGTGATGACAATCTCGCCGGGGGGGTCGAGAGCAACGTCAACGCCGTCGAACAGCACTTTGGGCGGGCGGTCGTACGGGAACTGCTCCCGCATCAGGTTCGGCTCGGTGACATCGACAACGTCAACGAGCCGTCGCGCATGAGTGAGCGGCCAGCGGTGCTCCACGACGGCCCTCCCAGAAGGCTTGATCCGGGCGAAATTGAGCGTACCATAGGAGGCTGGCAGGCGCAATATTCCGGGCATTTCAGTGGAGGCCTCGAACCGATCCTGTCCAGGTTCAGATCCTGGACATCAACCCGTCGAGGAGCGATACTGGAGGGGACGTCCCAGAGGAGGGTCCGCGCATGGCCGGAAAGCTTGAGGTTGCCATCGAGTACTGCACCAGCTGAGGGTATCTTTCGCATGCCGTCCGTGTGGCGGAAGAAATCCTCAAGGCGAAGAAGCAGGACGTTACATCGCTCCGGTTGGTTCCATCCTCCGGCGGAGTGTTCGAGGTCACGGCCGGGGGCAGGAAGATCTTCTCCAAGAAGGAGTTGGGCCGGCATCCCGAGCCCGGGGAAGTCCTCAACGCGTTAGGATCCCGCTAGATCTCCAGAGCGCCCTGCGCCGCCGGGCCGGCCGCACTCCGCCGGCCTCGTGGCATTGGCCCGGGAGCCGCCCGCACCGGGGAGGCTGACTCGAAAGGGGAGAGGACCGATGACGCGGAGCCCCCAGGTCTTGCGGAGCCCCGACCCGTACGCGCCGCTCGGGGTGCGGCGCCTCATCAACGCCTGGGGCACCGTGACCCGGGTGGGCGGATCGCTCATGCCGCCCGAGGTGCTGGACGCGATGGCCGCGGCGGCCCACGCCTTCGTGGACGTGAACGAACTGCACGAACGGGCCGGCGATCACCTGGCCGGCCTGCTGGGCGTGCCCGAGGTATTCGTCTCCAGCGGCGCGGCCGCCGGCCTCGCGCTGGCGGCGGCGGCGTGCATCGCCGGGGAGGATCCGGCGCGGATGGCCCGGCTGCCGGACACCGGCGGACTCCCCCACACCATCGCCATCCACCGCTCTCACCGGAACCGGTACGATCAATGTCTGCGGCTGCCGGGCGCCGTCTTCGCGGAGTTTGGAGGCGCGGACCGAACGGAGCCGTGGGAACTCGAGGCCGTCCTGACCCCGGAGGTCGTGGCCGTGGCCTTCGTCGCGCAGTTCGAGGACGCCGGCGGGTCTCTCCCCCTCCAGACCGTGGTGCGGATCGCCTCGGAGCGGAACATTCCGGTGATCGTGGACGCGGCCGCGGAGCTCCCTCCCGTCGAGAACCTCTGGGCGTTCGTTCAGCGCGGGGCGGCGCTCGCGATCTTCAGCGGAGGCAAGGACCTGCGCGGCCCGCAGGCGTCCGGGCTCGTCGCCGGCCGCCCCGATCTGGTCCGCGCCTGCCGCCTGAACAGCAATCCGAACCAGCGGATCGGCCGGCCGATGAAGGCCGGAAAGGAAGAGATCGTGGGGCTGGTGGCGGCGGTGGAGCGCTACCTGGCGCTCGACCATTCGGCGGAGGCGGCCCGCTGGGAGCGCCAGGTCGCGTTCCTGGTCGACGCGCTCCGGGGGATCCGCGGCGTCGCCGCCCGCCGGGTGTGTCCGGCCGATCCGGGCATCCAGCCCGTGGGCATCCCGCGGGCCTACGTCGACCTGCGCCCGGACGCGCCGGCCAAGGACGCGGTCATGGCCGCGCTGCAGGACGGCGACCCCGCGGTCGTGGTGGGCGAGCATCGCGGCGGGGTCGTGCTCAATCCTCAGACGCTCGCGCCGGGCGAAGAGGAGATCGTTGCCCTGCGCCTGAAACAGGTGCTGGGCGCCCGGCATCACCAGGGCTCGTCCGGCATGCCGGCGCCATCGTGCGGCTCTGACCAAGACCGGGGGGTGAGGGAATGAGCGGCGAGGACGGCGCAACGAAAGCGAGCGCGGGGACGGCAGACACGATGGTGACCCGGCGGAACCTGCTGGCCGGCTCGGCAGGCGCCGCGGCGGCCGGCGGGGTGGGCCGGTGGGCGGCGGCCGCCGGAGCGGGGACCCTGGCGGCGGCGTTTCTGGCGACGAACGCCGCGGCCCAGCAGCAGACGAAGAGCCGGCTGTACGACGTCATCGGCCGGAAGATGCTGATCGTGGGGACGGGCAACGGGAATCCTCCGTGGCACTTTCAGGATGAGCAAGGCAATTACGCCGGGTTCGACATCTCGCTGGCGCGGATCCTGGCCAAGGGCCTCTTCAACGACGAGACGAAGGTGCAGTTCGTGGTGCAGGCCGCCGATGCCCGGATCCCGAGCCTGCTCACGGACAAGGTGGATATCAACTTCCAGTTTATGACCATCACCGCCCTGCGCGCGCAGCAGGTCGAGTTCTCGATCCCGTACTACCGCGAGGGCGTCGGACTGCTGATGAACAAATCCAATCCCCACAAGGACTACAACGCGCTGCTCGCCGCCGGGAATCGCGTCAAGGTGTCGGTGTTGCAAAATGTGACGGCGGACGACATGGTCCACGCGGCGCTGCCCAAAGCGCAGGTGCTCCAGCTGGACAGCCAGGCGAACACCATCCAGGCCGTCGATTCGAACCGTGTGGATGCCGGCGCCGTCGACGCCTCGACGGTCCGCTGGCTCACGATCAAATTCCCCGGGAAGTACAAGGACTCGGGCTTCGGATGGTTCGCCAACTGGTACGCCGCCTCGGTGAAGCCCGGCGATCCCGTCTGGCTGACGTTCGTGAATACGGTGCTGCTCGACGCGATGGGCGGGCTGGCGTGGCCGGGCTACAAGGACGAATACGCGAAGTACTTCGGCATCACGCTGGCCGACCCGCCGGTCGGATTCCCCGATGCCCTGCGCCTCTACCAGTCCACGGGCCACCTCCGCCTTCAGTAGGCGCTGACGGCGCCCCGGGAGCGGCGGAGGTTCCCTCCCGGAGCCCGCGGCGGCCGCTGAGCCCGGGCCGGGGCGCACCGCGATGGGCGCCTACCACTTCAATTGGTTTCTGGCGTGGCAGAGCTTCCCGCGGTTCTACTGGGGGCTGGCCCTCGGCCTGGAACTCGCCGGGCTCTCGCTCGTGATCGGGAGCGTCGTCGGGATGGCCGGGGCGTTCGGCCGGAGCTTCGGGCCGGCCTGGCTCCGCCTGATCGTGGTGGCCTACGTGGAGTTCATTCGCAACATCCCGCTGCTCTTGCTCGTGTACTTCGCGTTCTACGGCCTCCCGAAACTCGGCATCTACGTGTTCGACAACGTCTGGTCGTTCATCGTGGCCCTCTCGGTGTACTCGGGCGCCTACCTGACGGAGGTCTTCCGCGCGGGGGTCAACTCGGTGCCGGTCGGGTACACGGAAGCGGCCAAAGCCGTCGGCCTCGCGCCGTGGCAGCGCGTCCGGCTGATCACGCTCCCCGTCACCTTCCGGATCATCCTGCCGTCGCTCAGCAACACGTTCATCTCGCTGTTCAAAGACACGGCCCTGGCCTCGGCGCTCGCCGTGCCGGAGCTGACGTACGCCGCCGAGTGGCTGAACGTCAACACGTTCCGCACGATCGAGGCGTGGACGTTCGCCACGGTGATGTACCTGTTCGCGGGGTACGGGATCGCGTTCATCCTGCGCCGCGTCGAGCGCCGCTACGCGGTCATCCGCTGACGTCCAGATGATGCACGACATGTCCTTCGCGCTGCCCCAGCTCCTCCGCGGCCTCGGGGTCACCCTGGAGATCGGGGCCATCGTCGTCACCGCCGGGTCCCTGGCCGGGTTTGCCGTCGGGCTGTCGCTCCTGTACGGCGGCTTCCTCGTGCGCCTGGCGGCGAGGGCGTACGTGGACACGATCCGCGGCCTGCCGGTGCTCGTCCTGATCTTTGCGATCTACTTTGCGCTTCCCGGGTTCGGGCTGCGGTTTTCGGCGTTCCAGTCGGGGATCACCGCCCTCAGCATCTTCGCCGCGGCGCACATCGCCGAGATCGTGCGGGGCGGCATCGGCTCCATCCCGGGGGCGCAGGTGGACGCCGCCAAGGCCGTCGGGCTGACGTTCTGGCAGCGCCTCCGGCTGGTGATCCTCCCGCAGGCGGTCCGCCGCATGGTCCCGGCCTGGGTCAACGTGGCCGTGGAGATCGTGAAGGGGTCGGCCCTGCTCTCGCTGCTGGGCATCATCGAGCTGCTCCTGGCCATGCAGAACGTCGTCGGCGTCACCTTCAGCCCGCTGCCCTTCTACGGGGTGACCGCGTTCCTGTATTTCGCCGTGAACTTTACGATCTCGCGGCTGGGCGGACTTCTGGAGAAGCGGTTTGCGTACCTCAAATACTGACCCCGCGGATGAGGCGAGATGGCCGCGATCCTGACCATCGCGGATCTGCACAAGCGGTTTGGGCCCCTGGAGGTCCTCAGGGGGATCTCGCTCGAGGTGGGGGCCGGGCAGGTGGTGGCCCTCGTGGGCGCGAGCGGATCCGGCAAGACCACCCTGCTGCGGTGCGTGAACGCGCTGGAAGACTACCATCGGGGATCCATCAGCCTGGGAGAGGAACAAATCGGATACCAGGACCTCAACGGCCGCCGGGTCCGGCTGCCGGAGACCCGGATTGCCCGGCAGCGCGCCGGGCTGGGCATGGTGTTCCAGAGCTACAACCTCTTTCCGCACATGACCGTGCTGGACAACGTGAGCCTCGGGCTCGTGCATGTCCAGAAAAAGTCGCGCGCGGAAGCGAACCGGATCGCGCTGTCCTGGATCGAGCGCGTGGGGCTCCTGGACAAGGTGACGTCGTATCCATTCCAACTTTCCGGAGGACAGCAGCAGCGGGTCGCCATCGCCCGCGCGGTCGCCATGCAGCCCAAGGTGATGCTGTTCGATGAAGTGACCTCCGCCCTCGACCCGGAACTGATCGGCGAGGTGCTCTCGGTGATGCAGGATCTTGCGAGGAGCGGCCAGACGATGCTCGTCGTCTCGCACGAGATGATCTTCGTCCGCGAGGTCGCCCACCGGGTCGTGTTCCTGGACCGAGGCGTCATCGTCGAGCAGGGGCCGCCGGAGGAGGTCCTCGTGCGGCCGAAGACGGACCGTCTGCAGGCCTTCCTCGCCCGCTTTCGCGGGGTTCTCCGGTAACCAGAGCGAACTCCCCAGAGACCCGCGCCGCGCCCGCGGCCGCCTGATGCCGCGCGAATTCGAGGAGGTGAGTCTCCATGAAGAAGCATCGACTGCACGAGATGTCCTGGATGGAAGCGGAAGAGGCCTTCAAGCGGGCGGACACCGTGCTGATGCCCGTCGGCACGCTGCACGCCCACGGACCGACCCCCATCGGCATCGACGCCAGTTCGGTGGAACGGCTGGCGGATGAGGTGGGGAAACGGACCGGCCTGATGACCCTTCCGCTGCTCCCCTACGGGGAAAACGACAAGATGAAGGCCTATCCCGGATCGATCGCCATCAGCCAGGATGTCCTCGAAGCGTTCTACACCGACATCTGCCGCAGCCTCCACCGGAACGGCATCCGGAAGGTGATCTTTCTCAACGGCCACGGGGGCAACCGCGAGGTCCTGGTCCGGGCGGGCCGCAATGTCCGCGAGCTGGGGATGCTGACCGCGATCGTGGAGTGGTGGTCGATCGGCAGGACATTGATGCCGGAGCTCTTCCCCGAAGGGACCGACATCTGGGAACTGGCGGTGGCGATTGCCATCGGCGGGACGGAGATCGCCGACGTGAGGGGCGGCGGGTACAAGGGAGAGTGGGGCTCCCGGCCGCCGCTGCGGCCCCTGTTCGGCGAGAAGATCATCCCCCAGGGCTTCAACGCATTCGAGTTCGCCGGGGCGCCGGTGACCATCCCCGTCGATGCGTGGGACATCGATATCGAGAGCCCGCCGGAGATCGACAGGCGGACGCTGGAGGCGCTGCGCCGCCGGGGTCAGGAGTCCATCGAGCGGCTGGCCGACTACGTGGCCCGGTTCGCCGGCGAATTCCAGCGGATCGACGTGTCCCGGGCCCTGGCGGCATCGTAAAAGGAGTTGTCCGAGCCATGGATATCCGGCTGAGCCCCCTCCAAAGCGTCCACGCCCTGGAGTCGTTCGCGCAGCGTCTGCTGCTGGTGATCCGACAGGTCCTCGAACCGTCCCCTCCCCGCCGCGACGATGAGGACGCCCTGGCCCTCATGGCGCTGTGCTTCACGCGCAAGGAGGCCGAGCACCTGCGATCGATCCTGGCGCTGGTCCGGGCGGCCCAGTATCGCGATGCCCTCCTCATCGCCAGGAGCATGATCGAGGGGGTGGCCCTCCTGACATGGGCGGCCCGGGAACCGTCCACGCGGCCGGCGCTCTGGAGGACGTTTGTGTGGATCGAAGACTGGCGGTGCATGCAGCAGCAGGCGCGATCGGGCGACCTGCTCGACCCGCTGGAGAGAAACATCGTCGAAGAGCAGGTCCTCAGGTGCGGAGAGCCGTTCCTCAGCAGGGCGGCGCAGGACGCGCTGAGGGCCGGCGCATCGCTTCCCGCGGATCCGTATTGGCCGCACTGGCACGAGGGGAAGAGCGTCGCCAGGATCTTCCAGGAACTCCGGGACGTGCCCTTGTATCTGTACGTCTACAGCGCGACCTCGAGATGGATCCATTGGTCGCCGCGCGGACTCGGGGCGTCTCCCGGGGGCGATGGTGACCACCCGGACGGCGAGGCCGGGGCGCCCGAGTATGCCGCGGCCGCGCTGGCCGCGGGGTTCCAGACCGCGCTGGACACCGCAGCCCGCCTCGACGCGCACCTGCATTTGGGGTTTGCCGGGCGGCTCTCCGATCTCAGGGACGAGTATGTCCGGCGCCTGTCCGGGGAGGGCTTCGACGCCTTGCGGATGGCGATCGGTCGGGCTCAGGCTCCCACGGTGAGGGAGGGACGCGATGCCTAACTGGACGGTATTTCCCGATGAGACTCCATCGAAGCCGGCGGTGGCCCTGGCCGAGCAGATCGAGCGCGACGGGGGCCATGCGCTCGCCGTCTACCGTGAGCCCGTCGGCGACCACTGGCAGATCTTCTGCCTGCTGCCCATGGCGAAGGTCGAGCCGACCCCCTACCAGCGCGACCTCTCCCCCACCCACGTCAAGCGTCTCCTGGCGGTGGTCAAAAAGATCGATCGCTTCGTCGATCCCATCGTGGTCACATCGCCCCGCGCGGGGGTGTACTGGACGCCCAACGGCAACCACCGCCGGTCGGTGCTGGACAAGCTCAAAGCCGGCTCGGTCCCCGCCATCGCCATCCCGGAGCACGAGGTGGCTTTTCAGATCCTCGCGCTGAACACGGAAAAGGCGCACAACGTGAAGGAGAAATCGCTCGAGGTCATCCGCATGTACCGCGGCCTGGTCGCCGAGGAACCTTCCCGGGGCGAGGAGGAGTACGCGTTCCAATTCGAGGCGCCCCACTTCATCACCCTCGGCCTGCTCTACGAGACCAACAAGCGCTTCGCCGGCGGCGCCTTCGCGCCCATCCTCCGCCGCGTCGACAGGTTCCTCGGGGGAACCTTCCCCAAGACGCTGCGCGAGCGCGAGGAGCGCGCCGGGATGGTGCGGGCGGCCGACGAGGTCCTCAACGAGGTCGTGGCCAGGATCAAGAAGCGCGGCATCTCGCATCCGTACGTGAAGACCTTCGTCCTCTCGCGGACGACACCCCTCACCCGGCAGCGGAAGACCCTGCCGAGCTTCGACCAGACCTTCAAGAAGCTCAAGGCCAACCTCGAGGAGTTCGACGTGGCCAAAGTCCGCTACGAAGATATCCAGCGATCGGCGATCGTGGCCGCGCCGGCGGCCCAGTAGCCTCGCGGGCGCCATCGTGCGCCGGCGCGTGCACCGCCGGGTCTAGCGGCCCCCTCGACCGGGCACTACATGCTCAGATGCGCGGACGCTTCCGCCCCACTCGCATAGACCGGGCCGGACCGGACCGCCGCCGGAGGACACCGCGGTGAGCCGCCGGAGATTCGGGACGCGGCTCTTCCTCATCGCCTGCGCCGTCGCCGCGGCCGGCGGGCTCGGATTGCTGCTCGGATCCTCCCTGAGTCCGAGCCGCGGCGAACCCCGCGAGGAGGCGCGCCCGAGCAGCGCGATCCTCACGCGGGTGCCGATCTCCGCGAAGGTCGTCGCCCTCACCTTCGATTTTGACATGACGCCGGGGATGCTCTTCCGCATGCAGTCCGGCGAAGTCGAGGCCTGGTACGACCCCACGGTGCTGCACGTCCTCAGGCAGGAGCGGATCCCCTACACGATCTTCATCACGGGCCTGGCCACGCTGACCTACCCGGATCTCGCCCGGTCGTTCGCCCACGACCGTCTGGTCGAGCTCGGCAACCACTCGCACCGTCATTTCGCGTTTACGCCCGACTGCTTTGGCCTGCCCTTTATCGGCGAGGGGCGCGCGCAAGAAGACATCGAAACGGCGCAGCAGACCATCCAGCGGATCACGGGGGTCACGCCCAGGTATTTCCGCTTCCCCGGCGGGTGCCTCGGGGCCGGCGACGTCGCCATCGTCAACAACCTCGGCCTGCGGATCGTGCACTGGGATGTCGCCGCCGGCGACGCGTTCAATCCCGACGCGGACTCCATCATCCACTACGTCGGGGACCGGGCGCGGCCGGGGTCGATCATCGCGTTTCACCTGGGCGGCCCGAATGCCCCGGCGACCGCGGACGCCCTGCGGGCGATCATCCCGTCCCTCAGAGCCCACGGCTATAAGTTCACGACCGTGACCGGCCTGCTGTCGCTCCTGGAGTGCGGCGCCAAGGGGCCGGTGGGGAGGCGGTCCTTGCCCTTCAGCCTGACTCCCGCGGCGTGGAAGGCGCCGTGCCGGGATAAACCTCCCGTCCTGTAGGCGCGCCCGTTGAGGGGCCGCTCGCCGGCGTCCCCCCTGGCGGGCAGGGGAATCTCTCCAACCCACCTAAGTAGGTCTCGCGCGCAGGTTTCGTGTTGCCCGCGACAGAGCCGTACGTGGACAAGGGGGGGGTGTCTGTGAAACGGCGTGAGTTCCTATTGGCGACCCTGGGCGGCGCCGGCGCCGCGATGGCCTCGCAAGCGCTGCGGGGGCTCGGCGGGGCGGCGGCCGCGCCGCAGAAGGGCGGACAGGTGATCGTGGGCCTCTCTCAGGAGCCCACGGTGTTCAACCCGCTCAAGCCCCACATCGAGGTAGACCGGGGCGTACACATGTGCCTCTTCGACGCCCTGTGGCGCATGAATCCCCAGGGGCAGTTTGTCCCGAACCTGGCCGCCGCGATCCCGACCGTGGAGAACGGCGGAATCTCCAAGGACGGTCTGCAGTACACCATCCACCTGCGCCGGGGCGTGACCTGGCACGACGGCGCGCCGTTCACCGCCGCCGATGTCGAGTTCACGCACCAGTTCATCATGAATCCCAAGTTCGACGCGGCGACGCGGGTGGGGTACGACGGGATCGCCTCCCTGACGACGCCCGACCCCTCGACCGTCGTGCTGAGGCTCTCCAAGCCGTATGCGCCCATGCTGGCGCTGTGGAGCGACACGTACATCGTCCCCAAGCACGTCCTCGGGTCGGTGACCGACCTCAACAACAACGCGTTCGACACCAAACCGATCGGCACAGGGCCGTTCACGTTCGGGGAGCGCGTGGCCGGCGACCACATCACGTTGGAGGCGAATCGAACATACTACGGCGCGGGCCCCTACCTGGACCGCGTGATCTTCAAGTACATCCCCGACCTCACGGTGATGTTCACGCGATTCCAGACCGGGGACATCGACGTCACGGGAATCCAGGGCATTACCGTGGACCACTTCGACGAAGCCAAGCGGCTCAAGGGCGTCACGCTGCACACGGGCCCGACCAATTTCGTGGAGTACCTCTGGTTCAACCTCGGCCGGCCGCAGTTCCAGGACAAGGTCGTCCGGGAGGCGCTGTATCTGGGGATGGACAAGCAGAGCTACATCCAGCGCATCTACTACGGGGTTCCCCCGGATTCGGAGTCCTATCTGGCCCCGTCGTCGTGGGCGTTCAATCCGAATCTGCCGAAGCACGAGTACAACCCGGAGAAGGCCAGGGCCCGCCTGGAGGAGGCGGGGTGGAAGGTCGGCGCAGACGGGATCCGCGCGAAGAACGGCGTCAGGCTGAGCTTCAGCAACTCGACCACGGCCGGCAACAAGGTGCGGGAACAGGCGCAGGCGTTCCTCCAGCAAAACTGGAAGGCCATCGGCGTCGACATGCAGATCAAGGACATGCCGGCGGCCGTGGTATGGGGCGACTACTTCTTCAAGTCGCAGTTCGACAGCGTCACGGTCGGCTGGAACATCTGGGGCGAGGCGGGGGGCGACCCCAATGTGCTCAACTGGTTCGGATCCGGGTACATCCCGGTGAAGAGCGGGAAAGGCAGCAACACCACCCAGTACGTCAACGAGAAGATGGACCGGCTGGCGGAAGAGGGCGTGTCAGTCGTCGGCCAGGAGAAGCGGAAGCCGATCTACCGGCAGATCCAGGCGATCCTCCGCGAGGACCTTCCCGTCCTGCCGATCTTCTATTACGTCAACATCGAAGGCACGAAGGCGGGGTTGCAGAACTACCAGCAGAACGCCAACCTCGTGAGCAACGTCTGGAACGCGAACGCGTGGTGGTGGGCGAAGTAAGCGGGGCGGCGGCGCGGCGCCCATCGGGGGTGGACGCATCCCTGGAGGGAGAATCGTGGGCCGGTACCTGATGCGGCGCCTCCTCCAGGGGGGCGCCGTGCTCGTGGGGGTGACGGTGATCGCGTTCGCCCTCCTGCACCTCGCCCCCGGGGGGCCGCTGGCCATGTACACGCTCACCACGTCGATGGGGGCGGAAGACCTGGCCCGCATCTCCCATGAACTCGGGCTGGATCAGCCGCTGCCGGTCCAATACGCGCGGTGGGCGGCCAACCTGGTCCACGGGGACTGGGGACGGTCGTACCGGGACAGCCGGCCGGTGCTCGTCGACATCGCGGACCGGCTGCCCGGCACCGTGGAGCTGATGCTGGCGTCGCTCCTGCTCGCGATCGGGATCGGCGTCGCGGTGGGGATCCTCGGCGCCCTCAGGCGCTACTCCATCTTCGACTATCTGGCGACCACGGGCGCGATGGTCAGCCTCTCGATTCCCACGTTCTGGTTCGGGCTGATGATGATCTTCGTCTTTTCCGTGACCCTCGGGTGGATTCCGTCGGGCGACATGTACTCGCTCGGCAGACCGTTCTCGCTGGTCGACCGCCTGCACCATCTGGTGGGCCCGGTCACGGTGCTCGGCCTGGTGCTGGTGGCGCCGTGGAGCCGCTACACGCGGTCGGGCATGCTGGAGGTCCTCTACCAGGACTACGTCCGGACGGCGCGGGCGAAGGGCGTGCCGGCGCCGAGGGTGGTCGTTCAGCACGCGCTCCGGAACGCGCTGATCCCGCTGCTGACCCTCGCTGGCGTGCAGCTCCCGATGTTGTTCGGCGGCGCGCTGGTGACGGAAACGGTGTTCAGCTGGCCGGGAATGGGCCGGTTTTTCGTGGACTCACTCGGCTATCGCGACTATCCGGTGCTGATGGGGATACTCATCTTCACGGCCGTCCTGGTGATCCTGGGGAATCTCCTGGCGGATCTCCTGTACGCGGTCGTGGACCCGCGGATCCGGTTCGGATAGGACCGGGCACGACCGCGGACGCCGATGAGCGCGCCGGCCGCCGCCGCCGTTCGGGTCCCGGGGGGTCTCCGGGCCCGGAGGATGTCGCCGGCCGTCGCCCGCTTCACCCGCCACCGGCTGGCGATTCTGGGCGCGGCGGCCGTGGTCGTGCTCCTGCTCACCGCGATCTTTGCGCCGGACATCGCGCCGCGCAATCCGCTGTACATCGACCTCGTCGTCCGCTTCACCCCGCCGCTACACGGGGCGTTCGTGCTGGGCACCGATCCGCTGGGGCGGGATCTCCTCAGCCGCCTGATCTACGCGGGGCGCATTTCCCTCACCGTCGGATTCTCCGCCATGCTCGTGAGCGCCGTCGTCGGGACCGCGGTCGGCACGCTGGCCGCGTACCGGGGCGGAGCGGTCGACAGCGTGTTCATGCGCGTCACCGATGTCGGCTTTTCTCTGCCAAGCATCTTCCTGCTCCTGCTGCTGGCGGCGTTCATTCCCCCCTCCGTGCTGTCCATCACCCTGATCATCGGGCTGACCTCCTGGATGGCGACGGCCCGCCTGGTCCGGGGGCAGATCCTCACGGTGCTCAAGTTGGATTTCATCGAAGCCGCCAGGGCCGGGGGCGCCTCGGACCTCCGCCTCGTTCTGCGGCATCTGCTGCCGAACAGTACCGCCCCGGTCGTCGTGGCGGCGACGCTCAATGTCGCGGACGCGATCCTGGCCGAATCGTATGTGAGCTTCCTAGGGTACGGCATTCAGCCGCCGCTCGCCAGTTGGGGCAACATGCTCAACAATGCGCAGAGCTACTTCGTCTCGGCGCCCTGGCTGGCGGTCTTCCCGGGGCTGATGATCACGCTCGCGGTCACCAGCATCAACTTCATCGGCGACGGCCTGCGGGACGCCCTGGACCCGCGCCTGAAGATCTAGTGGCGCAGGGCCGCGCGCACCGGGCGGCCGGCCCGGAGCTGCGCTATCCCACGATCACTCCCCGGGGCTGAGTGTACTCGGCCTCCCGTTCTCCGTACTCGTGCTCTCCAACAAGGGGAGCGCCTTCCGCAAACCGGCCGGCGCGAAATGGCCGCAGGTCCGCGATCTGAGCCCGGCCGGCCGTGATCCACTCCGCGAGCGCCCGGCCGACCGCCGGCGCGGTCTTGAAGGAGGTCCCGTTGTCCCCTGTGGCAAACCAGAGGCCTTCCACCTCGGGGTGGCGGTCGATCACCGGTTTGCCATCGGGGGTGATGGTAATCACCCCTGCCCACCCGCCGCGCATCGGAGCGTCGGCAATCCCGGGGATGCGCCTCGCCAGCCGCTCGCGGGCGCGCTGAACATACCCGGCATCCACCCCTTCGGGCAGTTGATCGGGATCGCTGATCTCCTGCCGCTGCGACACGCCGACCAGGGTGCTCCCCCACTCCGGTCCTTCCGGGCGCAGCCACATCTCGTTGATCCCATCGATGCAGACGGGGTGCAGCGCCGCGAGCTCCGGCGGCCGGCGATACACCGACACCTGGATGCGCACCGGCTGCAGGGCCACCTGGATGCCCAGCCCCCGAAGCAACGGGAGCGCCCAGGCGCCCCCTGCGACGACCACCACCGGGGAGGCGATGGCGCCCCTGGTCGTCTCGACCCCTGTGACCCGGCCCCTTGTCACCTGAACTTCGGTCACCTCGGTCTGAAGTCTGACCTCCCCGCCGAGCTGCCGCGCGCGCGCCGCGAACGCATGCGTCGTGGCCACCGGATCGGCGCACCCCGACTCGGGCTCGTAGGCGGCCGAGGACGCATCGTCGACCCGCCAGTATGGCGCCAGCGCCCGGAGGTCGCTCGAGCCGATCACCGTGGTGGTCACGCCGATCCGGCGCAGCATCTCGACGTTCGACCGCAGTTTTACCTCGTTGTCCGGAGAGACGAACCGGATCATCCCGGTTTGCAGAAAGCCGCTCGATCCATGGCCGACGACGTCCCCCCAGTGGTGAAAGTAGGGCAGGCTGGCCAGCGCGAGCCGCGCCTCGGGCTCGTTCGTATAGTGCATCCGCACCAGCGCGCCGGACTTTCCGCTGGCGCCGGCGGCGAGGAAGCGCCGCTCGCAGAGCACGACCCGCTTCATGCCCCGGGAAGCCAGATGGAATGCGAGGCTCGCTCCCACCACGCCGCCGCCCACCACCACCGCGTCCGCGCTCGAAGCCATCACCCGCCCTCCCCGTTATGCGCCCGTCAGTGCGCGGGCGCGGCCCGGCGCTTCCGCCGGCTGTTTCGCCCGGGGCCGCCGGCAATCGGAACATCGACAATCACGTCCGTGCGATCGTAATATTGGGCGACGAGCCTGGCGGTATATTTCTTCCGGAACTGCTCCACGATTCGCTCGACCGCCGACCGGGCTCGGCTCGGGCGCCCCGCCGCCGTCAATGCCTGCCGCCCCGCCCGCACCGTGATCGTCGGATCGACGAGCACATTTCGGAACCACTGGGTCCGAGACCCATGCACCGGGAGGAGCCACAGCGTCTTCCCCTCAAGCACGAACCACACAGGAAGTTTGATTTCGCGCCCGCTGCGGCGACCTTTCACGGTGATCGTGATCTCCTCGCGATCGCGAAGCGCCTTCGCAAAGTCCACCTGGACCATATGGGGCCCACCTCCTGCGCGTGACGGCGGCCGAACCCAGGCCTGGCCTGCGGACATCTGGCGCGCCCGGAGGGATTTGAACCCCCGACCCTCTGCTCCGTAGGCAGATGCTCTATCCGCTGAGCTACGGGCGCGCGGCTATCAGCATAGTACACTGCGACGGGGACAGGATCAAGCCGAAGCATTGATCTCCTGGGCTGCGCGGGGCGGGAGCTTCCTCGCCTCGCGGCCGCTCCAAGGAAGATAGGGCGCATCTCGGGCGTTCTGGAACTTGGGAACCGGCTTTGGGCGGATGGCATCCGTGCCAACCGGGGTATATTAATGGTACACCTGCCATGTGTTGCGCTCCCGGCCTCGGCTCTGCGATCGTAAGCCTGTAGGAGGGGGAGAAATGCAGCGAATCGCCACATCTCTTGCGGTGTTCGCCGTGGTCGCGGCCTTGAGCGCGACAGCCTCGGCTCAGGCACCCGGGATCGTGCCTGGGAAGGCCATCGGGAGCCTCGAGCTCGGCCAGGACCTCGGGCCCATCATCGGCACCCTGGGCCCCCTGCACTCCGAGGACGATCTTCCGGGAGGATCCTTCCGCGGCTACTACTGGCCGCTCAAGCGGATCGGCGTGATTATCGACCGGGAGACGAAGAAAGTCGTCGCCCTGGCCATCTCATACGATGACGGCTACCAGACGCCAAAGGGCGTGACCGCCGGCACCGAGATGGACGTCGTCCGCTCGACGTACGGCCAGGAAGAGAGCGTTGACAGCCACCAGGAAGACGACACGCTCGTCTATGACAAGCTCGGGGTCGCCTTCGTCGTCGACAAGAGCGGCGCGCTCGGCGGCCGGGTCTCCGTGATCTTCGTCTTCGGAGAAGGCCAGTACCACGATATCTTCCAGGGCCAGTGAGCCCTAGCTCGAGAAGCTCTAGCGGGTCCGGACGTCGAGGGCGTCGCGCAGCGCGTCACCCACAAAGAAGACCGCGACCACGGTCAACGTGATCACGATCCCGGGAGCGACGGCGAGCACCGGGTTGTTCGTGATGTAATCCTCGGCCTGGGTGAGCAGGTTGCCCCACGTCGGAATGTCCGGCGGCAGCCCGAAGCCGAGGAAGTCCAGCGCCGCCTCCGCCAGGATCGCCCCCGCCACCGCGAACGCCGCCTGCACGAGGATCGGCGCCATCGCGTTCGGCAGGATGTGCCGGAAGATGATCCGGGGCGCGCGCGCGCCCATCGCCCGGGCCTCCTCCACGAACTCGCGGGTCCGCAGCGCCAGGTACTCGGCGCGCACGATCCGCGCCAGGCCGGTCCAGCCGAAGAGCCCCAGGTAGGCGATCATCATGAGGACCGGAGCCCGACCCCCCGTCCAGTTGATGAGGATGAGGAGCAGAAAGATCGCGGGAAAGCTCAGCATGAGGTCGACCAGCCGCATGACGAGCGTGTCGACCCAGCCGCCCGCGTACCCGGCCACCGATCCCAGCACCACGCCGATCGCGCTGCCCACCAGCATCGCTGTCAGCCCCACCAGGAGGCTGACCCGGCCTCCGTAGATCACCCGGGAAAACTCATCGCGGCCGAGGTCGTCGGTGCCGAGGAGGTGCTGGCGGCTCGGCGGCGCCAGGCTGTGGTCGGGATCCAGGGCCGTCGGGCTGTAGGGGGTGATCGCGGGTGCGAGGACCGCGCTGCCGGCGACCAGCGCCAGCACCGCCAGCCCGACCAGCGCCATGCGGTGCCGCCGAAACCGCACCCAGGCCAGAGACCAGAGCCCCTGACCGGATGGGGCGGCCAACGGGCCGGCCGGGGCGAGGACGCGTGTGTTCATCTACTCGTACCTGATCCGGGGATCCAGGGCCGCGTAGGTGAGGTCGGCCAGCAGATTGCCGAAGACGAGGAGGGCGGCGCTGATCATCAGCCCCGCCATCTGCAGCGGGTAGTCGCGGTTGTTGAGGGCCGCGAGAAACAGCCGCCCCAGGCCGGGCCAGCCAAAGATGGACTCGGTGATGACGGCCCCGCTGAAGAGGACGGAGAGATCCAGGCCCATGATGGTGACGATGGGAATGAGGGAGTTGCGCAGGACGTGGCGGTTCAGGACCCGGCGCCGCGGCAGTCCCTTGGCGAACGCCGTCCGCACATAGTCCTGCCCCAACACCTCCAGCATCCCGCTGCGCAGGTATCGGCTCCAGCTGGCGACCGAGCCGACCCCCAGCACGGCCGCCGGCATCACCAGGTGCCGCAGGAGGTCGCCGGCCGACGTGTTCCCGATCTCGTGCATGCCGGCCACGGGCAAGAGGTGCCATCGGACCGCGAACGTCATCTGCAGCATCAGCCCGAACCAGAACGCCGGCATGGCCCACACGAAGAACGAGCCGAACGAGAGCACATTGTCGCCCCAGGAATACTTGTGGGTGGCCGCGAGCGCCCCGATCGGGAACGCGAGGGCCATCGCCAGGACGAACGCGCTGAGCATCAGCGTGATCGTCGCCGGCAGCCGCTCGGCGATCATCTCCAGCACGGGCCGGCCCGTATAGTAGGAATCGCCCCAGTGCCCGCCCGCCAGCCCCCGGAGCCAGGCGGCGTATTGGACGTACCACGGCCGGTCCAGGCCGAGCTGGTGGCGGAGGAGATCGATCCGTTCAGGCGTCACCTGCGGGTTGTGCAGGTAGACGGCGAGCGGGCCGCCGGGCGCCAGGTTCATGATGGCGTAGGCGACCAGGGAGACCAGGAGCAGCAGCGCGCCTGCCTGGATGATCCGCTTGGCGATGTAGGACCCCATCAGCGGGTACTCCACTCCTCAGGGGGGGTCGTGTTGAATGTCGTCACATCGTACCCCTGGACGTTGCTCGTCACGGCGGTGTTGTTGACCAGCCAGAACAGGAAGATGATCGGGACATCGCGGAACTCCAGCTCCTGGATCCGGTTGTAGATGGCATGCCGCTTCGCCTCATCGACCGTGCGGTCGGCCTCGTCGAGCAGGCGGTCCATCTCGGGATTGCTGTAGCGCTCGTCGTTTTCACCGGGGGCGCTGGCATCCTTGGGGATGTAGCTGGAGTGCCAGTTGATCTTGTTTTCCGGAAACACGCCCTGTCCCCAGGTGAAGAGCAGCGCCGCATCCTTCCCATTCCACTGGGGCCCGTTCTGGCCAAAGAGCGCCGCGGCGCTCACCGCGCGGGTCTCCGTGTTCACGCCGATCGACCGCCAGGACTGGGCGATCACCTGCATGGCCTGGGTCAGAATCGCGCGCCCGGAGAGGGTCCACAGCGGCACGTCGAGCCGCCTCCCGCCCTTGTAGAGCAACCCGCCGGGGCCGGGCGCGAAGCCGTCGTCGAGCAGCATCTTCCGCGCGCGGACCGGATCGTAGGGCCGGGGGCGAAGGCGCTTGTCCGCGTACGGGCCGTTCGGCACCATGTCGCTGACGGCCGGCTCGGCCTGGCCCTTCATGACGTTGCGGATGATCGACTCCTTGGGCGTCGCGTAATCGAGCGCCTGCCGGACGGCGCTCTCGCGGAGGAACTCGTACTCGTCGAGCTGGACCAGCGCGTAGGTGGGATCGAGGTATCGCTTGACGGCGAGGGTGGGGACGCGCGCAATCTCCTGGAGCCGGGCCGCTGGCACGTTCAGGAGGTTCAACTCCCCGGCCTTCAATAAGTTGACCTGCGTATTCTGGTCCGGCACGATGCGCACGATGATGCGCTGCAGTCTGGCCCTCTTCCCCCAGTAGGACGGGTTGGCCGTCAGGGTGACGTGATCGTCGGTGACAAACTCCGAGACATAGAACGGGCCGGTCCCGACCGGCTTCTGGTTGAACGGCGTCCGGTTGATCTGGTCGGCTGCAAGGGAGCCGAGCAGATGCTGGGGCACGATCGCCGATCCCATCACCTGATCGCGGAACGGAGCGTACGGCTCTTTGAGCCGGTAGACAACGGTCAGCGGATCCGGGGTCTCGACCGAGGCGATCTTGTCGAACCCCGTCGCGTAGGTGATGTGCACGTCCCGATTCGTCGCCAGCTGCCAGGCGAACTTCACGTCCGCCGAGGTGAACGGGGCGCCGTCCGACCACCGCACGCCGGACCGGAGCGTGAACGTCCACCTGAGGCCGTCGGGGCTGACCGTATAGCCCGTCGCCAGCGCCGGCACCCACTCCCCCTTGAGGTTCACCGTGTAGAGGCTGTCGAACGTGAATCGATAGACGGCGCTGCTGGCGGCGAGGCTGTGCAGGTAGGGGTTGAGGTTATCGGGATTATCGCCGATGACCATGACAAAGGTGCCTGGGGCCGGACCGGCCAGCGATCCTTGGATAGGGGAGAGCAGGCAGAGCGAGACGAGGGCGAGAATGGCGAGCCGGTTTCCCATATGCCTCTCCGAGTCGCAGGTCCGTGTGGGCCGCGAGACCCCTTTCCCCCATTCCCTTTTTCCCATTCTAGGCGGACATATGAGGGTCCGCCTTGTCAATCGCACCTCCGGCGGGTACACTGAGCACGAGGAGGGGTGGCCGAGCGGTCCAAGGCGACGGTTTGCTAAACCGTGACCCTTTAACCGGGGTCCGTGGGTTCGAATCCCACCCCCTCCGCCAATTCATCTCCCATGAATGCCTCCGACGATTACAGCCAGAAGGGCCCTGCGGTTGGGTCGACGTTCCCCGATGTCCGCCTGCCCGACCAGACCGGAGGGTCGGTGGACCTGCACGCTGCCAGACGGGGGCGACAGGCCGTCGTCGTCTTCTATCGGAGCGCCCTATGGTGACCATTCTGTAAGACGCAGCTCGTCGAGCTGCAGAAGATCACAGGAGACCTCGACGCCAAGGGGATCGCACTCTTCGCCATCAGTTACGATTCCGTCGAGGCGCTGGCAAGCTTTTCGGCTAAACAGGGCATCACCTACCCGTTGCTGTCGGATCAGGGGAGCCGCGTGATCCGGGAGCTCGGGCTCCTCGACGAACACCTCGACCGCCACCACGCCGAGTTCGGGCGGCCCGTCCGGGACGACCAACGGGGCGTCGCCTACCCGAGCGTTTTCCTGCTCGATGCCGGCGGGATGGTGGTGCGAAAGCGGGCGCACCGCAACTACCGGATCCGGGACACCGGGGCGGGGCTGGTCGAGGAGATGCTCGGCGGCACGGCCTCAGCGCACGGCGTCGAAGCTGCCGCCGATGACGAGGTCGTGCGGATACGAGCCTACCTCGATTCGCCGACGTACCGCTGGTACCAACGGCTGCGCGTCGTCGTGGACGTGGCGGTTCAGGACGGATACCACATCTACGGGACGCCGATCCCGGAGGGGTATGTGCCCTTGAGCGCGGCCATCGATCCCATCGACGGGCTGGAGGTGGGTGAGGCCGACTGGCCGCGGCCCCATCCCTTCCGTGAGAGCGGGCTCTCGGAGGAGTTTTGGGTCCACGAGGGGACCGTGCGCGGGAGCATCCCGCTGATGTTCACGAAGGACGGCACGGGGGATCACCGCATCCGCGTCACCGTGCGGTACCAGGCATGCAGTGCGACCGCGTGCCTGCCGCCGGCCCACGTCCGGTTCGAGCTCCCGGTGCACGAAGTCGCGGCGGTCGACGCGCCGGCCAAGCAGTAGATCCGATCCGCAAGGCTCGTGCCACGGAACCACACCGCCTCTTGACGAAGTTAGTCTTATATGGTACTAATCTATCATCTCGGGCTTGTCGGTCGCCGCCGGAGAGGAGAGTGCGAATGAGGGCCAACACGGAGCACGTCACCATCAATGTCGACCACCGCCACCTGTTTGCGTTCCTTGCCGACCCCGGCAACCTTCCCAAATGGGCCGTGGGTTTTTGCCGGGCGATTCGGCGAGACGGAGATCGCTGGTTCGTCCAGACGCCCCAGGGTGAAGTGGCCATCCGCTACCTTACCAACCCCAATCTGGGGACCATTGATTTCTACATCTCCCTTGGGCCGGGGATTGAAGTGGCCGCATTCTCGCGCATCATGCCAAACGGCAACGGATCTGAGTACGTCTTCACGCAGTTTCAAGCCTCGTCAATCTCCGATGATGTGTTCGAGGCCCAAGTCCGCGCGTTGAAAGAAGAACTGGTGGTGCTCAGGGCCCTCATGCATGCGCAGGCAGCCTGCCCCGCCTGAGCCCACGACGGGAAGCCAAGCAACAACTCGGGCGACTCGCGAGAACCTCGGGTTCCTCCTGGCGAAGGCGTCGCAGCGGTGGAACGAGATGCTCTACGAAGCATTTCGTCGGGCGGGATATAGAGATGTGAGGCCCGCCCACGGGTCAATTCTGATCCCGCTCTTTGAAGAAGACGGGTTACGCATGGGGGAGCTGGCGAAACGATCTAGGCTTAGCAAGCAGACCATGACCGCCCTGATCAGGATCATGAAGCAAAGGAAGCTTATCCTCCGCCGCCGTGACCCGGTCGATGCCCGCGCATCCAGAATCTACCTGACGCCTCGCACCCGCCGGTTCAAACCAGTGGTAGAGAGAATCCTCCGAGAGATGGATGAGAGTGTCGAAGCGAGACTCACATCAGGGCGCTACGCGCAGGTTACAGCAGCTCTCAAAGTGGTCATGAACCTCACGCGTTAGTTCCCGCTTCGCTGGGAGAGCGTGCTCGCGCCACCCCGCAATCGCGGTGATGGATGCGCATGACAAGGAGTGCGGCTTCTCCGTGAGGGCATGGTGAGGCCCCTTACAGTAGGACGCTGCTCCGGCTGATATAATTTGGGTCGAGGCTCGCATGTCGAAGCACCCACGGAACTTGACGACATTCAACCGCCCGGACAAGGTGTGGTACCTTCGTCAAACTGCACCCTATCCCGAAACCTGCTTGAGGACATCCTGCGGCGCGGCATCCACCCCACGATGCTGGCCGTGATTAACGTCGAAGGCCAGTGAAGGAACTCTTCGGTTAAGGTCACGAGTTCAGAATAGCGCCCCCGGCGGTCCTAAGAGTTCACCACCATGCGATAGCCCTTGTCCTGCAGCCTCACGAGTTCCCCCACCGCCGCGGGAATAAGGATGCCGTTCGGAATCAGGTGTCCCTGGATCTCAGCGAGAATCTGCTCGGCTGTCTGGTTGTCCGGGTTCCGATCCTTGCTTGCGGCCGCCGCACCGGCGTGCCCGTGAACGGTCTGGTGTCATATCAGGAACAGGACCCCGCGACGCTGGAGACCCTCGATGCTCGTATCGGAATAGTAGGGGTGATTCCTCTCCTTGGGGGGCGACGACACCTCTTGATCTGTGATCTTACTCTTGTACCAGAGGTTGCGTGTTGCGGGGGCTCCCGTGGAGGGATCCTTGACGCCGAGCGCTTCGCCCAACTTGTACTTCTCCCAGATGTGGTCGTCGTACATGGCGCCGTTGGCCGAAGAGTACGCCTGCACCACGACCTGGATCTGGTCGGCTGGGATGTTGTAGGAAAACTGGAATCCGTTCAGTCCGTTCGAGATGTTCGGATAGATGATCGGATTCTGGATGTTGGGCCACGCGTACAATTGCCGGATCCTGACCTTCCGGTTCACAATTGCCTCGTACTTGTCGAACCGATAGGCAGGGTCGCCGGGGCGAAGGTCGTGTGCCTCGACTGCCCCAGAGAAGCCTGCCAGAGTGGTCGCTCCCGCCGCTCCCCACACTGTCTTGAAGAGTCCGCGTCTGCTCACCCCGTTGTCCGCCAACGGACCCACCTCCCATGGTTCTCAGAACCATTTGAAGGGGCGTTCGATCTTCGACGGACGCTTCCTTCCACAGGGCTGCTGGGTGATCAGTTCACGTACCGCACGCAGTACGAGCAGTATGCGCGGCGCACCTCGTGAGTCACCTCCAACCTCTGGCCCGTAGAGCGCCGGGCCGAGGCTGAAAGTTCATTCACCACGCGCGTTCCCACCGGTAACCGCCGCGTTCCCGCGCGATCCGGCCCCATGCCGGGAACCGCTCGTGCGTGAACACGAGGGTCGCGCGCTCGGGCACAGCGTCCGCGACGAGGCGGCCGCGCGACGCGCGCATCGCCGCCTGATCGCGGCCGGCGGGAACCCAGTCGTGGTGCTCGACCTCACACGGCAGATGGAAGAGGTCGCCCACGTAGTAGAATGCCTCCCCCACCGAGCGAACGCGCACGATGGAGTGCCCGGGGGTCTCGCCGGGGGCCGGGATCATCGTCACCCCCGGGACAATCTCGCGCTCGTCATCGACGAGATCGAGCAGGCCAAGCCCTTCGACGATCCCGAGGCGGACCGCCAGGTCCGAGCCCCGGTCCTCCCGCGCGGGATTGCGGGCCCAGTCGGCGCGGCCGATCAGATGCCGGGCCCGCGGGAATCGGGCCGCATCCCGGCCCTCCCGCTCGACCGTC
>VBAK01000073.1 GCA_005882275.1 Candidatus Segetimicrobium genomatis
TCGCCGGGATCAAGCTCGGCTTTGGGCTGGCCCTGATCCTCGTCGTCATCGCCGAGATCGTCGCCAGCCGGGCCGGCCTGGGCTTCCTCATCTGGAACGCCTGGCAGATCTTTGACGTGGAAAAGCTCTACTCGGGGCTGGTCGTCATCGGGATCCTCGGCTACCTGTCCAGCGAGGCCATCGATGCGCTGGAGCGGGTGGTCGTGCCCTGGAGACCGCGGGCCTAGCGCGGGGCTCGGGACGCCCATGATCATCGACGCGCACACCCACTTCTTCCCCCCGGGATACCTCGAGGCGCTGCGCCGGGGGCCCGAGCCCTACGCCCTCGGGCGGGACGCCGAAGGACGCACCCTCCTCACGCTGCACGGCGCCCGCATCGTCACGATGACCCGGGAGATGACGGCCCCCGAAGACCGCCTGCGCGACATGGAGCGGTTCGGCGTGGATCTCCAGATCGTCTCGGTCACGACCCCCAACGTCTACTTTGGCCCGCCCGCGCGCCGGCGGGACCTGGCCAGGATGGCCAACGACGGCCTGGCGGATCTCGTCCGGCGCTTCCCGGGGCGCTTCGCGGCGATGGCGAGCCTGCCGCTCGGGGAGCCCGAGGCGGCAATCCGGGAGCTCGACCGGGCGGTCCTCGAGCTGGGAATGGTCGGCGTCATCCTGGGCAGCAACGCGGGGGGCCGGTACCTCGACGCCCCTGAGCTGCACCCGCTCCTCGAGCGCGCGCAGGCCCTGGAGGTCCCGATCCTCGTCCACCCGATGCCGCCGGCGGACGCGGACGCCACCTTCGCCCGCGGGCTCGTCCCCCTCCTGGGTTTCATGTTCGACACGTCCACCAGCGTCGCGCGGATGGTGCTCAGCGGCGTCTTCGAGCGCCTCCCCCGGCTCACGATGGTCCTCGGGCACCTCGGCGGAACGCTCCCGTACCTGATCCAGCGGCTCGACAACGGCTACCGGGCGTACCCCGAGGCGCGCGAGGCCATCCCGCATCCCCCCAGCCACTACCTCAGGCGCCTCTTCTACGACACCGTGTCGTTCTCCATCCCCTCCCTGCAGTGCGCCCTGGGCGCCGTCGGGTCCGAGCACATCGTCCTGGGCACCGATTATCCCCATGTGATCGGCGACACCCGCGCGGCCGTGCAGAGCGTCCGCGCGCTCGGCCTGGCCGATGCGGCGGTCGCCGGGATCCTCGGCGGCACCGCCGCCGCGCTGTTTCCCCGCCTCGCCGACCACATCAAAAAAATTTTGCCGGAGCGCTAGGACTTCGGCCGCGTCTCTCGAATGAATGAGTGCCCATCACAGAAGTCATCTGACGATAGGGCACACGCGCGCGGCGCCGTCAATCGAGGATCGCCTCAGAGGCGCCGGGGCGTAGGCGCGTGTGGACGGCTCGGGACCGGGGACACGAAGAGCGATGGTCGAGGACATCACGTGGCGGCTCTGAATCCTGCCGATCTTCTCCTCCCGGAGCGGCCGCCGGCCGATCATCATCCGGCCGAGGCGTACCTCGCGAACCGAACTCCGCGCTCGCGCGACGCGACGCGGAAGGCGCTCGACACCATCGCCTCCCTCCTGACCTCCGGACAGGGCAGCGCGCTGACGCTCGCCTGGCACCTGCTGAGAGACGAGCAGGTGGCCGACCTCCGCCGGACGCTGATGCAATGCTACCCGGTGGCCGTGGCGAACGGGATGCTCGCCGCGCTCCGCGGGGTCTCGAAGGCGTGCTGGCGGCTCGGGCTCATGGACGCCGAGGCGTACCGGCGGGTCCGGGAAGCGGCCGCGCCGCACGCCGGCGTCGGGTCTTCCGGGCGCGCGCTTCCCCGTGGGGAACTCCGCTCGATCTTCGAGTCCTGCGCCGATGACGGATCCCCGGCGGTCGCGCGGGTCAGGGTCGTCCGGGCGCTGCTGCACGGCGATGGTCCCGGGTCCGCCCGCGTCGTGAAGACCCTCAGCCCGCCGCACGTCCCCGCGCCGGTCGCGAGGGGGAGGGCGATGACGATGGCGCAGTTGTCGCTGCGGAGGGCGGCCCCCCGCGAGGCGATCGCCCATGCGCTCTGGGAAGCCGATGTCTGCCTCAGGCAGCGGGCGTTCTGCGCCTGCCTCGCCATGCTGCGCAAGGCCCTCGACCTGTGGAGCGCGGAGTACCGCGACACGCACGGGCTCACCTTCAACCGGGGAGGGGGCGAGCGCGACGACGTCTACTGGCGCCTGAGGAAGATCGCCGACGAGAACAGGCTGTTCCAGACGGCGATCTCCGCGGTCCTGGACGGCCTGACCTTTGCTCCCCCCTCTGGATCGATCGACCCTCGCGACGGCGCGCACGACGGCGAGGGGGATGCCGTCGTCTGCCGCGGAGGATCCCTCTGTGGTGACAACGGCCTCCTCGCCGTCCGGACGAAGGACTCCTACCGGCGGCTCCACGACCTGGTGGCGCACCTCATCGCTTCGACCACGGCGGATCTGCCCATCTGACCGGGCCCCGGCCCGGGTCCGGCCCGATGAACGACCTGACCAGGCTCCGGGACCACCTCGCGACCATCGGAGACCTGCATTCGGCGGCCGCGCTGCTCCGCTGGGACCAGGAAACCTACATGCCGCCCGGCGGCGCCGGGATCCGCGCCCGGCAGCTGGCCACGCTTTCCCGCCTCGCCCACGAGCGCTTCACCTCTCCCCTGACCGGGTCGCTCCTGGAAGAGGCCGAGCCCCTGCTGAACCGCCTGGCCTCCGACTCCGACGACGCGGCGCTCCTCAGGGTGACGCGCCGCGACTTCGACCGCGCCCGAAAGCTCCCCGCCGAGTTCGTCGCGGAGCGGGCGCGCGCCGCGTCGGAGAGCACCGAGGTATGGCGCACTGCCAGGCCCGCCAACGATTTCCCCGCCTTCCGGCCGCACCTCGCGCGGATGGTCGAGTTCGCCCGGCGCACGGCGGATTACCTCGGCTATACGCAGCATCCCTACGATGCGCTGCTGGACCAGTACGAGCCGGAGACCACCACCCGCGACGTGGCCGCGCTCTTCGACCGCCTCCGCGAGGTCACCGTCCCGCTCGTCCGCGCGATCGCCGCCCGGGGGGAGGTGGCGGACGCCCGCTTCCTCGACCGGGAGTACGCGGAAGAGCCGGTGCGCGGGTTTGCCCTTTCCATCATCCGCTCTTTCGGGTACGATACGGCGCGCGGCCGGCTGGATACATCCGCGCATCCGTTCTCGACCCAGTTCGGCCGCGACGACGTCCGCATCACCACCCGCTACCCGCGCCGATCCCTCGGCGCGCTCTTCGGCGCCTTCCACGAAGCGGGCCACGCGATGTACTCCCAGGGGAGCGCGCCGTCGCTCGACGGCACCCCGCTGGGCGACGGCGCCAGCCACGGCATCCACGAGTCCCAATCGCGCCTGTGGGAGAACCTGGTGGGCCGGAGCCGCCCGTTCTGGCAGTATGCCTTCCCCGGGCTGCGGCAGGTGTTCCCGGCGCACCTGGGGTCGGTCGATGCGGAACTGTTCTATCGCGCGGTGAACCGGGTCCGGCCGGGCCTGATCCGGGTCGACGCGGACGAGGTCACCTACAACCTGCACATCATCTTCAGATTCGAGCTCGAGCAGGCCCTGGTGGCGGGCGACCTCGACGTCAAGGATGTCCCCGAGACCTGGAACGCCAAGATGGCGGAGTCTCTGGGCGTGACCCCGCCGGACGACAGGGACGGCGTGATGCAGGACATCCACTGGTCCCTTGGGATGATCGGCTACTTTCCCTCGTACACCATCGGCAACGTCGCCTCGGTGCAGTTCTTCGAGGCGGCCCGACGGGCGCACCCGGGCCTGGCGGAGGACATCCGGCTCGGCCGGTTCGGCGGGCTGCTCGGGTGGCTGCGGGACCACGTGCACGCGCACGGGCGGAAGTTCCTGCCCAAAGACCTCCTGTTCCGCGCCACGGGCGGCCCGCTCACGCCGGAGCCGTACCTCCGCTATCTTCGGGAAAAATTCGGGGAGATCTACGGCCTCGGCGGCGGCGGGGGATAGGCCGCCTCGGCCGGCGCGGCGGCGCAGGGGCGCGCGCGATCCGCAGCCGATGATTGACTCGGAAGGCCTCCGGCGTTATGGTTAAGGCGTTCGGACGTGATCTTGACGCGAATTCCGGGGAGGGGAAAGCGATGGACGAGAAGATGAAGTCCTGCTTCACGCCCCACGTCATGATGCACAGTCTGTTCGGCCTCGGATTGGGCATACTGGCGGTGGCGGTGATCCCCGGTCTCAGGAGCATCTGGCTGGGACTCGTCATCATGGCCATCGCGGTCGTGCTGGACATGACCCGGAAATCCTAGGATCGGCCCGGGACCTCCCGGGCAGGCGACGGGACACGGGGCCGCCGGGGCTGCGCCGACGCAGTCCGGCGGCCCCGGCTCGTTTGGCCGGTGCTCGGGCGGCCGCTGCGCGGCGGCCCGCAGCCGGCCCTCCGGCTACACAGGGTCCGGGGTCCGAGCGAGGAACGCCTCCACAACCCTGGGGTCGAACTGCGTCCCCGCGCCGCGCTTGAGTTCGGCCGCCGCTTCCTCCTCCGGTCGGGCCTTCTTGTAGGGCCGCTTGCTGATGATGGCGTCGAACACATCCGCCAGCGCCACGATCCGGCCCGGCAGCGGGATCGCCTCCCGCTGCAAACCCTGGGGATACCCCTTCCCGTCCCAGCGCTCGTGGTGCGACAAGGCGATCGCCTCGGCCATCTGGAGCAGCGGGAACTTCCCCCCCGAGAGGATCCTGGCGCCGATCGTCGTGTGAGTCTTGATGACGTCGAATTCCTCGGGGGTCAGCGGGCCGGGCTTCAGCAGAATGTGGTCCGGGATGCCGATCTTCCCGACGTCGTGGAGCGGAGCGGCATGCCGGATCAGCTCGACCTGATCCCGGGCGAGCCCCAGGTGTCGGGCCAGAATCGCGGCCAGCTCGCCCACCCGTCTGGTGTGCTGGCCGGTCTGATCGTCGCGGAATTCGGCGGCGACGGCCAGGCGCTCGAGCATCTCGAAGTGGGCCTCTTCGAGCTCCTTCGTCCGCTCGCCCACGCGCTGCTCCAGCATCTGGTTGTGATCCCGGAGCGCGAGATGGAGAAATCGGGTCTCGAGCAAATTCTCGATGCGGAGCAGCACCTCGATGGGATCGAAGGGCTTGGTGAGGAAGTCCTTGGCCCCCATGGACAGCGCCCGCTGCTTCGCCTCCGGGGTGATATCCGCCGTGAGCACGAGAATGGGGAAGAACGCGCCCGGCGGGGTCAACGCCTTGAGCCCATCCATGACCGTGAAGCCGTCCTGGTGGGGCATGTGCAGGTCCAGCAGGAGGAGGTCGGGCCGGAATTCGTTGTACACCGCGGGAACCTCGCGGGCATCGGTCAGGCCCCTGAGGTTGGTGTACCCTCTGCGCCCCAGGATGCGCTCGAGGAGCTCAACGTTGACCGGCTGGTCGTCGACGATCAGGATCCGGGCATTCCGGATCTGCTCTCGTGGCATGATCGCACCCGCGCGGCCCTACGCGTTTCTCCCGGCGCTCCCGGTCTGTGGAGGCGCCAGGGCTTCGTCCAGAGAGGCCAGGCATTTCTTGACGTCAAGCGGCTTGGTCAGATACCGCCACGCGCCGGCGGCGAGCAGGCGGTCGATCTGGCCCGGGGTCGCGTCGGCGCTGATCACAATAATCCGAGTGTCTCGGGTTTCGGGAGCTTCCCGCAAATGCCGCAGCACGTCGTGTCCCGAGATATCCGGAAGCTGCAGGTCCAAGAGGATCAGGTCGGGGCGGTGCTCGCGCGCCAGCTGCACCCCGAGGCGCCCCTGCATGGCCGGGATGAGCCGGATCTCCGGCCGGCGGGCGAGGAGGCGTTCGATCAGCCTGAGGTTGGAGAAGTTGTCCTCGATATAAAGGACGACCCGGGCCGCCGCACCGGGCGTGCCAGCGGCCGGAGCGGTGAGGGGCTCCAGCGCCTGCTCGAACCGCTCCAACGGGCTTTCCACGAGCGCCAGTTCCAGCCAGAAGGTACTCCCCAGGCCCGGCGCGCTCTCGATCCTTAGCGTTCCGCCCATCGCCTCGGCGAGGTGTTTCGAGAGGCTGAGGCCCAGTCCGGTGCCTTCGACCTCGCTCTGCTCGGCGCCGAGGCGGTCGAACGGGGTGAACAACCGCGCCATCTTGTCCGCCGGGATGCCCGGGCCTGTATCGGTCACCTTGACCCGCAGCCGGCTGTTCCCCGTGTCCTCGCAGGACACGGTGACCGAGCCACCGGGGCGGTTGTATTTGACCGCATTGGAAAGGAGGTTCAGAAAGATTTGCTTGAGCCGCTGGCGGTCGGCCAGGACGTAACGGTGGCACGTCTCTTGTCGATCGCTCTTGATCAAGACGTTCCGGGCGGTGGCCATCGGCTCGATTAGGGACAGGGCCTCCTGCAGCTCTTCGCCGATCCGCACCGGCTCCGGCGAGAGCGCCAGGCGGCCGGCCTCGATCTTGGCGATGTCCAGCACTTCGTCGATCAGACCGAGTAAATGCCGTCCGCTCCGCAGGATCTGTTCCACTCCCTCATGCTGCTCGGCGGAGAGGTGGTCCATCTCCAACAGCTGCCCGAAGCCGAGGATGGCGTTCAGGGGAGTGCGCAGCTCATGGCTCATTCTGGAGAGGAACTCATTTTTCGCCCGGTTCGCCTTTTCGGCCTCGTCCTTGGCGCCGCGCAGCTCCTGTTCACGCTGGATCAGCAGAACGCTGGATCGCTCGAGCGCCTGGCCCAGGCGGCCGATCTCG
>VBAK01000169.1 GCA_005882275.1 Candidatus Segetimicrobium genomatis
CCGGGACCCCGCCGCCTACTTGGTGCGGCAGATGGGCGGGGTCAGCGCCAGGTTCGTGGCGTAGTTCGTCGAGAACGACGTGCTCGCCGGCGGGTTCACCGTCGGGTCGAGCGGCGGGCCATCCGGGAAGTACGTCGTGTCCGCGATGAATTGGGCAAAGGTCTCCGGCGCCCCCACCTGGCCCGGGCAGAGCCCGTTGTTCCGGTACTGGAACAGGGCGATCGCCGTGTTGATCGCGCTGACGTTCGAAGAACGGACGGTGGTCTGCGCCGTGCTGGTCGCGCCAAAGTAGTTCGGCAGCGCGATCAGCGCAAGGATCCCCAGCAGCAGCACAACCGCCAGCACCTCCATGAACGTGAAGCCGCTTTCACTGGATACCCGTCTCATGCCACTTCCTCCCCTTCTTCCTTCTTTCGCGTGTCGCTGGTCCATCGTCGGTCTCCCCGCCCGTCGTCGCGCAAACCGGCCTAGTTCGTCCGGCAGGTCGTGGTGCTGTAGTTCGTGATGAACGGCGTGCTCGCCGGCGGGTTCACCGTCGGGTCGAGCGGCTGGCCGTCCGGGAAGTACGTCGTGTCCGCCAGGAACTGGGCAAAGGTCTCGGGCGCTCCCCCCTGGCCGGGGCAGAGCCCGTTGTTCCGGTACTGGAACAGGGACACCGCGGTGTTGATCGCGCTGACGTTCGAAGAGCGCACCGCGTTCTGCGTCCCGGTCGCCGCGCCGAAGTAGTTGGGCAGCGCGATCAGCGCGAGGATCCCCAGCAGCAGCACGACCGCCAGCACCTCCATGAACGTGAACCCGTGTTCCCCGGATACCCGGCTCACACCACGCCTCCACACCCAGTTTGCATCCTCTGTAATGCCCCTCTCATCGACGGAATAGCGCCCCGTCAATGGACCAGCGCCTTGGAGAGGCCGAAGATCGGCATGTACAGCGCGAGCAGGATCAGCCCCACGAACGCGCCGACCAGGAGCGTCAGCGCCGGCTCCAGAAACGTCATGAAGCGGCGCAGGCGCCGGTCCATGTCCCGGTCGAGGATGACGGCCGCCCGGGCCATCATCGCGTCCAGCCGGCCCGTTTCCTCTCCGATGCTCGCGATCCGCACGAACATCGGGGAAAACCACCGCGTCTCGCGCATCGCGTCCGTGAACCGGCGGCCGTTGTTGATGGAGCGCCTGACCGCCGCGACGACCGGCCCGAACTGGAGCGGGCCTCCCATCTGGCCCGTCACCTCGAGCGCCGTGAGTACCGGGACCCCGCTCTGCAGCATCATGGCCATCGAGTGGGCGAACCGGCTCTGCAGGATCGTCCGGGTCAGCGCGTCGGCGTGGGGAAGCCTCAGCAGCGCGGACTGCACGGGATCCGCCAGGACCGCCCCGAGCCGCTGCCGCACCGGCCGGACGGCCACGGCGGCGACGGCCGCCGCCAGGAAGGGCAGGCCGGCCCGAAACACCCGGCTCCACGCCACCAGGATCCGCGTGAGCAGCGGCAGGGACGCCCCCGCGGTCCGGTAGATGCGGTCGAAGGCCGGAATGATGAACATCAGGAAGATCGTGAGCACGACCCCCGCCATGACCAGGACGAGCCCCGGATAGATCAGCATGTCGCGGATCTTCTGCCGCACGTCGAGGTCGCGCTGGAGGAACGACGCGAGCCGGTCGAGGGCCTGGTCGAGGCGCCCGGTCAATTCGCCGTTGCTGACGATCCCGCGGTACGCCGGGGAAAAAAGGTCCGGATGGCGCGCCAGGGCCTCGGAAAACTTGCGGCCCTCCGAGATCTCCCGGGCCGCCCCGCGCACGACCTCGCGCAGCCGCCCCACCGGCGCCTGCTCCTCGAGGGCGTCGAGCGCCTGCATGAGCGGGATACCGGCGCCCAGCAGCATCGACAGATCGTACGTCAGCGTCACTACATCCGCCGGCCCGACAACCCGTTTGCCGGCCCCGGCCTTCGACGAAAGCCCCTTCCGGACCCGAGGGGTTGCGTCCGGGCGGCCCGGGTGCTCCCGGGCGCCTTCGTGCGCGGCCTCGATCCGTCCCGGAACCGGGGCGCCGTGCGTGTCGTGACCGACGCGCTCGGAGGTGGGCACGGCTACGCCGCTTCAGCCGAGGTGAGGCGCTGGAACTCCTCGACCGTGGTGACGCCCTCCCGCACCTTCTCGGCGAGAGCCTCCCGCAGCGTCTTCATCCCGCCCCTGCGCGCGGTCGCGAGCAGGACGGTGGCGGGCTGGCGCTGGAGGACCTGCTCGCGGACGGCCTCGTCCATCGTCATGATCTCGAAGACGCCGATGCGCCCCCGGTAGCCGAGGTTGCCGCACTCGGCGCAGCCGCCCGCCATCGGCAGCATGAGGTCGGTTCCGGGAGGGAGACCCAGCAGCTCGAGATCCGCCGCGAGGGCGGGGCGCTGCCCCTTGCAGGCTTTGCAGAGCAGCCGGACGAGCCGCTGCCCGACCACCGCGAGCACCGAGGACGTCAGCAGGTACGGTTCGATCCCCATGTCCACCAGGCGGACGATCGCGCCGGTCGCGTTGTTGGTGTGCAGCGTGGTGAGCACCAGGTGGCCGGTGAGGGCCGCGTGGATGGCGATCGAGGCGGTCTCGGAGTCGCGGACCTCCCCGACCATCACCACGTCGGGATCGTGCCGGAGGATCGCGCGCAGGCCGATGCCGAAGGTGATGCCGGATTTCTCCCGCACGGGGATCTGCGTGATGCCCGGGAGGCGGTACTCGACCGGGTCTTCGATCGTCATGATGTTCCGGACCCGCTCGTTGATATGGCTGAGCGACGCGTACAGGGTGGTGGTCTTGCCGCTCCCGGTGGGGCCCGTGACGAGGATCATGCCGTGCTGGTGGCGCAGGAGCCGCTCGAGGGTGGCCTGCTGATCGGCGAACAGCCCCAGCCGCTCCAGACCCACCTGCACCTGACGGTTGTTGAGCAGCCGGATCGCCACCCGCTCGCCGAACACCGTTCCCAGCGTGGCGATCCGCAGGTCGTACTCCCGCCCCTCGACGCTGAAGAGGATCCGTCCGTCCTGCGGGCGGATGCGCTCGGCGATGTCCATGCCCGCGAGGACCTTCAACCGGGAGGCCACGCCGTCGGACACCGTCCGGGGGAGGACCGTTTTGTCCGCGAGCAGGCCGTCGATGCGGAACCGCACAGGGGTCTCGTCCGCCTCCGGCTCGATGTGGATGTCGGTGGCGCCGATGCGGACGGCATCATGGACGATCGTGTTGAGGACGCGGACCACGGGGGAGTCGTCGAAGGCCTCGACCACCCCCACCGCGCTCCCCTGGTTGGCCGCCTCCGAGTCCTCGCGGTTCGGACCGGCCTCGGTCAGGCTCTCGCCGACCTTGCGCCCGACGTCGAAGAATTTGTTCACCACCCACGAGAAGTCGCTCTCGGTGGTGAGGAACGGCCGGACCTTGCCGTGCAGGAACCGGCCCACGGTGTCGACGGCCATGATATCGCTGGGATCCAGCATGGCGAGGTGGATCTCATCGCCGGAGCGCGCCAGGGGCACGATCTTGTGCTCCATGATCACCCGCTCCGGGAGGCTGCGCACCAGGATCTCGTCGATGGGGTAGGCGCTCAGGTTGACATAGGGAATGCCGCGCTGCATCTCGAGCATCTTGCCGATGATCTGCTTGGTGACGTACCCCCGGTCCACCAGGATGACGCCGAGCCGCTCCCCCGTGCGGTGCTGCTCGCCCAGGGCCTCTTTGAGCTGCTCGGCGGTCAGATGCCGCGATTCCACCAGCAGGTCGCCGAGCAATTTTCGCCGGGGCGTCGCGCTGTAGTGGGCCTCGCCGTTCTTCCCGGTCCGGCGGACCAGGTTCCCGAACCGCACCAGCGTCTTGAGCTCGGCCTCGACGTCGCCCACGGGGAGGGCGAGCTCCGAGGCCAGGGCCGAGGCGGTGACTTCCTCCTCCCCCTTGGCGCCGTCGTCGAGAAGCGCCAGAACGCGGCGTGTCAGGGTCTCGCCTGGGGCGAACTCCGGCTTCGTTTCCTGTTTACCACTAAAGAGGCCCATACCCGTCCGTTGACAGAGCGCAACTCCCCCCGGCGCTCCGGCCGGCCGGCCGGATGGCCCGATGTTTTTATGCACTTTACGGGCGGATCTTAGACTTCCGGAGCGGTGGGAGAGGCGATGGTGACCGGAAGCCGTCCTCCGGGGCGGACTGCGCCGGTAAGAACGGCGGCCGCGGCCTGGAGCGTGGACGGATCGGCTCCGTAGACGGCGAGGGCGGCGCACTCCTGGGGAACGTGCGCGAGCGCGTAGGGGGCCGCGGTGGCGACCACAACCACCGGCCCGCGCTTGAGCGCGGCGGCCGTCACGGCCAGGATCCGCTCGCGCGTCACCGGGCCGCCCGGAGCCGAATCCGCGAGGGGGAGGACGATGGGCGCCGTCCGATCCGGCGCAGCACCGCGGTCACCGCCGCGGTCCAGTCCAACCGTCATCGCGGTCCGCCCCTTCGCGCGGAGCGCCTGCGCCAGCCGCTCCGTGGTCTCCTGGGGCGCGAGTCCGGCCGCGACCTGGATCGACCCGGGCGGCAGCGGCGGCATCCCCCGCTGCCCGCGGACGAGCGTCGCGGCCGCGGCCGCGACGCGGCCGGCCAGCGCCGTGTGCTCCGGCAGGCCCACGCGCCGGGGAACGGCGTTCTCCTGCACAAACGCGTTGTCGAAGAGCCCGAGGCGGCGCTTTGCCGCAACGACGCGGTCGGCGGCCTCGCGGATCCGCGCCTCGGGGATGCGCCCGCCGGCGGCCGCCGCGCGCACCGCCCGGAGCGCCTCCCACTGGACCTCCGCGGGGCCGAGGGCCAGGACCAGGTCCACCCCCGCCAGCACGGCCTGCACGGCGGCCTCGCCGGGACCCAGGAGGTCGGCGATGGCCCGCATCCGCATGGAATCGCTGACCACGAGGCCCCCAAATCCCATCTCGGTCCGGAGCATGCCGATAATGGCCGGCGACAGCGTCGCGGGATGATCGGGGTCGAGCGCGGGGTACACGACGTGCGCGGTCATCACCGCGGCGACCCCGGCGCGAATCGCCTCGCGAAACGGGGGGAACTCGATCGCCTCGAGGCGGTCCCGCGGGTGGCCGACCGTGGGAAGCGCCAGGTGCGAGTCCTGCGCCGTGTCCCCGTGGCCGGGGAAGTGCTTGGCGGTCGCCAGCACGCCGCCGGCCTGCATCGCCGTGACGGCGCGGGTTCCCAACCGCGCGACGAGCGCCGGGTCCTCGCCGTAGGAGCGCACGCCGATCACCGGGTTCGCGGGGTTGCTGTTCACATCGAGGTCGGGGGCGAAGTTGACGTGGATCCCCACGGCGCGCAGCTCGCGGGCCGTGGCCTCCGCGGCGGCCGCGACGAGATCGTCGCTGCCCGCCGCGCCGAAGGCCATGGCGCTGGGAAAGTGCGTCCCGCGGAGCCGCACCACCGGGCCGCCCTCCTGGTCGGCGGCCACGAGGAGGGGAGGCCGCCGGACCGCGGCGGCATGGCGCTGCAGCGCGTTGGTGAGCGAGGCCACCTGGCCGGGATCCCTGATGTTCTTGTCGAACAGGACGACGCCGCCGACCCCGCCCTCGGCGATCAGGCGCGTGATCTCGCCAGACGGACCGGTCTCCCCAAAATCGACCAAGAAGAGCTGGCCGATGGGATCCCGATCGTCTCCCTGCGCGGGCATCAGAGGATCCTCTCCCCGTGCCGGTACTGCCGCAGCGGCACGAAGCCCAGCCGCCCGTAGAACCCGATCAGGCTCGTCCAATCGATGATCATCTCGTCGACCCCGAGGGCCTGGAGGTGGCGGACGGCGGCGTCGAGGAGCGCCAGCCCCAACCCGCGGCCGCGGAACGCCGGGGCCAGCCCCATGGGGCCGAGCCCACCGCACGTCCCCGTGCCTGCGGCGCGAGCCAGGACGCCCGCGGGCCAGGCGATGCTGGGCCCGATCCACCGCGAGCCGGGGTGAAACAGGTGGGCGAACCCGCACACCGCGCCTCCCCGGACGACCCCCATGACGTCGCCCACGGGACCGCGCGCGGCGAGAAAGCGTCCCATCGTGTACCGCCACCGGCCGGGAAACGTCTCGTCCATAAACTCCAAAAGCGGCCCTTCCTCGCCGGGACGAAGCGGCCGGATGTCGACCTCCGGATGCCCGGCCCGCGCGGTGGCGACCTCCGCGGGAGTCGTATAGCCTTTGATGGACCGGTGAAGATCGAACGCGTCACCGCGCAGCCGGTATCCCGCGCCCGCAAAGAAGGCCAGCGCCTCATCCCGCAGCGGGATCCCCGGAAAGAAATGCCCGGGATCCCCGCCGAGCACGACGCGGCGGCGGCCGAGCCCGGCGAGGTACGCCTCGGCCCGGGCGAGCAGCCGCGTGCCGAGACCGCGGCGCCGGAAAGCGGGGTGGACGACCAGTGCGCCCACCCACCCCCGGTCCGGAAGGGTCCCGTCGGCGCCGATCGGCTCGCGCGCGATCTTCGCGAGACAAAACCCCACCGCGGGGCCGCGCTTCGGGCCCCGGGCCACCCAGCAGCCGCCGGGATCGAAGTGCGGGTCCATCACGGTGTTCTGCGCAAAGAGCGATTCGCGGAGCGGAAACGACTCGCCCCACGCCGCGTTCCAGAGGGCGACCACCTCGGGCACCGCCTCCGGGCCGAACGTCACCACCTCGGCGCTCGGTGCCTCGCGGGCGGCGCTCACGTGACCTCCACCTCGATGCCCGCCTCGAAGAGCCGCTCCCACGGAAACGCCACCCGGGTCACCTGGATCCGCCGGCCGAAACAGCGCGCCAGCGGGGGAACATAGTCGCGCTCGAGCCAGGCGCGGGCGGCCTCGGCGCACGGCTCCAGGGCCGGTCCCAGCCTCTCGGGCGCGGCCCCCGGATACCGGGGCAGGATCTCGGCGGCCAGCCGCTGGCGCACCCCGGCCTGATAGCCCCAGTCGTCCAGGAACCGGCCGATCGTGAACGCCTGGCCGGCCGGCCCGGACGGGAGGAGGGACTGCGCGAGCGCCATCCCCAGCGTGTTGCTCGCGGTGTTCCATCCGCCGTAGGCGGCCATCCGGGACGCGCCGGGCAGATCGAGCAGCCGCCGGACGAACGTCCGGTCCGCGCCGTTGCTGTAGCGGACGTCCGCGATGCCCACTGTCGAGCCGCCCTCGAGGCCGGCCCGGAGGGCTTCGAAGAAATGGTCGAGGCTGCGGGGCTCGTACGGCTCCTGGTGCGGGGCCTCTTCCTGGGCGCCCGGAAAGTTGTGGACGAACAGGATCAACTCTTCCCCTCGGGTCACCCGCCGGCCCCCGGCCGTTGCGATATGCGAGGTCACGGTGCGATCCAGCGCCTGTCCTTCGTAGCGCGGGATCGCCTCCCGGTTCTCGGGGTACGCGTAGGCGACCCGCACGCCGGGGGTCCGCGCGCCCCTCTCGAGCCACGCCCGCGCCAGCAGCCGGACCGCGAGCTCATCGGTCCCGTAGGTCACCCAGGCGCGGGCGCCCGCGCCCCGCTCCGCAATGGCGGCTTCGACCGTCCGCAGATCCCGCCGGGTCAGCCCGAACTCGGCCGCGTCGTCCTGCCCCACCAGCAGGCCGTCCAGATCCCCCCGGGCCGCCTGGTCGACGAGGGAGAGGAGCACGGTCAGGTTCCTGGCCCGCCGCGCCAGCACGTCGGCCATCACCGCCTGAGGCACCGCGGCCCGCGCCGCCGCGGCCTGCGCCCGTGAGGACGGATCTCCGGTCTGCTCGTACCGGTCGGCGTGGTAACTGTGGGCGAAGATCTGCGGGCCGAACTCCGCCCAGTACTCCGGCTCTTCGGTGGCGTCGGGGGCGGCCGGCAGGCGCAGATTGCTGGCCGCCAGCAGGAGGCGCCGGTGGGGCGCGCGCCGCCGCGCCTCCCCGAACCGGCCCGCCAGGGCGAGACACCGATCGAGGGGCTCGTGTCCGATGCGGGACGGCACGAGCCCGCCGTAGATCACCACCTCCGCCGACGCGATCAGGACGTCCGCCTCCGCGCCCTCGGTGTCGACCCAGCGCCAGAGGGCGTCGACATCGGCGCTCCGGCGGCGGGCGCCGAGGAGGGCGGCGGGAGGCGTGGCCACGTCCCATCCGGCCAGGGCCGCGAGCGCGAGGAAGGCCCCGCGCGTCACCGGCCGGGCGTCGAGGGGGAGGAACGCGATCCGGACGGGCGCCTTCACTTCACGGCCCCGATGGTGATTCCGCGGAGGAAGTACCGCTGGAGGGCGAGGAACACCGCGATCGTCGGCAGGGTCATCAGGACGGCGCCGGCGGCGATGTACCGGGTGTTGTACGCGAAGAGGCCGGAGAGGTAGAGGAGGCCCACCGCGAGCGGGAACTTCTCGGGCGACTTCAGCACGATGAGGGGCCACAGGAACGAGTTCCAGTACCCCGAGAACTCGATGATGGCCAGGGTGGCCAGGGCGGGGGCGACCAGCGGCAGCATGATCTGGCCCCACAGCCGGAACTCCCCCGCGCCGTCGATGCGCGCCGCATCTTCGATCTCCGCCGGGATCGTCAGGTACGCCTGCCGTAGCAGAAAGATCCCGAACACGCTCGCCGCGCTCGGCAGGTAGACCGCGGCGTAGGTATCCACCATGTGGAGCCGCATCAGCGTCACAAAGTTGAGGATCAGGCCCACGTGCTGGGGGAGCATCAGGCTCCCGACGATCGCGTAGAAGATCGCATCGCGGCCCGGAAAGCGCATGCGGGCCAGCGGGTATCCCGCCAGCGCGCTGACCACCACCGTCAGCACGATGCCCACCCCGGTGATGTAGACCGTGTTGGCGAAGAAGCGGGCGAGCGGCATCGTCGCCCAGATCCCCGCGTAATTGGCCAGGGTGGGCGGATGGGGAATCAGCACCGGCGGAAACGAGACGACGGTCCCGGTGCTCCTCAGCGACGTCGCGAGCAGCCAGATGAACGGAAAGGTTGTCCCGACCGCGAGCAGGCCCAGCCCCGCGTACTGCGCGGCAGCCGCGACCTGCCGGAGACGGGCGCTGCCGGACCGCAATCGGGCGGTCCCGGGGGGCCGAGGCATCGGTTCAGTAATAGGAAAGCCCTCCTTCGCGGAGCAGCCGGAAGCTGAGCATGGAGAGGCCGATCGTCACCACGGCCAGGACCACGCCCAGGGCGGCCGCGTATCCCATATGGAGGGCGCCGAAGGCCTGATCGAACATGTAGTAGAACATCGTGTAGGTCGCATACACCGGCCCGCCGCCGGTCATGACATACACCTCCTCGAACACCCGCAGCGCCGAGATCGCGGAGAGCGTGGCGGCCAGCAGGATGCTCGGCCGGAGGAGCGGGAGCGTCACGCGCCACAACCGCTGGAGCGCGCCGGCCCCGTCGATCGCGGCGGCCTCGGCGTATCCGGGAGGGATCGCCTCCAGGCCGACGAGATAGATCACCATGTAGTACCCCAGCCCCTTCCACAAGGTGACGAACATGACCGCGTAGAGCGCGATCCCGGGACTCGCCAGCCAGTGGATGGGACCGCGGGCGAGGCCCAGCCGCAGCAAAACAAAGTTGATGAGCCCGGCGTCATCGTACAGCCACCGCCAGAGGATCCCCACGACGACGATCGAGGTGACGACCGGCAGGTAGTAGGCGGCGCGCAGCCAGCCGATGCCGCGCGCCGAGCGGTGCACCCAGAGCGCGAGGAGAATCGCGCATCCCTGGAGCACGGGGACGACCGCGAGGTATCTGACGCTGTTGCCGAGGGCGATCCAGAAGTACCGGTCGGCGGCCAGCCGGCGGAAATTCCCCAGGCCCACGAAGCGCGGCGGGCTGATGATGTTGTACTCGAACAGGCTCAGCGCGGTGCCGAAGATCACCGGGTAAAAGGTGAACGTCGCCAGCAGCGCGAGGGCGGGAAGGAGGAACAGATACGCGGTCAGGATCCGCCGCCGGCCGGCGGGGGAGGCGGACGGCGGCGCGCCCGGCGATCCTGCCGGATGCGGGCCCTGCCCGGCCGGGGGGGCCGGCAGCCCTAGAGGCGGGCGTTCCACTCCTTGACCGCCCAGTCCAGGGCCTGCTGCGGAGTCATCCGGCCGTAAAATGCCTGCTCCACCGCTTCTCGAAACGCCCGATAGAGCTCGTCGCTGTGCGGGACAACGACGGTCAGGTCCCGGGCGGTCCCCAGTTCACCCGCGGCGATCGCCCGCGCGCGGTCCTCGGGGCTCTGCCCCGCCCGGGTGAAGTACGGGTCCGCGGCGGCGGCCCGTGTGGACGGGAAGACGACGACGAGATGACAGAAGGCGAGCTGGTTGGCATCGTCCGTCACGTACAGCGCGAAATCCACCGCCTCCCGCCGGTGCCGGCTGGCCAGCGGCACGTCGAGCTCCATCGTCGGGAGGTCCAGGACGCGGCCCGGGCCGAGCGGGTAGGGCGCCACCGCGGTCTCGCGGTAGACATCCGGGCTGTCGGCCCGCACGCGCAGGAGAAATTGCGGCCCGGTGGTGAGCATCGCGAGCTGGCCGGCCGCATAGCGCTCCGTGGCCCCCAGGTACCCCCGCTGCAGGGTGTCCGCGGGGAACAGGTCCTGCTTGAACAGGGCGACGTACCTCGCCAGCACCCGGACGTGGGCCGCGCTGTTGAAGACGGCGCGGCGGCGGTCGGGCGCAAGGATCGACAGGCCCTCTTCCTGGAAGACCCTCAGGAAGCGAATCCCGTCGATGTTGGGCATGAACCCGTACACGCCCGTGCGCGCTTTGATCGCGGTCGCCGCCTGGACGAACGCCTCCTCGGAAGCCGGCGGACGCGCCGGGTCCAGCCCGGCCCGGCGGAACAACGCCCGGTTGTAGGCGAGGACGTTGGGGACAACATACCATGGGATGCCGTACGCCGCGCCGCCGCTCCGCGTCGAGCTCCAGATGTTCGGAAAGTAGCGCCCGCGCGCCGCCGGCGGCACCGCGCCGTCCATGTCCACGAGGGCGCGCGCCTCCGCCATGCGCAGCGTGCCTTCGGTGTTGAGGTTGACCACCTCGGGGCCGACCCCGCCGGCGATCGCGGCCAGGAGTTTCTGCTCGATCGTCTGCGGGGGGACATCGATCCAGCGGATTTGGACATCGGGGTGGGCGCGCTCGTACGCGGCGATCAGCCCCTGGACGTACCCGGTGAAGAACGGCTGGAGCGAGATCGTCCAGAACTCGATCCGCGCCCGCGGCGGCGAGGCCCAGGCCCCGGAGGAGAGCAGGAGGACCAGCACTGGAGCGACGAGGCTGCGTCTCAGGGTGCGGCTTCGCGGCGACACTCCCTGCCCGGTTCGCCGTCTTCCCGGCGCGGTCCTGCGCGCGGCGCGCAGGGGGCGCGGGCGGAGGTCGGCGGGGATCGGCGGCGCACGGGCGGGAACGCGGGCGAGGACGGCGGCGGATCGTTTCGACCCCGCGTCTGCCGGACCCGAGATCGGGGTAGGGGAGGAAGCGATGGCTGATGGGAGCAGGATGTTTGCCCTCACCGGGCAGGTGGCGGTGGTGACGGGCGCCGGCCGCGGCATCGGCCGCGGCATCGCCGCAGCCCTGGCGGACGCCGGGGCCGACATCGTCGCGGTCGGGCGTCATCCCGCCGGCGCGCTGGCGGATCATGTGGAGCGCGCGGGACGGCGGTGCCATTCGCTGGTCTTCGATCTCGCCGACCCGGCGCAGGTCGAAGAGGTGATCCCTCGCGCCGCGGCGGCGGCGGGCAGGGTGGATATCCTCGTGAACAACGCGGGCGCCACCACGCGCGGCCCGGCGCTCGATGTGACGCCGGAGGAATGGCAGCGGGTCCTCCAGGTCAACCTCCATGCCGTGTTCCGGCTCTGCCAGGCCGCCGCCCGGGAGATGCTGCCGCGGCGGCGCGGAAAGATCATCAATATCGCGTCGCTGATGAGCTTTGAGGGTGGCATCCTGGTCAGCCCCTATACGGCCAGCAAGGGCGCGGTCGGGCAGCTGACCAAGGCGCTCGCGAACGAGTGGGCGCCGCTCGGCATCAACGTCAACGCGATCGCCCCCGGCTACATCGCCACCGACCTCACCCGCCCGCTGCAGGAGGACACGACCCGCAACCCGGCCATCCTCGCCCGCATCCCGGCCGGGCGGTGGGGGCGGCCGGAAGACCTCGGCGGAGCGGCGGTGTTCCTGGCCTCGGCCGCATCCGACTACATCCACGGTCACCTCCTGGCCGTCGACGGCGGATGGCTGGGCCGCTAGATCCAACGGCCCCCGGGGAGGCCGCTCGGGCGTGGCTCGCCCGCGCGGGCCCGGGGGAGATCGTCGACTGGGCGATCCTCGCCGCGGTGCTGGCCCTCTGCGCGGGCGCGGCCCTGACGGGGCTGACCTTCTTGCCCGCCGCGGGGTATGTCGAGCACCGGGCCCGCCTCGTGGCCTTCGAGCAGGGGGCGCTCGTGATCGGGACCGGCGCCCTGCTGCGCTGGGTGGCCGGCGGCCGCGCGCTTCCGGCGCCGCTGCTCTGGGGATTCGCCGCCGCGGCGGCGATCTGCCTCGGCTCGCTCGCCACCACGACCGACCTGTACTCGACGCGCGACGAAATCTTCTTCCGGCTCTCCATCTTGGCCCTGGTCCTCGCGGCGGCCGTCGGCCTCACCGACCGCGCCAAGATCCGGGTCGCCCTCGGCGGACTTGCGCTCATCGGCGCCATCGAGGCCGCCGTCGGCTTGGGGCAGTACGTGGGCGGCGAGCCCACCCCGGCCTACTGGCTCAGCCGGGCGTTCGCCGGCATGATCCGCACCCGCATCCACGGCACCCTCACCAACCCAAACGTCCTCGCGGAATACCTCCTCGTGGGGATCGGGGCGGGCACGCTCCTGGTCGTGGACCTGTCGGGACGGTGGCGTCTTGGGGCGGTGGCGGCGCTGGCCCTCCAGGTCGCCGCCCTGCCGCTGACCTACTCCCGCGGCGGGTATACCGGACTGGCCGTGTTCGTCCTGGCCTGCGGCATCCTGTTGTGGCCCGTCCGGACGCGCGTGTGGCCGGTGCTGCTCGTGGTGGTGGCGGTCGCCGGCCTGATGGCGCTCTCTCACCCCGCGGTCGGGCTTCGCGCGGAAAGCCTCACGCTCGATCCGGCCGACACGGCCGCCAGCCGGATGTTCATCTGGCGCACCGCGCTCCGCATGTGGCGGGCGCATCCGATCCTGGGCACCGGGATCGGGGTGTTTAACGCGGCGTACTCGGCCTACCGGCCCCTGGGAGTGCGCGCCACCTACGCCGTGCTGCGGATCCCCGGATCCGCCCACAACGACTACATCCAGATCCTCGCCGAGACGGGCCTGGCCGGCGCCGTCCTGCTCGTCCTCGCGTCGGCAGCCGTGCTGCGCGCGCTGGGCCGGCGTTACCTGACGGGCGACGCGGAGTCGCGGCTCTGGCTGGGCGCGTGGGGCGCCACGGCGGCCGGGGTGGCGACGACGAGCCTGGTCAACTCGAATCTCTCGGTGGTCTCGAACATGACGGCCCTCGCCGTCTTCACCGCCGCGGCGGCCGCCCACGAGACGCTCGGGCAGCGTCCCCTGCGCTTCCCGCTGAGGCTGGCGGCGCTCCCGCTCGCGGCCGGCCTCGTCGCGCTCCTGCCGATGCTGCCCCCGCTGGCGCAGGCGCCGGCGCTGCACGACAGGGCGACGGCGGCGGTCAAGGCCGGACGGTATGCCAGAGCGGTGGACCTGTTCCGCGCGTCCCAGGCCGCGGATCCGCTCTACGGGTTCGTGCTCCCGTACTTCGGGGATACCGTCGCGGACCTGTACCTCCGCCGAATCGACTCGAGCATCGGGCCGTGGTGGATGGCCCGGGACCGGGCGGAGGCGCTTTACGTTCGGGCCGAGCGGGTGGATCCGTGGAGCGGCTACCCGCACGCCGCGCTCGGACGCCTGCGGCAGGCGCAGGGCCGGTACGACGAGGCCGCGGCATCGCTCCGCCGGGCGATCGCGCTCGACCCGTACTCCCCGCGCTACCGGGTCTGGCTCGCGGAAGCGCTGCTCGCCCAGGGGGACCGCGGGGCGGCGGTCAAGCCGCTTCGCGACGCGGTCGGGCTGTATTCCGTGGAACTGCGCGCCACCGAGAACCACGAGGGCCGCCGCGCGGCCCGTTACAAGGAGATCCAGGCCGAGGTGAGGCGGATTCGCCATCTCCTGCTGGCGGTGGCCCCCTAGGAGCCTCGCATCAAATCACGTTGAGTTCGATGTGGCGCCGCCCCTCGATCACGCGCGCGAAGGCGAGCGGCGTCAGGTCCAGGCTTCGGTAGCCGCCGTCGACGATCAATTCGGCGACGCCGCGACCCACCGCCGGCGCCTGCTGCAGTCCGTGCCCGCTGAACCCGTTGGCAAAATAGAGATTCGCAATCGCCGGATGCGGCCCGACGAGGCCGTTGTGGTCGATGACGTTCATGTCATAGTACCCGGCCCAGCTGCGGATCAGCTTGACGGCCTTGAACGCGGGCACGCGGGCCGCGATGACCGGCCAGATGATGTCGTAGAAGAGGCGCTCGTCGACCTCGAGCGGCAAATCGTCGGGATCCTCGGCCCCCTCCGCCGGGGACGTGCCGCAGAGGAAGTACGGGCCCTCCGGCCGGAACCAGACGCCGGACGGGTCGATCACCAGCGGGCAGCGCGGCAGGGGCTCGCGGCAGGCGATCACAAACACGCAGCGCCGGCGCGCCCGGACCGGCAGGTCGACGCCGGCCATGGCCGCGACGGCCGCCGCCCACGGGCCGGCCGCATCCACCGCAACGTCGCACGCCAGCGTCGAGCCATCGGCCAGCGCGACGGCGTCGACGCGCGACCCCGCGCGGCGGAGGCCCGTGACTTCCTGCGCGACGTACGCGACCCCGAGCGACCGCGCCTTGCGGCGGAATGCCTGCAGGAGGCTGTAGCCGTCGAACCACCCTTCGCCGGACAGGCCGAGCGACCCCTGAGCGATGCCGCCGGTCACCAGCCACGGGAACCGCGCCGACAGGTCGCCCGGCCCGAGCAGCGCCACGTCGACCCCGTGGGCCCGCTGCAGGCGGTGGTTCTGCTCGAGCACCGGCAGTCCGGCCCGGGTCGCCAGGAACAGATACCCGGGCTCGGTGAGGCCGACGTCCGGCCGGTCGTCATCGACCGCCAGGTGCGCGCCGAGATTGCGCAGAAAGTCGACGCCGAAGCGGGAGATCTCGATGTTGACCGCGGTCGAGAACTGCTGGCGGATCGCGCTTGCCGAGAGCGCGGACGACGCTCGGCGGTAGGTCGGATCGCGTTCGACGACCGTGACCCGGCCGGAGAACCGCGGGTGGCTCGCCAGAAAGTAGGCGATCGAGCTGCCGACCACGCCGCCCCCCACGATCACGACCTGCGGCGTCGGGCGTCCTCCCTGCGGCGGCGCATCGACCGCGTCCGCGTGACCGACCGTCCCGCCTACTCGAGCCGGCCGAGCGCGCGCAGCACCTTCATCGGGGTGATGGGCAGGTCGGTGATCCGGACCCCGAGCGCGTTGGCGACGGCGTTCGCGATCGCCGCCGGGGTCGGAATGATCGGCGGTTCGCCGACCCCCTTCACCCCCAGGTTGTTCGCGATCGGATCGGGGATGCCGACCGCCAGCGCGTCGATCTCGGGGATCATCGGCAGGCGCGGCACGGCGTAGGCGTCAAACCCAAGGTCGAGCACGTTCCCGGTCTCGGGATCCGTGACGTGGTCTTCGGTCAGCGCAAGCCCCAGCCCTTGGATGACCCCTCCGTGAATCTGGCTCGCGTACTGCAGCGGGTTGATGACGCGGCCGACGTCGTGGGCGGCCGCCACCTTGAGCACGGTCACCGCCCCGGTCTCGGTATCCACCTCGACCTCGGCGAACTGCGCCCCCCACGTCCGGATCGTGACGTCGTTCGGGTTCGCCCCGCGGAACCCCCGGCCGGTGACGGTGAAGTTGCCCATGCGGCCGGTCAGCTCCGCGACCGAGATCCGCCGGTCCGGCACCCCCGCGACGGTCAGATGTCCGGCCTCGAGCCTGATGTCCTCCGGGGCGGCCTCGAGCACGGACGCCGCGGCGTCGATGAGGTGCCGGCGCGCTTCCTCCGCGGCCATGCGGACGGCCGGGCCGCAGGAGGCGATCGTCTGGCTGCCCGCGGACAGCGGACTGTAGGGGAAGTCGGTATCTCCCAGGGCCAGCCGCACCCGGTCGACCGGCACCGTGAGCACTTCGGCGGCGATCTGCGTGAGCGCCGTCTTGGCGCCCGTCCCGATGTCCTGGGTGCCGATCCGCACCTCCGCCGTGCCGTCCACGTTGAACCGGATCTCGGCGTACGCGGGGGGCGAGCCCGACCCGCCCCAGATCTGGCTGGCCATCCCGAACCCCCGGCGCGTCCCGTCGCGCACGACCTGCGCGGGCGTGGCCGTCCGCCGCTCCCAGCCGATGGACCGGGCGCCGAGCCGGTAGGCCTCCCGGAGGAACTTGCTCGAGTACGGACGCTCCAGGACCTGATCGCCCTCGGCGTAGTTGCGCAGCCGCACCTCCAGGGGGTCGAGGCCGAGCCGGTCCGCCAGCGCCTCCACCGCGCACTCGAGCGCGACGGTGGCCTCCAGGTACCCCGGCGCGCGGAACGCCGCCGCCGGACCGGTGTGGGTGAAGACGGACGCCGTGTCCGTCCGGACGTTGGGACAGGCGTACAACTCCTTCGGCGGGCCGCTGAGGGGAGACGGGAATGCCCGGTACGCCCCGACGTTCGACAGGCCCCAGTAGTCGATTGCGGTGAGGGTCCCGTCGCGCCGGGCCCCGAGGCGGATCTTCTGGATGCTGCGGGGCCGCTTCCCCGCCGCCTGGCTCTCCTCGATCCGTGAGAAGATCACGCGCACCGGCCGCTGTGTCTGGCGCGCGGCGAGCGCGGCGATCACCGAGTACTTGCCGGCCGCGTTCTTGCTCCCGAAGCCGCCGCCCGAGAACGGGCTGAGCACCCGGACGCGGTCCATGGGAATCCCGAGGGCCACCGCGACCTGCCGGCGCACCCCGAAGATGTGCTGCGTGGAGTCCCAGAGCGTGAGGCGGTCGCCCGACCACTCCGCGACGGAGCCGTGGGTCTCCATGCTGTGGTGGAGCTGGTCGGGGGTCTGGACGGTGAGCGCGACGGTCACCTCGGCGCGCGCCAGCGCCGGCTCCACGTTTCCGCGCTCGTAGCGCTCGGGCGCGCCGCCAAGGATGTTCCCCGTGGGGTGCACGAGCACCGCGCCCGGCCGGATCGCCGCCGCGGCGTCCAGCACGTGCGGCAGGACCTCGTACTCCACCTCGATGAGATCCAGCGCATCCCGCGCCGCCGCGGCGTCCTCGGCGATCACGGCGGCGACCTCGTCCCCGACGTACCGCAGCTCGGGATCGAAGAGCCAGCTCGCGCCGTTGAACCATCGGATCTTCGGGGCGTTGAGGTGGGAGAGCACGGCGCGCACCCCGGGGAGGCGCTCGGCCTTCGAGACATCCAGCCCGGCGATCCGCGCGTGCGCGTGCGGGCTCCGGAGGATGACCCCGTGCAGCATGCCGGCCGGATACTGATCGGTCGTGTAGCGGGCGGTGCCGCCCACGCGCTCCCGGCCGTCGACGCGGGTCACCGGCGCGCCGACGATGGTGAACCGCGCATCGGCGGGCCAGACCGGGAGGTCGTCGCCCTCCAGAACAACCTCGCGCTCCTCGATCCGCCCCTCGAACTCGACCTTCTGCTTGACGATCCGCGGCATCCTTAGACCCCCCCGGCGACATCGAGCGCCGCGGCCTGGATCCGCAAATGCGCGCCGCACCGGCAGACGTTGCCTTCCACGGCCCGCCGGATCTCCTCCGCGGACGCCCGCGGATTCCGCTGAAACAGCCCGCGCAGCGCCATGATCTGCCCCGGCGTGCAGAATCCGCACTGGAACGCGTCGTGCTTGATGAACGCGTCGAGGAGAGGGTCCGGCCCGGCCCCCGCGGCCTCGATCGTCTCGACGGACCGGCCGCCGGCCTGGACGGCCAGGAGCAGGCACGACAGCACCGCCTTCCCGTCGACGAGCACCGTGCAGGCCCCGCAGGTGCCGATCCCGCAGCCCTCCTTGGTGCCGGTCAGGTGCAGATCCTCGCGGAGGAGGTGCAGCAGCGTCCGGCGGGGAGGGACCTCGACATCCTGGGCGCGGCCGTTGATGGTCAGGCGCACGCGGTGGGGCTGTTCCTCGATCGGGACAGCGGTGTTCACGCTCATCCTCCGGTGACTCGCGATATGAAACGGCGCGCTGCGCTATGCGTACGCATGACGCCCCTGCCGTGCTGACGGAATCGCCCCTGCCGGAAGGGCGTTACGCCAGGAGAACGCCACGGGTATATCGCGGGATTCCCAGGCCCGACCCTCTGTTCGAAGCGACGGTCGGAGCGACGCGAGGTAACCGATGCCACGGATGCCGGTCCCAGGCGAGATCAGTCAGGACCCGGCCGGGACGCTCACCATCGTGTGGGACGACGGCCACCGCAGCCGGTATTCGTTTCGCACGCTGCGCGAGCGGTGTCCGTGCGCGTTCTGCATCGATGAATGGACCGGCGAACAGCGGCTGGATCCGTCCAAGGTCCCCCAAGGCATTCATCCCAAGGAAATCGGCCGGGTCGGAGCCTACGCGCTCAGGTTCACCTGGTCGGATGGCCACCTCACGGGCCTCTACACGTTCAAGTTCTTGCGGGACATCTGCGAGTGCGACGACTGCGCGCGTCGCCGGGCCTCCGCGCCGCCGTGCGGGTAGCCTGGGGCGGGGGCCGGCCCGCGCTCAGCGGACCGCGTAGCGCCGGACCATTCCCGGATCGATCTCGAGGCCCAGCCCCGGCCCCTGGGGAAGGGCGATCAGCCCCTCCTTGGGAGCGGGGAATGGGGCCGTGAAGATGTCCCGGAGCGGGTTGTGAATATACGAGGTCCCCATGTACTCGTATGTATAGAAGTTCGGCGCCGCCGCGGCGAGGTGCAGGGACGCCAGGTGGGCGATGCCCCCGCTGAACCCCGTGTGAGGGGCGTAGAGCAGGTTGTGAGCGTGCGCCAGCGCCCACAACCGCCGGGCGGCGGTGACCCCGCCGATCCGGGCGACTTCGGGCTGGAGGACGTCCACGCAGCCGCGCGCGATCAGGTCGCGGAATCCGAAGAGCCCGAACTCCGTCTCCCCGGCGGCGAGCGGCACCCGCACGGACCGCCGCAGGTGCGCGTACCCGTCCAGATCATCGGCCGGCACCGGCTCCTCGAGCCAGGCCACGTTCAGCTCCTCGAGCTGGCGCCCGACGCGGACCGCGGTTCCCACGTCGTAGGCGCCGTTCGCGTCCAGCATGATCTCGACCTGGGGCCCCACCGCCTCGCGGATCGCCCGCACCGTCTCCACATCGGCGTGGTGGCCGCCGCGCGCCGGAGGCCAGCCTATCTGCACCTTGATCGCCGTGTGGCCCTGGGCCACGAGCGCCCGAGCCTCCTCGGCCATGCGGGGAATCTCGTCGAAGTAGACTTTGGAGACGTAGCAGCGGACCCGGTCCCGCCCCGCGCCCCCGAGGAACTTGTAGAGCGGCTTGCCGGCCGAGCGGGCGAGCAGGTCCCACAGCGCGATGTCGATCCCGCTCATCGCCTCGACCACGAATCCCCGGGAGTGACCCCACCGCCGGAGCAGCATGAGCATCTCGTCCCAGAGGCCCTCGACGTCCCAGGGATCACGGCCGATCAACTGGGGCGCCAGGAGACGATCGACGATCGTGGTGACGACCTCCGGGGCGCGCCGGACGATGCACTCCCCAACCCCGATCAGCCCGTCGTCGGTGCGCACCTCCACCAGCCCGGCGTAGAACGTCGAGAAGGTGCCGATGGAAAACTGCACGGGGCGCGGC
>VBAK01000074.1 GCA_005882275.1 Candidatus Segetimicrobium genomatis
CTGCGCCGCCTCGGGCGGCGCGAGGCCGGCCGCGGCGAGGCGGGCGGCATCGCCGAAGACCTCGCGCGGAGATCCGGACGCCGCCACCGCGCCGTCGTGGAGCACGTAGACCCGATCGCTGAGCCGGACCACCTCCTCCATGTCGTGGGACACCAGCACCACCGTCATCCCCTCGCGGTCGCGAAGCTCCTCGATCCGCGCCCGCAGGTCGTCCCGCGAACGCGGATCCAATCCCGATGTCGGCTCGTCCAGGACCAGGACGCGCGGCCGCAGGGCGAGCACCCCGGCGAGGGCCGCCTTGCGCAGCTCGCCGCCGCTCAGCGTGAAGGTGTAGCGATCCTTGAAGGTCTCGAAGGGCAGCCCCATGATCTCCATCGCCCACCGCACCCGCTCGCGGATCTCGTGGAACGGGAGGCGCAGCCGGCGGGGGCCGTAGGCGACATCATCGCCGACCAGCCGCTCGAACACCTGGGTCTCCGGCTCTTGAAACGCCAAGCCGACGGCCCGCCGCACCGCCGCGACGTCCGCGCGGGGACTCCCCAGGTCGTGCCCGGCGACGATCACCCGCCCCCTGATGGGCCGCATCAGCCCGTTGAAATACTGGATCAGGGTCGACTTCCCGGATCCGGTCTGCCCGATGATGCCCACGACCTCGCCATCGTGGACGTGCAGCGTGACGCCGCGCAGGGCCGGATGCTCGAAGGGAGTCCCCCGCATGTAGGTGTGCCAGAGGTCCTCGATCTCGATCGCCGCGGACGCGGCGACCGGCCGCGGGGACTGCGGCGTTACCGCCCCCGGATCACCGGTCACGGCGGGCCGGGAGGGAGGCGGCCACGGCCTCCACGACCTCGTCCACGGTCAACAAACCCGCGGGAAAGGTTGGGAAGCGCCGACGCATCCCGGCGGCCAGCGCCGCCGCCGGCGGGAGGTCGAGGCCGACCGCGCGCAGCGCCTCGGGATCGGCAAAGACCCGGCGCGGGGTCCCCTCGGATCGGACCGCCCCGGCGTCGAGGACGATCACCCGATCGGCCGCGGCCGCGTCGTCCATCCGGTGCGTGATGGAAACGACCGCCGTTCCCCGGCGGCGCAGCTCCAGAACGACCTGGGCGACCTCGGCCCGCCCCCGCGGGTCGAGCATGGAGGTGGCTTCGTCCAGCACCAGGCACTCCGGCCGCATCGCGAGCACGCCCGCGATCGCCACGCGCTGCTTCTGCCCGGCCGAGAGCAGGTGCGGAGGCCGATCGCGCGCCTCCCACATGCCGGTGGTCTCCAATGCCTCCCGCACCCGCCGCCGCAGTTCGGCGTGGGGGACGCCGAGGTTTTCCGGGCCGAACGCCACGTCCTCCTCGACGATCGTGGCGACCATCTGGCTCTCGGGGTGCTGAAACACCATGCCGACGGTCTGGCGGATCAGACTCACGCCTGCCGGGTCTCGCGTATCGATCCCGCGGACGAGAACGGTCCCCCGCTGGGGTCGCAGCAGCGCGTTCAGGTGGCGGGCGAGGGTGGATTTTCCGGAGCCGTTAGGCCCGATGATCGCCAGATGCTCGCCCCGGTGGACGGCCAGCGAGAGCCCCCGGAGGACCCGCGGGTCGGGAGTCAGGGGGGAGGGAGCGCTGTATGAAAATTCGACGGCGTTGCAGACGATCAGCGGGTCAGGCATCAGGCGGTGCGGCCTCCGGCCCTGCGCCGCCGGCGAGCGCGTAGCAGGCCGCCGCGGCATAGATGCGGCACGCCTCGACGAGGTCGGCCACCCGGACGAACTCGTCGATCTGGTGGGGAATCGTCACATCCCCCGGTCCGATCGTCACGATGGGGACCCGCGCCCAGGCCGACAGAAAGGTTCCGTCCGTCGCTCCGGGCACGCCCCGGCGCCGCGGGGGCCGTCCCTGGACGCGGCGGCAGGCCCGCTCGACCGCGCCGGCGATCGGCGCGTCCGGGGCCGTCTCCGTCCACGGCCGCTCCTCGATCACTTCGACGGCGCTCTGACAGCCTGGGACGCCGGCGGCGGCGGCCGCCGCCGCGGCCGCGAGGTCGTCTCGGATCTCCGCGGGCTCCTGCCCCGGGACGGTCCGGACATCGAGCGCGACCAGGGCATCGGCGTGGATGACATTCAGCTGCGCCAGATCGCCAGCCCGGAGCACCGTGGGCGTCACGCTGGGCTCGCCCAACAGCGGGTGCCGTCCGTGGCGCCCGCGGTAGCGTTCCTCGAGGGCCTGGACCCGCCCGACGAACGACGCGGCGGCGGGGACGGGGTTGATGCCGCTGCGCGGCATCGCCCCGTGGGCCATTCTCCCCCGGAATCGGACCAGCGCGCGCAGCGCGCCTTTCTGCACCAGGCAGACGTCGTTGCCCTCGGGCTCGCAGATGATGGCCCCGCAGGCGTCCTCGGCCCAGCCGTTGCGGATGAAGGCCTTGACGCCGAGCATCATGCCTTCTTCGTCCGCCACCACGGCCACCCGGATCCGCCCGGGCAGCGCGGCGCCGGCGGCGCCGATCGCCCGCACCGCCGCGATGGCGGCGGCAACGCCCCCTTTCATGTCGGCGGCCCCTCGCCCGTAGAGGCGGCCGTCAACGACGGTGGCGCCGAAGGGAGGGTACGACCACGCCGCAGCGTCGCCCTCGGTGACGACGTCGCTGTGCCCTTCCAGGATCAGCAGGGGGCCCGCGCCGCGCCCGACCCAGTCGCCGATGACATTGGGCCGCCCGGGGGCCGCGTCCTCGCAGTGCACCTCGAGGCCCAGCCGCCGCAATTCGCCGGCGACCAGGGCGGCGACGGCCGTCTCGTTGGCCTGGGGATCGTCGGGTCGAAACACGCTCGGGATCCTGACCAGCCGGCAGGCGAGGTCGAGCGCGTACGACTCGTCGATCGCCGCCAGCACCGCGTCCACAAGGGACTCGAGCCGCCGCATCCTGCGAGGCTCACCCTGCGCGGAGCGCGCGGCCCGGGGCGCTCACAGCGTTCCGGGACTCAGTAGACGTTCGTCTGCCGGGCCCGTCCGGTGTAGTCCCAGAAGACGCTTTTGAGTTCGGTGAAGAACTCCAGGCCCTCCTCGGCCATCTCCCGCCCGCCGACCCCGCTCCACTTGATGCCCCCGAAGGGGATCTGCGCTTCCCCTCCCACCGTGGGCGAGTTGACGTGCACCATGCCGGCCTCGATCCCGTCGACAAACCGCATGATCGTGTTGGCGTCCGAGGCGTAGATCGACGAGGAGAGGCCGTAGCGAACCCCGTTGGTGACGCGGAGCGCCTCGTCGAGCGAGCCGACCTCGATCGCCGACAGGACCGGCCCGAAGATCTCCTCCTGCGCGATCCGGGATCCGGGCTGAACGTCCGCAAACACCGTCGGCTCGACGAAGTAGCCCTGCGCCAGGGCGCCGTCGGTCAGGCGCCGCCCCCCGCACGCCAGGCGGGCCCCCTCGACGCGGCCGACCTCGATGTAGTGCAGGACCGTGGCGAGCTGGTTCGCATCGACGAGGGGACCCATCCCAACGCCGTCTTCCAGGCCGTTGCCCACGCGGATGGCCCGCGCCCGATCGACGATCGCGTCGATGAGCCGGCGGCCGACCTCCCGGTGGACGACGCACAGGCTGGTGGCGGTGCAGCGCTGGCCGGTGCTGCCGAAGGCCCCCTGAACGATCCCCGCCGCCGCCAGCTCCAGATCGGCGTCCGGCATCACCACGACGGCGTTCTTGCCGCCCATCTCGCAGGACACCTTCGCCAGCCGGCGGGCGGCCCGGGCATACACCTCGCCGCCGATCTCGCACGAGCCGGTAAACGACACGGCGCGCACCGCGGGATGGGCCACCAGCGCGTCGCCGACCTCCGAGCCCGGTCCGACGACGAGCGTGAGCACGCCTTTGGGAAGCCCCGCCTCCTCGAGGATCTCGAGGTAGCGCCGGGCCACCAGCGGCGTCAGCGACGCGGGCTTGAGGATCACCGCATTCCCCGCCACGAGGGCCGGGGCGACCTTCCAGGCCGGCTCCGCCCAGGGGAAGTTCCAGGGCGTGATGATCGCCACGACCCCCAGCGGCTCCCGGAGGGTAAACAGCACGGTGGTGGGCATCTCGGACGGCCGCGTCTTGCCGCCGATCCGGAACCCTTCCCCGGCGTACCATTCCAGGAGGTTGATGCCTTTCATCACCTCTCCCCGCGCCTCGCTGAGGATCTTGCCCTCTTCCCGGGTCAGAAGACGGGCCAGCTCGTCGAGGCGGGTGCGGGCCAGGACCGCCGCCTTCGCCAGCACCCGTCCCCGTTCGGGCGGCGGGGTCGCGCGCCAGACGCGGAAGGCGTCCTGCGCGCGCTCAACCGCCCGCGCCACGTCGTCGGCGGTCTGCTGCGGGACATCGGCCAGGACGTCGGAGACATCCGCCGGGTTCGTGTCCACGATCACCCGGGGGCGCGCGCCTGACCCGGCCTGCGGGCTCGTCCCCGGCTGCGGGAGACCTCGGGTTGTGCTCATCCGGTCCCTCCTCCTGATGCCTATCGGCCGGTGGCGACCTCCCGGCGCGGGCGTTGTTCAGTTCCGCGGAAGCAAAGTCCTGCCGCCCGCGGCGGGCCGGCAGAGCCCGCCTCGAGGAAGCGTCCTGGGGGAGGTCACGCAGATGTCATTATTATGGAGGGTGGCCCGGCGGGAAGCGGCGAGATGGGCGTCGCCGTTACCACCAGGTGGAGATAAATGGTGTAAGACCAGAAACGAAGGAAGGAGCACCGGTGCACGGACAATCGCTCGAGGAAGCGCGGGCCACGGGGTTCGCGGCACCCCCGCCGCGGAAGGCGCCGGGGCCGATCGTGGACATCCACACCCATATGACCGAGCCGGCGACGAATCATGAGTTGATCGAGGCCGCGCGGCTCTACCGGATCGCGACGCTCGTCGCGATCGCTCCGCTCGACGCCGGCCTCGCCCTCCGCGCGCAATATCCCCGGGAGATCACCCTCGCCGTCCGGCCCGCGCTCACGGAACCCCGCGGCCAGACCTCGCTCCTGGACCGAGCCGTCGAAGCCGTTCACGGGGCGAAGGCGCACGGGGCGCCCCTCATCAAGTTGTGGTTCGCGCCCCGGATCCGCGACCGGCTGGATTTCCTGCTCGACTCCCCCCGCCTGGATCCGATGTTCCAGGCGATCGCCGAGACCGGACTCGGGGTGCTCGTCCACGTCAGCGACCCCGACCGCTGGTTCGAGCGGAAGTACGATCCGGCAAAGTACGGGACCAAGGCGGAGCAGTACCCGATGCTCGAGGCGCGGCTGCGCCGGTTCCCGACGATCCGGTTTGTGGCCGCCCACATGGGGGGCGACCCGGAGCACCTGGACCACCTCGCGGATCTCCTGACCCGGTACCCGAACCTCTACCTCGACACGAGCGCCACCAAGTGGATCGTTCGCGAACTCGGCCGGCAGCGGCAGGCCGCCCGCGACTTCTTCCGCAGGTGGGCGGCCCGCATCTGTTTTGGGACAGACCAGGTCGTGCTCAAGGACTCCGAACCTGTGCGCTACACGATGCGGTACTGGGTGCACCAGATGTTCTGGGAGACCGATCTCGTCTGCGAATCGCCAATCGCCGACCCCGACAGCGACGGCGTCCCGTCCCTGCGCGGCCTCGACCTGCCGCAAGACGTGCTGGAGCAGATCTACTGGAAAACGGCAGAAGACGCCTTCGGCATCAGGGCCCGTCCCCCTCAGCACACGCCTTCCATCCCGCTGCCGAACGCGGGCCTGTAGCCCCGGTTGGGTGAGCTCCCGATGCGGTGTGTCCCGGTCGACGGGACGGGGCCGGCGCCCGACGCCGCCCCTCCTCGGCCCTACCGGTTTTGCGGCGGCTCCTGCGCTCCGGTGCCCGTCAGCACCCGCGCCGCCGACCCGGTCCCCCAGGCGAAGACGACGGCCGTCCCATACGCGGCGGCAGCGGGCGGGGCAAACCGCACGACCACCGTCTGGCTGGCGCCGGGGGGAAGACTGAACGCGCCGCCGGAGACCACGCTGAACGGCGGGCTGGCCCCGCTCGAGATCGTGCCACTCGCGGTGCGCCCTCCCAGGTTCGTGACGGTGAACGCGCGATCGGCCGATCCGCCCACGGTGACCGTCCCGAAGTCGGTGCCCGCGGGGGTGATCGACACGGTGGGCGGAGCCGACTGCGCGGCGGGGTTGATCCCGGAGACGGCGAACGCGGTCGCCGTGCCGAGCGCGTCGATATTGGCGCCGATGTCCTTGCCGTCGGTGCCGGCGTGCTTGTAGGGGCTCCCCGCCGCCAGGTGATAGTCGCCGCCGGCGAGATTCGCGAAGCCCACGTCGGCGGGTGTCGCGGGGAAGAAGTTGTTGGGCGGATAACTCGCCGCCGCCCCGCCCGGGAGCACGTTGCCGGCGACCACGGCGCCGGGGAAGTACGTGGTCAGGGTGCCCATCGGGTTGGCCATCGTCCCGTCCCCGCTCACCCCGTAATGGTTGTTGGGGGTGATGGTGTTCGTCAAGACAAAGCCGGTATGGGGCCCGCGGCCCACGTTGTGCACCTGGGCGTAGAGCGGCCACTCGGTCTGGAGGGCGGTGTTGTGGTCGATGACGACGTTCGCCGTCCCGTCCTGCAGGAGGAACAGCAGCCCCGCGTAGCCGCCGTTGCCGGCGAAGGCGCCGATGTCGGTGAACAGGTTGTTCTGGATGAGCACCCGCTGGAGCTGC
>VBAK01000170.1 GCA_005882275.1 Candidatus Segetimicrobium genomatis
AAGCGGTATCTCCAGCTTCAGCAGGGCGTGGAACACGCGGGAGGGCGGTTAGCGGACGCCTCACGGCTCATCGAGGAGCAGCGGGTGATCAAGTCGGACGAGGAACTGGCGCATATCCGGACGGCGGCTCGGGCGGCCGAACGGGCGATGCGGGCGGCGATCGGGGCCTCGCGGGCGGGAACGACGGAGAACGAGGTCGCCGGGGCGATGTCGGCCGAGCTGATTCGGGCGGGCGGCGAATATGCGGGCCTGCCGCCGTTCATCACCAGCGGCCCGCGGACGAGCCTGTGCCACAGCACGTGGGCGGGGCGGACGTACGCGGCGGGGGATGTCCTCAACTACGAGCTTCCCGGCGTGGTCAAACGCTACTGCGCGGCGCTGTACCGCTGCGGCACCGTCGGCCGGCCGAGCGACGAAGTGGCGCGGCGGGGGGCGATCGTGCGGGAGGCGCTGGAACGCGTGCTCGAGGCGATCAGGCCGGGGGCGACCTCGGGTGAGGCGCACAATGCGAGCAAAGCCGTGTTCCAGAAGCACGGGTTGGGGCACCTGCTGGGGCACCGCACGGGTTACTCGGTGGGGATCAACTACGCGCCCGACTGGGGCGAGGGGCACATCATGTCGATCTGGGATGGAGACGAACGGCCTCTCCGAACCGGGATGACGTTTCACCTCGTCCCCGGATTCTACGATCTCGGCCGCTATGGGATCATCATCAGCGAAACCGTGCTCGTCGGCCGGACCGGGTGCGAGGTGATCACGAACTTTCCTCGCGAGCTGTTCGTCGCGTGAGAAGAGTGGAATGGAAGGGAGCCGGGCGCCAAGAATGGAATCCCGGTGAAGCACGGATGAGGCGGCTCCCCGATGGCGCAAGCGGAGCCGGCTCCAAGAGAACGGGGGAGGAGGGGCAGCGTCTATGAAGGTGCTGAGGGCGGTAGTGCCCGTCATGATCGCCGGCGCGGTCGCGGTGACTGTGCCCAACGGTTCGGTGAACGCCGAGCAGAAGGTCCTCAAGATCGGGGTGCTCGGCGTGATGAGCGGCCCGGCCGCCTCGTGGGGGCTCGTGAACCGGTACTGCGCGGAGACATCGGCGCAGCTGATCAACGAGCAGGGCGGCTGGCCTATCGGCGGGGAGAAGTACCGCATCGAGGTCGCCAGCTTCGACGACCGGAACGATCCCAAGGTCTCCGTCTCGGGCGCCGAGCGCCTCGCGTACCAAGACAAGATCAAGTACATCATCGGGCCGAACGTCGACACGACGGCGGCCGCCATCGTGCCGGTGATGGAGAAGGCCAAGGCCATCAACATCCCGTACGCCTTTTCCAGGGCGCTCTACACGCCGCCGCGCAGCAACTCGATCCTCGGCATGATCGCGTCCTACCAGGCGGGTCCGGTGATCTACAAGTACCTGAAGACGCAGAAAGGCGTCCGGAGCGTCAGCTTCATTGCCCGGAACGAGTCCGACCCGCTCAATCAGCGCACCGAGGGTGTGGCGGCGGCAAAGGCGCTCGGCCTCACGGTCGCCTCCTCCGAGGATACCTATGAGCCGGGCACATCGGACTTTACCCCCGTCATGTCGCGCGTCGTCCGGCAACACGCCGATCTCATCGTGCTCTCGGGCGTGGCCCCGGCCGATGCCCCGCTCCTGATCCGGACGGCCCGCCAGCTGGGCTATAAGGGCCTGCTCAGCACGGAGACGGCGCAGGACGCGAAGATCCTGAACGAGGTGGCAGGCACGGCGGCGAACGGGTTCATCTCGGTCGGCGGCGCCAGCACCCCCGAGATCCGAAGCGAGTACATGGACAGGTTCGTCCAGCGGTACACCAAGGTGGCCGGGGAGTGGAACGACGAGGCTGGCACCAAAGTCTATGCGCTGGAGATGATCCTGCGGACGCTGTCGCTCGCGGGCCCGAAGGCGATCTCCGACGTCGACGCCTTCAAGCAGGCGATCCCCAGGTTCCAGGTCCAGAACCCCTTCCTCAAAGAGGCCAAGCCGCTGAAGTTTGTGGGGTCCGCCTACTTCAGCCAGCCGCGCCAGATCGGCGTGCCGATGGTGGTGAACGTATTCGAGGACGGCAAGTTCAGGACACTCTTCATCGGCAGCGTCGAGTAGCCGCGCCGCCCTCCCGTCCTGCGGGGTGAGCGGGCCCCGGAAGGGTCCCGTTCACCCGGGTGGGCATCGATCGAACAGGTCGTCGTCAACGGGTTGATCCTCGGGGCGAATTACGCCCTGATCGCGCTCGGGATCACGCTGATCTTCGCGATCATGGGGGTGTTGAATTTCGCCCACGGGGAAATGTACGTGCTGGGCGGCTTTGTCACGTATTACCTCTATGGGCGCTTCGGCCTGAACTACTTTCTGGCGCTCCCGGCGTCGGCGGCGACGGTGGCCGCCGTCGGCCTGGCCTTCGAGCGGCTGTGCTTCCGCCGGGTCCTCCGGATCACGACGCGCGAGGAGAGCACCATGCTCCTGGCGGCGGGAACGGCGCTCCTGCTGGACAGCCTGTCCCTGGTCGTGTTCGGCGAGAAGCAGCGCGGCGTTCCCTCCGTCGTCCCCGGGGTGTACCACATCTTCAATGCGTACGTGCCCGCCGGCCGGGTACTGATCTTTGTCCTGGCCCTCGGGCTCATCGGCGCGTTCCTCGTGTTCATGCAGTGCACCCGGCCGGGCCGCGGGCTGCGGGCGATGGCGCAGGACAAAGAGGCGGCCGCCTTGATGGGCGTGAACCTCGACCGCTACCGGGCGCTCGGCTTCGCCATCGGGGCGGCCCTCGCCGGGGTGGCGGGCGGGCTGCTCGTCACCGAGTTTGCCGTGAACGCGGGCGCCGGCACCCCCATCTCGATCAAGGCCTTCATCATGATCATGATCGGCGGCGCGGGCGTGGTCTCCGGGGCGATGCTGGGCGCGGTGGTGCTGGGCTTCGCCGAAGCGGTCGGCTACTTCTTCATTCCGGGCTCGGTGACGTACCTCTTGATCCTGGTCGGCGTGATCGTGTTCCTCGTCTTCCGTCCGCAGGGGATCATGGGACGCCCGTGGGGTTGAGCGGCGCGGCGGCGTCATGACCCGCAGGATCCTCGCCGCGTCGGCGGCGCTGGCCGCCTACCTGGTGGTGATCCCGCTCCTGCTCCGGGACTCGCCCTACCTGCTCGGCGTCATGACGACGGCCTCCATGTTGAGCTTCATCAGCCTGGGCGTCTGGCTGACGTTCGCCATCGGCCGGATCAACATCGGTCAGGCGGCGTTCGCCCTGATCGGCGGGTACGTGACCGCGGTGATGACCACGGCGGCCGGGGTGTCGTTCTGGCTGGCCCTCCCCGCCTCAGGGCTGGTCGCGGCGCTGCTCGCCCTGGTGATCGGCTGGCCCATCCTGCGCCTGCGGGGCGTGTACTTCGCCATGCTAACGCTGAGCCTGACGGAGGCGGTCCGGCTCGCCGCCCTGAACCTCGCGGGCCTCACCCGGGGCGCGTCCGGCATCCTCAACATTCCCACCCCCGGGCCGCTCGCCCTGTTTGGATTCGTGCTCGTCCCCGGCTTCAGCGCCGGGAACGAGGATCTGGCCTTCTACTACCTGGCGGCCGTCATCCTGATCGCCGGGCTGCTGCTCATCTACCGCATCGACCGGTGCCGGTTGGGCTGGATCTTCCGATCCCTCCGCCAGGACGAGGCGCTCGCCGCCGGCATCGGCATCGATGTGGCCAAGTATCGCCTGGCGGCCTTCGCCATCTGCTCCGGCTTCGCCGGGATCGGCGGGGCGTTCTTCACGGCCTCGCAGCAGAGCATCTATCCCTCGAGCTTCACGGTGCCGGATTCGATCTTCTTCATGCTCTACTGCTTTCTCGGCGGGCTCTCGTATGTGTTCGGCCCGGTGGCCGGCACGTTCGTGCTCTTCCTGAGCTTCGAGCTGCTGGCGGGGCTGCGCGAGTACCAGACGCTGATCTACGCCATGATCATGATCCTCGCCATGCTCTGGCTGCCCAATGGGCTGTTGAGCCTGCGGATGGCTCCGGCGGGGCTGGGACGGTGGATCCCGGCGCCTCGGCGTCAACCGTGAGGGGACCGTTGTGCTGGAGACGCGGGCGCTCACGAAACGGTTCGGCGGCCTCACCGCCGTCGACCATGTGAGCTTCAGCGTCAATCGCGGCGAGATCCTCAGCATGATCGGCCCGAACGGCGCGGGGAAGAGCACCCTGTTCAAGCTGATCACGGGGTTTCTCAGACCCACCGGCGGGCTCGTGCGGTTCGATGGTGAGAAGATCACCGGGCTGGCCCCCCACCTCGTGGCCCGGAAGGGCGTGGTCCGCACCTCCCAGGAGACGCAGATCTTCAGGGACATGACGGCGCTCGAAAACGTGGTGATCGGCCATCACCTGCGGGTGCGGGCCGGCGCCTTCGGCCTGCTCCTCAACAGCCCCCAGGCGCGGCGCGACGAGGCCGCCATCCGCGGGAGCGCCGTCGAGATCCTGGACTATCTCGATCTGGGGCGCGTGAAGCACGAGCCGGCGCGCTCCCTGCCTCACGGGCACCTCCGCGGCCTCGAGATCGCCATCGCGATGGCGGCGGCCCCCAAACTGCTGCTGCTCGACGAGCCCTTCACGGGGATGAACCCCCAGGAGACCGATCGGGCGGTCGAGATGGTTCGCGGCATCCGGGACCGCGGGGTGACCGTCCTGCTCGTCGAGCACGACATGCGCGCGGTCATGCGCATCAGCGACCGGATCATCGTGCTCAATTTCGGCCGGAAGATCGCCGAGGGCACCCCGGGCGAGATTCAGCGGGACGCGGCGGTGATCGAGGCCTATCTCGGGCGCGCGGAGGAGGACCTCGGTGTCTAGTCCGCACATCGCGCTGCGGCGCGTCAGCGTCCACTACGACAAGGTCCGCGCGATCGAGCACGTGTCGCTGGCCGCGGATGCCGGGGAGATCGTCGCGCTGATCGGAGCGAACGGCGCCGGCAAGACGACCACCCTGCGCGCCTTGACCGGCCTGGCCCCGATTACCGCCGGGGAAATCTGGTGTGACGGCCGGCGGATCGACGGCCTGACCCCGGATCGGATCGTCGCCGGGCCGGGGATCTCCATGGTGCCGGAAGGACGCCACCTCTTCCCCTTCATGAGCGTGCGGGACAATCTCCTGATGGGCGCCTTCCTCCGCCGGGACGGCGGAGAGATCGATCGCGATCTGCAGCGGGTCTGTGCGCGCTTTCCGCGTCTGGGGGAGCGCCTCCGGCAGCAGGCGGGCACCCTCTCCGGGGGCGAGCAGCAGATGGTCGCGATCGGCCGCGCGCTGATGGCCCGGCCCAAGGCCCTGCTGCTGGACGAGCCGTCGCTGGGCCTCGCCCCCCAGCTCGTCCGGGAGATCGCCCGCGCAATCCGGGCGATCAACCGCGACGACGGGGTGACGGTGATCCTCGTCGAGCAGAACTCCCGGATGGCCCTCCAGATCTCCACGCGGGCGTATGTCCTGGAGACCGGCACGGTGGCCCTGGAGGGCCGGTCTGCGGACCTGACTAACAATGATGAAGTGCGGAGGCTGTATCTCGGTGGCTGAGCGAAAGGACGGGCAGGTCTTCACCGCCGGCCGCTCCACCCTTCTGCTCCTTGCGGCTCCGGTCGCTCTCCTTGCGATGTTCCTCCTCGTCCCCCTGTCGCTGCTCTTGTTGGTCAGCTTTCACCGCTACGATCCGCGCCTGATCGTGAGCCCGGTCTGGACCCCCGAAAACTATCTGCGGTTCTTCGGGGATCCCTACTACCGGAATGTGTTGCTCTACACGCTCCGCATTGCCGGCGTGACCAGCGGGGCGGCGCTCGTCATCGCGTATCCGCTCGCCTACTTCTTGGCGCGAACCACATCCCGGTTCAAAGGATGGTGTGTCTTCCTCCTGCTGGCGCCCCTGATGGTGGGGATCATCGTCCGCACGTACGGATGGCTGGTCGTACTCGGCCGGGAAGGGACCATCAACTCGCTCTTGCTCTCGATGGGGGTGATCCACGCGCCGCTGCGGCTGCTCTACACGAACGGCGCCGTGACCCTGGGGTTAATCGAAGTATTGCTGCCGTATATGGTCCTGCCGCTGCTCTCCGCGATCCAGAAGGTCGATCGAAGCGTCGAGGACGCCGCTCGATCTCTGGGGGCTCCGCCGGCCGATGTCTTCCGGCACATCCTGCTGCCGCTGAGCGTGCCGGGCATTCTCACCGGCGTGGTGATCGTGTTCACGCTGTCCGCCGGGGCGATCGTCACCCCGGCCCTGCTCGGCAGTCCGCGAAGTCAGACCATGGGCACCCTCATCTACCAATTGATGACGGCAACGCTGAACTGGCCGTTTGGATCGTCGGCAGCCTTCATCCTGCTGGCCTTCGAGGCGCTGCCGACGATCGTACTGCTGACACTCATCCAGGGCAGGCCGATCCGCTTGGAGGCGCTTCGGTGAACCGAGCCGGGGTGTGGATCCCCTACCTGATGCTCGTCTACGCGTTCCTGCTCTTCCCCATCATCGTGGCGGTCGGGACCTCGGTCAACACCGGTGCGCTCAGTCTATTTCCACCACACGGGTTCTCGTGGCGCTGGTACGCGGCATTCGTTCAGGACGCGGATTTCACTCACGCATTCGTCGCGGTGAGCTTGAAGATCGCCGCGCTGGTGGCCGTGATCTCCGGTTCGCTGGCGCTCGCCGGCGCATACGCGCTTGTGCGGGTGCCGTTCCGGGGGCGCTCCGCGGTGGAGCTCTTTCTGCTCTCGCCCCTCATGGTGCCCGGTATGGTCGTCGGCCTCGCGCTGCTGATGCTGTTCTCTCGCTACGCGGTGGCGGACGAGGGCCGCATCGTCATCGGCCACGTCATCATCACGCTGCCGATCGCACTTCGGGCCGTCATGGCCAGCCTGCGCGGCACCGATCTGGCCCTCGAGGACGTGGCGAGGAGCCTTGGCGCGACCTGGCTCCAGGCATTTGGCCGCGTGACGATGCCACTGGTCGGCTCCGGGCTGCTCGCCGCGATGCTGTTCGCCTTCACGCTGTCGTTCACCGATGTGAATGTCGCGCTGTTTCTCACGGGACCCAGAACGACGACGCTGCCGATTCAGGTCTTTGCGTATCTGCGGTGGCAGAGCACGCCGGTGGTCGCCGCCGTCGCCGCCATCCAGGTCGCCCTGGTGCTTGTGGTGGCGCTGTTGATCGACCGGCTCGTCGGTCTTGAGCGGATCCTGCGCTACTGACGCGGGCCAGACTCGAAGGGGGGATGCCAATGTTGATTCTTCCAGGCCAGGATCGTCTCGAACTCCACATCTCCAGGCGTGAGCTGTTCCGGTGGACCGCGGGCGCACTGGGCGGACTCGCGGCGGGGCTCATTGACCGCCCCCGTCCTGCGGCCGCCGCAGGCGAGTTGGACTTCCTGTTCCCCGGAGGTACGTGGAAGGAGTACTTCGAACGCATCTACACCGCGCCGTTCGCCAAGGAGAAGGGCGTCCAGGTCGTCTTCAGCGTCGGCGACGTGGCGCAGCAGATGAGCCGGGTGATCGCGGAACGCCAGAACGAACGTTTCGACTTGTTCCACGTCCATCAGTACCTGGCCGCCCAGCTCGCCGACCTCGACCTAGTCGTGCCGCCCGATCCACGCATCGTGACCAACCTCGGTGACGTGGACCCCGCGTTTCGCTTCCCCGGGTTTGTGGGTAAAGTCCTGGCGCCCTTCGGGCTCACCTACAATATCAAGAAGAGCGGGAAGAAGGTCGCTTCCTGGACAGACCTGTGGGACCCGGCGTTCGCCGGACGCGTGGCCATTCCCAAATGGGACTGGGTTGGCAACACCTGGTTCTACGCCGTGAATCGTGTGTGGGGCGGGACCGAGGAGAATGTCGATCCCGGCATGGCGAAGTGCCGCGAGCTGGTGAAGAAGAGCCGGGCCATCGTCATGAACAGCGTCGAACACGGCCTCAACCTCTTCCAGACCGAAGAGATCCTGATCGCCCCCTTCTATACCGCGCGGACCGAGCAGGCCAAACAGGCCGGCGTGCCTGTCGAGTTCGTGTTCCCGGAGGAGGGGGGGTTGAACTGGGCGTTCAACGTCGTCATCATCAAGGGACGCTCCGCCGCGCAAACCACCCTCGCGCAGGAGTTCCTCAATACGACAATCAGTCCCGTGAGGAACGCGGAGTTCGCCATTCTGACCGGATATCCGCCGACCAGCCGCAAGGCGATGGGGCTGCTGCCCAGGACCTCCAACGTCCTGCTCACGCCCGCGCAGATGGCGAATCTCGGCAAGCTCCGGTTCGACGTCAAGACGATGCTGCTACGGCGCGACAGCCACGCCGAGCGCTGGAACAAGGAAGTGCTGGCGTCCTAACCAGCCATGGCCACCACACTGGCGCTGCGGGATGTCGTCAAATTCTACGGGCGGATCCTCGGTGTGGGCCCCCTGAGCCTCGACGTCCCTGCGGGCGCCTTCGTCTCGCTGCTTGGGCCGTCGGGCTGCGGTAAATCTACGACCCTCCGCCTGATCGTCGGCCTCGAGGCGCCGAACACCGGGTCGATCCTCATGGACGGGGCCGAGATCGGCGCGACGCCGACACACCGCCGCGACATCGGGCTGGTCTTTCAGCATTACGCCCTGTTCCCCCACCTGACGGTGTTCGAAAACGTGGCGTTTGGACTGCGCTACCGTGGGGTGGTCGGGGATGACCGGGCCGGGCGGGTACGGGCCGTGCTCGATCTGGTCCACCTGCCCGGGCTGGATGACCGGTATCCTCACGAGCTGTCGGGGGGACAGCAGCAGCGCGTCGCGCTGGCGCGGGCGCTGGTGATCCAGCCGCGCCTGCTGCTGCTGGACGAGCCGCTTAGCAGTCTGGACCATGCCCTGCGCCAGCAGATGCAATCGGAGCTCAAGCGCATCCAATCCCAGGTCGGGATTACGACGGTCTATGTGACGCACGATCAGACCGAGGCGCTCGCGCTCTCCGACCTGATCGCGGTGATCTTTCGCGGCCGCCTCCATCAATATGGGACGGCCGAGGACATCTACGAACGTCCGGCGTCCGCGGAAGTGGCTCAGTTCATCGGAGAGACCAACCTGTTCCCGGGACGGCTCGAGCCCGGCGCGGCTCCCCGGAGGTACGTAACGCGTGACGGGTTGGTCCTGACGCTCGAGCCGGGGCCGGGACTTGCCGGTGTGCTGTCGATCCGGCCTCACCGGGTCCGGCTGGTGGGGCTCGATCATCGGGACGACTCGGTCAATGTGGTGCCGGCCCGGGTGGAGCGGCTGGTCTTTGGCGGCGACCTGCTGCGCGCGGCCGTCCGGCTCGGTTCCGGCACGCTGGTTCAATTGAGCAAGCATAATACCACCGAAGCGCAGCAGTTGTTGAGACAACCGGAGATAAAGATCCAGCTCCACCCGGGCGATCTCAGGCTGGTTCCGGTGAGCGGCGACGGCGCGTTTGCCGGGGCCAGGACGCACGGATGAGCAGGCTGCTGTTCGATTTCAGGCCACAGGGGGAGGGAGAGTGGGCGACATGGGGCAGGGGACGCTCGTAATCCGCGGAGGGCAGGTGATCGACTGTACCGGCCGCGATCCGATTCCAAACGGGAGCGTGGTGCTCGAAGACGGCCACATTGCCGCGGTGGGCCCGAGTCAGGACGTGCGCGCACCGAGATCTGCCGACATCTTCGATGCGGATGGGATGTCGGTGCTCCCGGGGCTGATCGACGCACACGTCCATATCACCATGACCGGCGGGGCGGACCTCGTTTCGATGGTCACCTCGCGCTCCTTCGGCCGCGTTGCCTACGACACCGTGGCGCACCTGAGAGATACGGTCCGGGCGGGCGTCACAAGCATTCGAACGATGGGCGATGTTGGCTTCCTGGACATTGCGGCGCGAGACGCCATCCGGCGGGGCCAGTTCATTGGCCCGCGGATCGTAGCGTGCGGAAAGGGGCTCACGTCGACGGGAGGACATGCCGTCCTGATGCCGCCCTGGATCAAGACGGAGTACGGTGACAGCTGGGAGATCGTAAACGACACCGGTGGGGCGCGGGCAGCCGTCCGGCGGCAGGTGGAAGCCGGTGCCGACCATATCAAGGTGTTCCAGACCGGCGGGGTGATCGACCCGGGGGGGCGGATTGACGCGGAAGAGTTCACCGTCGAGGAATTGTCGGCGATCGTCGAGACCGCCAGGGCGTGCAAGCGGCCGGTCGCCTGCCACGCGCACAACAAGGCCGGGATCTTGCACGCCATCGAGGCTGGCGTCCGGTCGATCGAACATGGCATGTACTTCGATGACGAGTGCGCCGCGCGGGCGAAGGCGCGCGACGTGTTCTTCGTTCCGACACTGATCGTTATGGACAATATCCTCCGGCTCGGACCGCAGCACGGCGTCCCGGAGTTCTACCTGCAGAACATTTCCAGCCGGACTCCGCAACATCACGGGAACGTCCGGTCCGCGTTCGAGGCGGGCGTGCGCATCGTCACAGGGACCGATGCCGGATCGGTGCTGACCGGGCACGGCGCCCCCGGTTACGAGGTAGCGATGCTGGTGAAGGCCGGGCTGCCGCCCATGGCGGCGCTGCTCGCGGCCACCGCGAATGCCGCGGCGCTGTTGGGCATCGATCGGGAGGTGGGCACGCTGGAGGCCGGCAAATGCGCCGATGTGATCGTCGTGCGGGGCGATGCGCTTGCCGACCCCACCGTTGTCGCCGGACCGGATCGCATGGCCGCGGTCTTTGTGGGCGGCGCAAGCCTCGGGCAAGCGCAGGCCGCCGCGTGAGAAAGACCGCACGGCGATGATCGACCCTATCTCGCTGGCCGCGTTGCGGGGAAGCGTCGCTTAATCGCTTCGAGAAGAAGCCCCCGGAGCGGAGGTGGGGACGGGGAGGGGGGTGTGGCCCGGGCGCTGTGGGGCGCCGAGGTGTCCGGTCACGCTCGCGATAATGGGCACGGCGCCCAAGAGCGCCGCGCATCCAAGGAAGAACGCCCATTCGATCCGGAAGGCCGTTGTCACCACGCCGAACACCATCGGGCTCAAGATCGCCCCGAGGCGCTGCACGCCCTGGCGGATCCCGAGCGCGACGCCACAGAGCTCCGCGGCGACCGACTCCACCATCAGGCTCATGGTCAGCGGCTGCGTGAAGCCGAGGCTCGCCCCCATGAGCGCCGACACCGCCACGAGCGGCCAAAACTGGCGCAGCAGCGGCGTGATCCCCAGCGTGACCGCCAGGAGCGCCGTCGCGCCGTTGAGCAGCGCCGCATACCCGAACCGGTCGACGCCGCGCGACAGCAGTGAGCGGACGACCATCGAGCCCAGGCTGATCGCGGCGATGACGATCCCGATCAGGGTGGGGGACAGCCCCACCGTGTTCAGGTAGAGCGGGTAGAACGTCTGCTGCAGGGTCTGCGCGCAGACCACGATGAACGAAATGAACAGGACGGCGCCGACCCCACGCTCGCGCAGGATGGTCTGGACCAGCCTGGGGGCCATCGCGAGCGAGAGAGGGCGCCGGGGGGCCGCGGATGCGCCGGGGAGCCGGCCGGCGATGGGCAACGAGGGGATCATCAGGACCCACACCAGCGCGAACGCCGTCCGGTAGCCGAAGTGGCCGATGACGAAGCCCCCGAGCACCGGGCCGACGATTGCTCCCGCCGAGTTCCAGAGCGAATAGTATCCGTAGTTCCGGACCCGCGTCGCCGGGGTGCTGGCCGCGGCCACCACGGACTGCGACGCCACCGCCCACCCGATGTTGGCGATTCCCATGAGCGCGTACGCGGTGGCCGCCGGCCAGACGGCGTGCAGCGCCGTCAGCATCACGCCGCCGACGGCGTACAGGATCACCGCGGCCTGCGTGACGAGGGCGGGCCCACGCTCGTCCACCAGCGCGCCGGCGTGGAGGGCGATCAACAGCGGCACGACGCCGGAGAACCCGATGATGGCGCCGATGACGCCGGCCGGCGCCCCCTGGACGGCGAGGTAGAGGGGGATGAACGGCGCGACGACGTACCACGCGACGGTCGACAGAATCTGCAGCGCATTGTTCCGCCAGAGAATCTGTCGCGGATCCGCGGTGGGCGCGGCGCCGGCGGTCACGGTCGCATCGGCCGGTGGTGGCTCCTCACTCAAACTCCCGGCGCGGCGCGGTTTGCTGGGGGCCGACGCGGCCCACGACGATATCGGCGAGGAAGTAATTTTCGCCGCGGATGGGCGAACCCGCCAGGCGGCGGCGCGTGGCGATCTGTCCGATATGCGTCAGCGCGTCGGCGATGGGGCCCTGGAAGAGCTTTTCTGCCGGAGCATGCAACGGGGCGCCGGAGGCCAGGTACGCGTCGAACGCCGCAAGCGCGGCGAAGAAGCGCTCCACTCCCGTGTCCCAGGGGGGCGCCGCGGAGTCGTGCCATTCCCGGCCTCCCCTGGCCATGGACAACGCCCACACGAGCAGGTCGCCGAGATGCGCAAGGATTTCCCCGGGAGTCCGGGTGGTCTCGGAGATACGGAATTCCGCGAAGCCGGGGGGCGCGCCGCGCAGCGCCTTTCCCCCCCGATACGCCAGCGTCGCGACGCTGTGGCGAAGCCACCGGCGGTCGGCGGCGAGCTCGGTCTCCTCGATGGCGTTCATCGGGGCGACTTTCGGCGAAAGGCCCTCGGGTCCTTCCGCTACCTGCGGACGGCGTTCACCCGCGGCCGATGAACGGCATCTTGGTGGCCATCACGGTCAGGAACTGGACGTTCGTGTCCGGCGGCAGGCTCGCCATGTAGACGACCGCGCGCGCGACGTTGTCCGGGTCGATCCGCGGCTCGGCGCGGATCGACCCGTCGGCCTGGGGGACGCCCCCCTCCATTCGCGCCGTCATGTCGGTGGCGGCGTTGCCGATGTCGATCTGCCCGCAGGCGATGTCGTACTTCCGGCCGTCGAGCGAGGCCGACCGGGTGAGGCCGGTGATCGCGTGCTTCGTCGCCGTATACGGCGCGGAGTTCGGCCGGGGGCTGTACGCGGACAGCGAGCCGTTATTGACGATGCGGCCGCCGCGGGGGTCCTGGCTCTTCATCAGCCGGAACGCTTCCTGGGTGCAGAGAAACGCGCCCGTGAGGTTGGTCTCGACGACCGTCTTCCACTGCTCGTGCGTGAGATCTTCGAGCGGAACAGGAGGCGCCCCGACCCCGGCGTTGTTGAACAGCAGGTCGAGCCGGCCGAAGGCCGCTTTCGTCCTGGCGAACAGGGTTCTCACGGACGACGGATCGGTGACGTCGGTGGGGACGACCAACGTCTGTCCTTCCGATCCCGCCGCCTCGGCCGTCGCGGTTAACTGCTCACGGCGGCGTCCGGCGAGCACGACCGAATACCCCGCGCCCACCAGAGCCAGCGCGACGGCCCTGCCGACGCCCGATCCGGCGCCGGTCACGATGGCCACTTTGTTCGCCGCGTCCATGTCTGCGCTCGGAGTGATCGCCTAGGCTCGGCGCAGGAGCGCCTCGGTCACGCGGGCGGGCGTGAGGGGCGCGGTGCGGA
>VBAK01000171.1 GCA_005882275.1 Candidatus Segetimicrobium genomatis
GGCGTCGTAGATCGCATTGGCGATCGCCGGAGCCGTGGCCACCGAGGCCGGTTCCCCGGCTCCCGACGGCGGCATGTCCGGATGGTTGATCAGGACGATGTCGAGCGTGTCCGGGGCGTCCGGCGTCCTGAGGATGGGGTAAGTGGCCCAGTCGACGCTGGTCACGCCCGACCGGTCGAACTGCACTTCCTCCTTGAGCGCCCAACTGGTCGACTGGATCAGGTTCGCTTCGATCGTGCCCCGCAGGCCGTCCGGGTTGACGATCAGCCCGCAGTCGTGCGCGATCACCAGACGGGTGATGTGAACCTGCCCGGTGGCCTGATTCACCTCCACCTCTGCGATCGTGGCCAGCCGGGTGTTGCCGCGGGGGGCATAGGCGATCCCGCGTCCGGTGGCCAGCCCGGACGGCGAGACACCCTTCCTCGGCGACGGCCGCGAGATCCAACCGGCTTTTTGCGCCGCCGCCTGGATCACCGCGATGGCCCGCGGGTCCTGCAGGTAGCGCAGCCGGAATTCCACCGGGTCGACGCGCAGCGCGGCGGCCAGTTCATCGACGAACGACTCCGCCCCGAACGTCGTCCCCGGCTGGCTGGGAGCGCGAAGAAAGCCGGTGCGCAGCGGCGACGCCTCCTGAGGCCAGGGCACGACCTCGCCGACCCTGCGCTTGTTGGGAAAGGTGTAGGCTTCCTGCAGATTCGGGGGCTCATCGATGCTGTCCGCCGCCAGCCCGATCAGATGCGCTGCCAGGAAGTTCCCCGCGCGCGCCGCTTCGGGCGGGACCCCCCGGCCGGTGAAGTCGCGCGCCACATAGTCCCAGGCTACCACGTTCCCCTGATCGTCCAGGCCGGCCCGGACCGCGGTGACGACCGGCGGTCCTTTGGGATCCCAGCCCGTTTCATCCGCCCGCATCCACTGCACGCGCACCGGGCGGCCGACCGTCTGCGAGAGGAGCGCGGCGTCTGCGGCGGCATCGTCGGATCCGCTGCGGCCGTATGAGCCGGAGCCTTCCACCCAGATGATGCGCACGTTGCCGGGCGGCAGGTTGAGGAGTTCCGCAAGGCCCTCGCGCAGCTGGTGGGGATGCTGAGTGCCCGACCAGATCGTCGCTCCCCCATCGCGGACGTCCGCCACCGCACAGGATGGGCCCATCATGGCGTGAGAGAGGAACGGCCAGTCATAACGAGCCTCGATCGTCCGCGCCGCTTTGGCCAGCGCGGCGTCGACGTCGCCCACTTCGGCCATCACTCTCCGGAGGCGGGCCGGCATCGACCACATGACCCGGTACAGGTCGGCCATCGGCGGCCAGGAGACCTCGGAGGGCGACCATGTGACCTTGAGGTTCCGCGCCGCCTGGATGGCGTCCCACTCCGTGTCGGCCACGACCCCGAGGAAATTCCCCTTCCTGACCACTTTGACCGACCCGGGAAGGGCCTGCGCCCCTTCCGCCGCGAGGAGCCTGGCGCCCGGCGGAGCCGGCCGGATGACGCGGCCGTGCAGCATGCCCGGCACCCGCACGTCGACAATATACGTGAAGCGCCCGGTCGCCTTGTCGGGAATGTCGATCCGCGGAACGGGCTGGCCGACAATCGTATACTGGTCCGGGGATTTCGGGCGAGCGCTTCCCGCGACGTCGAGCGTGGAGCCCTCGCCGCTCGTCTTCAGGGTCACGTCGAAGTGCCGGCCGCCGATGAGCTCTCCAAACGACGCGGTTTTCGTCGCGTCGTCCGCTCTGCGCACGACGCCGTCCCGGATTGTGAGCTGGTCCGCCGGCGCCCCGAGGCGGGCCGATGCGAGGTCCAGCAGCACCCGCCGGGCTTCCGCGGCCGCGTTGCGAAGCGGCCTGGCGCCGGTGGAGACCGCTCGGCTCCCCCCGATTCCCGCCTGATCCGGAGTCCGCGCCGTGTCGCCCATGATGAGCGAGACCGACCGGACCGGCACATCGAGTTCCTCGGCGACGATCTGCGCGTAGGCCGTGGCGACCCCCATCCCGAGCTCGAGCATCCCGGTGAATACCGTCACGCTGCCGTCCTCGCCGACCGCGAGCCAGGAATCGAGCCGTGCAGGATCGGGGACCGTCTCCGCCGCGGCGGCGCCGGCCGCACCGGGCTGGGAGCCGAGGATCACGGGCGGCATCGCGAAGCTGACGACCACCGCGCCCGAGGTCTTCAGAAACTGGCGGCGCGAAAGGGTGTGTGCGCTGACCGTCTTCATCGCGTCCTCACCCCCCGCGCGCGGCGGCCCGCCGGACCGCGCGCAGAATGCGCATGTGGGCGCCGCAGCGGCAGATCAGGCCCGAGAGGGCCGTCCGGATTTCCGCGTCGCCCGGATGGGGAGTCTTGTCCAGCAATGCCGCGGCCGTCATGATCCACCCGTTGATGCAATACCCGCACTGCATCGCCTGCTCCTCGATGAAGGCCTGCTGCACTGGGTGCGGATGGTCCGGGGAGCCCAGGCCTTCCAGGGTCGTGACCGGCTGGTCGCCGACGGCGGAGACCGGGATGGAGCACGAGCGCACCGCCACGCCCCCCAGATGGACCGTGCATGCCCCGCACTGCCCGAGCCCGCAGCCGAAGCGCGGCCCGTGCAGCTGCAGCTCGTCCCGCAGCACGTAGAGAAGCGGGGTCTCGGGAGAGGAGCGAACCGTGTGGGCCGTGCCGTTCACCGTGAGCCGGAGCGGGGCGGCCCAACCGGGGATGGCGGGCGCCAGTGCCGCGCGGCCACCGGATTTGCCGTCGATGGGATCGCTGCTCATTGTGCGCGTCCTCCAACCTCAAGGGATTCAACAGTTAGAAGAGATACCCACCGTATGAGGCAACGAGACCGAGCCGCCGCTACCATATAATATACCAATCGGTGAGGCCATGGAAACGCGTGCTCCCGCCGGCGCCGGCAGAGGCAAAGGAGAAGATGCGGATGGCGGCGTAAGCCGTGCACATGAGCTCGGGCTCCTATGATGCGATCGTTGTCGGCGGAGGGCACAACGGGCTGGTGTGCGCATCCTACCTCGCCAAAGCCGGCCTGCGCGTGCTGGTGCTCGAGCGCCGCGAAATCCTGGGGGGCGCGTGCGTCACCGAGGAGCTGTTCCCCGGATTCCGGTTCTCCGCCTGCTCCTACTACTGTCATCTCCTCCAGTCAAAGGTGATCGATGATCTCGAGCTGCGCCGCCACGGGTTTCACGTCTATCATATCGATCCGCAGAAGTGCAGTCTGTTTCCCGGTGATCGCGCGCTCGTGGTGTGGGACGACGTCGAGCGCTCGCAGGAGGCGATCGCGAGGTTTTCCAAGCACGACGCCGCCGCGTATCCGAACTGGGTGCGTTTCTGGGAGCGCGCGGCCGGCCTGATCTACCCCTACTTCCTCAGACCCGCGCCGACCTTGGCCGAGCTGGCGGCGGGGCTGCGCACGGCGGACGACCAGGCGTTCCTCGATGCGCTGGTGGGGGCCAGCATGGAAGATGTCGTCACCGAGTTCTTCGAGGACGAGGCCGTTCGGGGCGCCTTCATCCAGGCCCACGATGCCGGCGATCCGGCGGCGCCCGGCAGCGCGTGGGTGTACGCCTACATCAAGTGCAACACCTTCACGCCGCCTGAGAACATCGGCATCGTCAAGGGAGGGATGGGCGGCATCACCGCGGCGATGGCCGCGGCCGCCCGGTCCTTTGGGGTGACGGTGGAGACGAACGCGGCGATCGCCGGCATCCTCGTCGAACACGGCGCCGCCGTGGGGGTCCGCCTGTCGGGCGGGGGCGAAATTCGCTCACGCCTGGTCGTCTCGAACGCCGACCCGAAGCGCACGTTTCTCACGCTCGTCGGCGAGCAGCACCTTCCCGCCGGGTTCCTGCGCAGAGTCCGTCGGCTGAAGACCAATACGGCGTATTTCAAGTTCCACGCCGCGCTGAACCGGCTGCCGGATCTCTCCCGCTACCTTGGGAGCGACTATGACGCGCGGTACCTCGGGTACGCCAGGATCTCCCCATCGATCGGCTATTTCAAGCGGAGCTGGGAGGATGCGAAGCACGGCCGGCCGCCCCGGGCCCCCGTGATGGATATCCAGATCCCCTCGGGCTATGATCCGACGATGGCGCCGAGCGGGAAGCACATCATGTCCATCTGGGCTCTGTATGCGCCGGTGCATCTGGCCGAGGGGACCTGGGAGGAGCGGCGGGAGGGGGTGGGCGAGCAGATGATCGACACGCTCGCTCAGTACGCCCCCGATTTTCCCGAGTGCATTGCGGACTGGCAGCTCTTCACTCCGCAGGACATCGAAGCGCGCGTCGGCCTCACCGACGGGAACATCCGCCATCTCGACATCGTGCCGGGCCAGTTCCTCGCCACCCGGCCGATGCCGGGATGGGCCCACTACCGCACTCCGATCAACGGCCTCTACCTGTGCGGCGCGGGGACCCACCCGGGCGGCGAAGTCACCGGGGCTCCCGGCCACAACGCCGCGCAGGCCATCCTCGCGGAGTTCCGCTAGAGCGCCCCCTCGCGGGTCAGCGACTCCAGGGTGGCCGGACCGGCTTCGCGAGCCGCCGGGCGCCCGGACTTCGCGTGTTGTTCCAGAGGCGTCGAGCGAGGGTCTTCCGAGGCCCGTTCACCCCTCCGGAAGCAGCGGCGGTCCGGACCTGAGATTCCCAGAATATTGCGAAGAATCTCTCCCTCGCCCAGCCATCCTCCATTCTTCCGATAGGGATCCGGCGCCTCCCAGATGCGGGTGATCATCCCTGAGGATAAATAATGAAGACTTTGGATGGAACGATCCGCTTCGATGTCCTCTTCCTACGGGGACTTCGGTATACATACAGATCGAGAGACCTCACGAAAAGGCAAACCCGGAGCGATCCGGGGGCGCAAAGCGACAGGGCCACGGTGATCGGGGCCGGCTGCGCTGCCGAAGAGGGTGGCTTCCATCAAGGGAAGCCGGCCCTCTTTTCTTTGGGGGGCAAGGGG
>VBAK01000172.1 GCA_005882275.1 Candidatus Segetimicrobium genomatis
ATCCCTGGTCCGGACAAGGCCGGTCAGCCCACCCCGGCTGCTGCCGGTCGCTTTGATCCGGTCGAGTTTGGCATTCTTGATCTGATGGAGCCGTTGAACGGTGACCGCCGGGTCGGCGAGCGCCGGCGCGCCGGCCGTCCATCGGGCCATATCGGCCTGCCCCCACGCGTGCCCCGCGCCGCCGGCGTGGCGCTCGCGCTCGGCGCTGCTGGAGTCGCCGTCCTGCATCTCGTCCTCTTCGGCCGCGCCAAGCGT
>VBAK01000173.1 GCA_005882275.1 Candidatus Segetimicrobium genomatis
CAGGACGAAGAGGTACGCGCCCGCCGCCGCGCGGAGCGGATCCCAGTTGCCGAAGACCACGAGCGCCGGGACGATCCAGCCCGTGCCCTCGATCCCGTAGGGACGGCTCCACCCCGGCTTGACCGCCAGCGAGAACGAGGCGCCGCCCAGGCCCACCAAGGCTCCGCCGATGAGCGTGTAGAGGTAGCGCATTCGGATGACGTCGACCCCGCGCGCGAATGCCGCGGCCGGCCGCTCCCCCAGCCCCCGCAGCG
>VBAK01000075.1 GCA_005882275.1 Candidatus Segetimicrobium genomatis
CAATGGGTGCCGCTACGGCAGCCGCAGCCGCTGGGCGATCAGCCCCGACCAGGGCGGCAGGGTCCATGCGCTCGCGCCGCCGACCGCCTCGAGCACGCTCCATTTCCCCGTCGGCGGGGAGGGAAGCGTGTGCGCGCGGCGCGCGAAGTTGAAGGCGCAGAGGAGTTCCTCAGTCTCGTGCACGCGCACGAAGAGGAGCACCTCGGCGCCGGCGTCGATGATGCGCAGGCCGCCGCTGCGAAGGGCCGGAACGCGGTTCCTCAAGGCGATGAGGTGGCGGGTGAGCGCCAGCTGCGAATTCGGCTCGCTCTCTTGCCGATCGACCGCGAGAGCGACGTGCGCTTCCGGCACCGGCAGCCAGGGGCACGCGCTCGAGAACCCAGCATGGGCGGCGTCCGCGACCCAGGGCATCGGGGTGCGCGCGCCGTCGCGCCCGAGGATCAGCGGCCAGTTGCTGATCGCTTCCGGGTCCTTGAGGTCGGCAAGGGCCAGCTGCGCCTGCGGCAAGCCGAGCTCCTCTCCCTGGTAGAGAAAGATGTTGCCCCGCAGGGTGACGAGCAGCAGCAGCGCGGCGCGTGCGCAGGCCCTGCGGTCTGCGGGCGCGGCCCAGCGCGAGACCGCGCGCGGCGCATCGTGATTCGAGAACGCCCAGCTCGGCCATCCGGTGCTGCCGTCCGCGGGCCACGCTTCGGTCGCCGCGCGCACGAGCTGCGGCGTCAGCGTGTCGGCATACAGGAAGTTGAAGCCGTAGGCGGTGTTAAAGCGGCGCGCGCCGGACGTGAACGACTTCATGGCGGGCTCGCAGTCCTCGCCGCCGACCTCGGCCACCGTGAAGCGCCCGTCGAAGCTGTCGGTGAGCGCGCGCACTCTCTCGATGAAGCGGACGATGTCCGGGTGTGACTTGTTGTTGCGCGGCTCCTGGAAATCCAGCGGACGGCTGCGCGTCCTGCCGGTGGCGGGCATCGGGGGGTTGTCGGTCAGCTGCGGATCGTGCATCGCGTAGTCGATGGCATCGACCCGGAATCCGTCGACGCCGCGCTCGAGCCAAAATCGCGCGACCTCGAGCAGCGCATCCTGCACCGCGACGTCGTGCACGTTGAGGTCCGGCTGCTCGGTGAGGAAGTTGTGCAGGTAGTACTGCCCGCGCCGGGCATCCCAGGCCCACGCCGGGCCGCCGAACACCGACTGCCAGTTGGACGGCGGCGAGCCGTCGGCCTTGGGATCGGCCCACACGTACCAGTCGGCTTTCGGATTGGTGCGATCCGCGCGGCTCTCCCTGAACCAGGGATGCTGATCGGACGTGTGCGAGTAGACCTGGTCGATGATGACCCGGAGCCCGAGCGTGTGCGCGCTCTCGAGCAGCCGATCGAAATCCTCGAGTGTCCCGAAGATCGGGTCGACGCCGCAGTAGTCGGCCACGTCATAGCCGAAGTCGCGCATCGGCGAGGTGAAGAACGGGCACAGCCAGATCGCATCCACCCCGAGGGAGGCCACGTAGGGCAGATGCGCGGTGATGCCCGGGAGATCGCCGATCCCATCGCCGTTCGAGTCGGCGAAGCTGCGCGGGTAGATCTGATAGATGCACGCCCCGCGCCACCATTCCCGCCGGGGATCGAGGCCGCTGAGCTGTCCGTGCCTTGCGCTCATGGCCCGGTCCCGGAGGCGCACACGATGTAGTCCAGCGGCGGCACGCTCACGTGATAGCTCCCCGGCGCGCTCGCTGCCGGTTCGCAGGCGCCGACCAGCGAGGCGAATCGGCCGGAGGCGGCCTCCACACTCACCTGCGCGCTCACAGGGGTGGTCGAGGTATTGAACGCGATGAGGAGCTCGCGCGCGCCCTCCGGGTCGAGGCGCGAGACGGCGAAGACCCCGGGCGCCGCCGCATCGGCGCGCACTCGCTGCGCTCCGCGCCGCAACCCACCCTCGCGCCGGCGCAGCGCCGCGAGCGCAGCGATTGCCCGATAGAGCGGGTGCTCGCGATTGAAGCTGCTGTGCGCCGTGGTGCCACCGGTCCCGAGCAGCCGCTCGTTGCTGTAGGAGGTCACGCGGCTCGCGAACATGTCCTGGCGGGCGTCCTGATCGCCGCCGCGGCCTGAGAATCCCTGCTCGTCGCCGTAGTACACCGCGGGCACCCCTCGCAGCGTGAAGAGCATCGCGTGCGCCAGCAGCACGCGCCGCAGCACTTCCTCATCGGAAATTCCGGGGCGCGCGGTGCGCACGAAATACGCGAAGCGCCCGTCGTCGTGATTGCTGATGAAGGTCGGGAGCCGCCGTGCCGCCGCCGCACCGCCCTCGTAGAGGGGATCCCCCTCGAAGAGCCGGGTCAGGACCTCAGTGCCCTGCGAGCCGGCGACAGTCGCGCGCACCGCCGCCGCAAATCCGAAATCGAGCACCGCGGGCAGCCGGTCGACCCGCGTGTGGACGGCGAGCGGCCCGGCGTCCGGGCTCTGGCTGTGGACCTCACCGAAGATATGGAAGTTGGGAATGCCCCGCACCTTCGCGCGCGCGAGCATGGCCGGCACGAAGGCCTGCCAGAACTCCGGGTTCACGTGCTTCGCGGTGTCGATGCGGAAGCCGTCGATCCCGTACTCGTCGATCCAGGCGCCGTAGATGTCGATGAATCCCTCGAGCACCCGCGGGTTCTCGGTCATCAGATCGTCGAGTCCGAAGAAGTCACCGAAGGTCGAGCTCTCGCCGCTGAAGGTCGAGTTGCCGCGGTTGTGGTAGTAGATCGGATCGTTGAGCCACTCGGGCGCCTTCACGTGCTCTTCGCCGCGAGGCACGTACGGGGTGTAGGCGTAGTCGGGCCGCGTGAGCCTTGCGAAGTTCCCGGCGGTCTGGTGCGGCGCGTCGTCTCCGAGGAACCCGCTGTTGATCGGCTCGCCGCCGAGCCCGCCGCGCCTTTGATACGGGAATTCGGCGTGCGAGCGATAGGGGCAGCTGGACATCGGGCACTCGCGGTAGGCGATCACGTCCGCGGTGTGGTTGACGACGATGTCGAGGTAGAGCTTCATGCCGCGCGCGTGCACCGCGTCGGTGAGGGCGCGGAAGTCGTCGTTGGTTCCAAGGTGCGGATCCACGCGCGTGAAGTCCGTGATCCAGTAGCCGTGGTAGCCGGCGGACTCCCTCCCCTTCGCCCCCTGAACGGGCTTGTTCCTGAAGACTGGCGCCACCCAGACCGCGCTCGCTCCGAGCTGCTGGATGTAGTCGAGCCGCGAGATCAGGCCCTTGACATCCCCGCCGTGGTAGAAGCCCTTGTCGGTGGGATCGAAGCCGGTTGCGAGGCGGTCGCCGCTGAGGCCGCCGCGATCGTTGGAAGAATCTCCGTTCTCGAAACGATCGGGCAAGAGGAAATAGACGACTTCGTCCTCCGGCGGGCGCGCCCGGAATCCGGCGGTCCCGGCCGCATCCTGGCCGGCGCCGGCCACCGGCAGTGCCAGGAGCGCCAGCATCGACAACGCCGGCGCAGCCGGGAACGTCCGGCCGAGGTGGTCGCGGGCCTGCGGCGCCCGCGCTGGTGACTCGAGCATGGTCGTCCCCGGCCGCTGCTCCTGTGCTGTGCCGCGCTCTGCTCGGCGCGCGGGGCGCCGGCCGGAGCGCAGTGCCTCGGCCTGGAACGGCTTGTTTTACGCCGCAAGTGGTGGCAGGCCCCGCCTACGGCGCTCCCCGACCCGCATCAGCTTATCGAGCGCCGGCGACCGATCGGAAGGGCCGGCATACGTATTCATCGTTTGGATCTATACTAAGTCGTTGCCAGAGGGGGGACAGGCGAGTGAGTCGCGAGAAAACTCACGGGCGGGCGACGGCGAAAGCTACGTCGTTTGATATTGCCTATCAGGCCGGGGTGTCCCAGCCGACGGTGTCGCGCGCGCTGCGGGGCAGCCCGCAGGTGAGCGAAGCGACGCGCAAGCGGGTGCTCGCAGTCGCGCAGCAGCTGAACTACACGGTTGACAAGAATGCCTCGAACCTGCGCTTCCAGCGCTCCAACACCCTTGCCCTCCTCATCTTCGAAGACCCCACGCCGGACGACTCCGCGATCAATCCGTTTTTCGTCTCGATGCTGGGCTCCGTCACGCGCGCCTGTGCGCAGCGCGGCTATGACCTGCTGGTCTCGTTCCAACAGCAGTCGGGCAACTGGCACGAGGAATACGAGGACAGCCACAGGGCCGACGGCCTGATCCTGCTCGGCTACGGCGACTACCTGGAGTACTGCGAGCGCCTCGAGCGGCTGGTGGAACAGGGCACGCACTTCGTGCTGTGGGGCGCGGTGCAGACCGGGCAGCCCGGGCTGTCGGTGGGCTCGGACAACTACCAGGGCAGTTACGATGCCACCCGGCACCTGCTCAAACTCGGTCGCCGCAACATCGCCTTCCTGGGTACCGCCTCCAGCCAGTATCCGGAGTTCTTCGAGCGCTACCGTGGTTACACACGAGCGTTGCAGGAGGCCGGTATCCTGGTCCATCGCGGGCTGCAGGTCGACGCAATCACCACCGAGCGCTGCGGCTACATGGCGGCAGGCGAATTGCTGAATCGCGGCCAGCCGGTCGACGGCATCATCGCGGCCAGTGATCTCATCGCCATCGGCGCCATACACGCGCTGCAGGAGCGCCGTATCGACGTGCCCGGCAAAGTCTCGATTGTGGGATTTGACGACATACCGGCGACGACGCTGAGCAACCCTCCGCTCACGACCGTCGCGCAGGACACGAAGCTCGCGGGTGAGGTGCTGGTTGATACTGTGCTCAGACGAGTGCGGAACGAGCCTGCAGAAGGGAAAATGCTGCGAACCCGCCTGGTCGTACGCCAATCATGCGGCGCCCGCGGCGCTTAGAAATCCACCGGGTCGCGGCACGAGAGCGCGGTAGTACCCCGCTGCTGGACAGCTGCGTAGTCCTCGCCTAGCGTCATCGCAACTCGCGACGGACGTGCGGCATGAACGTCGCTCAAACTCCGGGGCCCATCCCCTCTGTCGTCATCCTCGGCGGCGGCACGGCCGGATGGATGACGGCGGCATCGCTTCTGCAGCGCCTCAGCCGCCTGGGCATTACGGTCACGGTGGTCGAATCCTCGCAGATCGGCACCATCGGTGTGGGCGAAGCTACTGTGCCGGCGATCCTGCGTTACTTCAGTTCCCTGGACTTGGATGCCTTCGACGTGCTGCGCGCGACCAACGGCACGATCAAACTCGGCATCGAGTTCGACGGCTGGAAGCACGAGGGCCACAGCTTCATCCATCCCTTCAGCCGCTACGGCATCCAGGCCGGGCCCGTGGCCTTTCATCACCTCTGGAACCGCTTGCGTGCCGCGGGCGAAACGGCGCCTATCGATGACTACTCCCTCGGCGTGCAGATGGCGCGGGCGGGGCGGGTCTTTCTGCCGCCGAAGCAGCCACGTGCGGAGTTCGAGATCTTCGACTGGGCCGTACATTTCGATGCCGGGCGCTTCGCGCTATTCCTGCGCCGCTTTTGCGAGGCTCGCGGAGTCCGGCGCATCGATGCGCGCCTCACGGAAGTCGTGCGTGACCCGCAGAGCGGGCACATCACCCGGCTGCGCCTCGACAATGGCGAGACAGTCGACGGTCAGCTGTTCATCGATTGCTCCGGCTTCCATCGATTGCTGATCGAGCGCGTACTTGAGAGCGGCTACGAAGATTGGCGTCACTGGCTGATGTGCGACCGGGCCGTTGCATTACCCTGCGCGGCAGCCGATCCAACCCAGCTCGCACCCTACACACGAGCACGCGCGCTCGCGGCCGGCTGGGCCTGGCGCATTCCCTTGCAAAACCGCGTCGGCAATGGCTACGTCTACAGCTCGGACCACATCTCCGACGAGGATGCCGTGGTGAGCCTGCGCCGCGAGCTGGAAGGCGAGGCGCTCGCCGAACCGAACTTAGTGCGTTTCCGCGCCGGGCACGTACGGCGCTTTTGGGTCGGCAACTGCGTCGCGATCGGCTTGTCGGGCGGCTTCCTCGAGCCGCTCGAGTCCACCAGCATCTCCCTCATCCAGATGGGCATCGACAAGCTCATACACCTCTGGCCGGACACGCGCATGGCGCCCGAGCTGGCGTCGGAATACAACCGCCTGTCGGTGCAGGAATTCGCGCGGGTTCGCGACTTCATCGTGCTGCATTACGCCGCCAACGGGCGCAGCGAAGGGGATCTGTGGCGCTATTGCCGGGAGATGGCGCTGCCGGACACCCTCGAGCACAAAATCGCCCTCTACCGCGCGGGCGGGCAGCTGGTGCAGTACCAATCCGAAAGCTTTTTCGATTCGAGCTGGGTGTGCATGTACGCCAACTTCGGGATCGAGGCCCGCAACTGGGATCCGCTCGCCGAATTGATTGACCTGGATGAGTTGAAGAATCTGACGCGCCGGTTGCGCCCCGACATCGCTGTGCTGGCGCGCGAAGGATCGCCGCATCGCGAGTTCTTGCGCCTGAAAGGCGCGCTCGCGGAGACCCGCGCTTAAGTCACCGCGGCCGCAGGGGCAGGCGCCCGGCAGTGCCGGGCTATGAATTCGTCGTGGAGCGGGAGCTCGCTCGCGGCCTGGGCGATGAGGTCGCGGATGTTCTTCAGGTACTCGACGCGGTCGTGCGGCGCCACGGTCTGAACGAACGGGTGGGCGCCGCGCGGTCGGACCCCTTGACCCCACATCACCTGCAGCCAGCTCGTGAGGTGGAACAGGTCGTACATCGTCGGGAAGATTCCGCCCGTTTCACGAAACAACTCGATCTTGTGGGTCAGGCTGTCGGGCACCGACATATGCCGGCACTCGTCCCAGAACCGCTCGCCGACCCGGTTGTTCAAGTAATAGTGCAGGATGATGAAATCGCGCACGTACTCGTACTCGGCCGCGGCCGCCTGGTTGAATTGCGCGCGCCGGTGATCGCAATCGCCGTGGTGCGGGAAAAGAAGAACCAGACGCTGAATGTTGGCCTGGATCAGGTGGATCGCCGTGGATTCGAGCGGCTCCAGGAAGCCGCTCGCCAGGCCGAGGCAAACCACGTTGTGGCTCCAGAGCTGGCGTCGACGGCCGGTGACGAAGCGGATGGGGCGCGGGTCGGCGAGGGGCCGAGAATCGAGATTCGCGATCAGCAGCTCGGCAGCCCGATCATCGTCCACAAAGGCCGATGAATACACGTGGCCATTCCCGGTGCGGTGCTGTAAGGGGATGCGCCATTGCCAGCCGGCCTCCAGCGCTGTCGATCGTGTATAGGGGGTCAAGGGACCGACCCGCTCGGTCGGTATCGCAAGCGCACGATCGACGGGTAGCCATGGGGTCCAGTCGTCGTAGCCGACTTTCAGCGTGCGTTCGATCAAGAGTCCACGAAAGCCGGTGCAGTCGATGAAGAGCTCCCCGCTGATCTCCCGCCCATCCTTGAGTCGCAGTGCGCTCACATCCCCGCTTTCGGGATTCTGGAGAACCTCCGCAATCATCCCCTCGACACGCCGCACGCCCATCTGTTGCGCCAACCGCCTGAGATAGGCCGCGTACAGCGAGGCGTCGAAATGAAACGCGTAGATCACACCGGGCAACGGCGTGTCGGCGATCCGTTCCAGGCGCGCAAAGCGGTCCTGATGAGCCGCCATCCAGTTGAGGCTGTAATGCCACAGGGACTCGCCACGGCCCTGCAACACTTCCTGCAGCCAATAGTGGTGGAACGGGATGTAGGCGAGATCCTTGCCGATCGCGCCGAAGGCGTGCATGTAGCGATGACCCGGCTCGTACCAATTGACGAACTCGATGCCGAGCTTGAAGGTGCCCTGCGTTTGGCGCAGGAAATCGTTCTCGTCGAGGCGCAGCAGATCGTTGTAGAGCGCGATCGAGGGGATGGTCGCCTCGCCCACCCCGATGATGCCGATCTCGTCCGACTCCACCAGCGTGATGCTGAGACGCGGACCCATGACCTTGGCGATCGCAGCAGCCGCCATCCACCCGGCGGTGCCACCGCCGGCAATCACGACGGATTTGATCTCCTGCGCGGGCACGGGTCTCCTACTGGGTGACCGGGATGGATGCACGATGCACTCGCCGGCTCGAGCGCCGGCGAGTGTCCGCGGGATTCGCGCTCAGGTCTGGCTAGAACTTGTAGCGGACGGCGCCGCTGTAAAGGGCTCCGTATCTCTCATACTTGATGACATCAAATGGCGGAGCGGTGACCCCATAGAGCGCGAACCGCTCGTTGGTCAGGTTACTGCCGGAGAGGTTCATGCTCAGGCCGTTGAACCGACCCTCGGTGAAGGTGTACCCGATCTGTGCGTCGACCAGGTTTTCAGACTTCACATTATTGACCGTCAGCGTAGCGTCGTACGCGGGAACCTCACCCACAAACGCGCCACGGAATCGGTCGCTGACGCGCACCGAGAAGCCGCCGCGCTCGTAATAGAGCGTCGAATTGATCACCTTGGGCGACAGGCCGGGCACCGGCACGCTCAGGCCATCGGGGTGAATCTCGGAGCGGTTCCACGAGGCGCTCGCCAGCAGGCCAAAGCCCTGAAGCACGGGCGTCAAGACCTCCGCGGGGAGCGAGACCGACAACTCTGCGCCTCTGATGGTGCCGCCACTGCCGTTGCTGGCAATCTTGCCGAAGCCGATCCGGTTGGCATCCGCTTTGGTATAGGTCGGGCCGCCCGACACGTTCGGCGGTAGGGGGAAGCCGGTGAAGTCGACCAGTATGAGGCGGGGGTAGATGTAGCTCGTCAGGCTCTTGTAGTAGAGGGCGCCCGACACGTAGCCCCGGTTGGAGAAGTACTTCTCCAGCGCCAGATCGAAGGCATTGGCCATCCAGGGCCTGAGCTTCGGGTTGCCGCCGCTGTTCTGCTCCCAGTAGACCGGCTGACCGTTCGGGCCGGTCAGGGGCGACACGTTATCGCTGATGGTGACGAAGCCGCCGCCGCCGGCCAGATCGTCCATACGCGGACGCGCCTCGGTCTTTGCCGCCGCAAACCGCAGCTTCGAATCGTCGGGCAATCCCAGAGCGAGATTTAGGCTCGGCAGGACGTCGGTATATCTCCTCCCGGAGTCCTGATACGAGCCTTGCGACGCGGCCCCCGGCGAGAAAAAGAGGTTCGCCTTCTGGTCCGCCGTCAGCGTCTGCACGCCGAGGTTGCCGGTCAGAGGGAAGCTCGAGACATGCGTGTCGATATCAAGCTTGGCGTAGGCCGTGGTCAGCTTTTCCGTGACGCTCCAGCTGTTGGTGTAGTCGGCCGTGGTATCGCTGGGGTTGGCATTGGGGTCGACGCGCGAATCGATGGTAGTCCAGAAGCCACTGTTATAGAGGCCATAGGCGTCGTAGTTGATCATGCCGTTGGGATTGCCGAAGAACGACGTGTTGATGATGCCTTGCCGGTAGGCAGCCGGCACCACCGCATGAGAGACGCCGCCCGGCAGATACAGGATGCTCTGCCACTGGTACTTCCATTTCGTGCGCTGCGCGTAGTTGACGCCCACCGTGACGTCGTGCAGCCCGGAAGCGGACAGCTTGCGGATGGCCGCCAGCTTCACCGCCTTGATATCATCGTACACGGTCGGGTGGCCGAGGTAGCCCGAGCGCGTCGGTCCGCCGCCCCAGTTACCGGGATCGGTCAAGAACGTCGTGTTGTAATCCGAGTAGCTGTGTTGGGTGACCAGATTGGTCACGCCCGTGCTGTTGGTTGTGAAGTTCACCGTTTCCGGCGGCGGCAGAAATGCCGGCTGCGTAGAGTCGTTCCTGCCGAGACCGGCGGTCGACTCGAGCCGCAGATCCGTGCGCCGGACCCACGAGTAGCTCAGGTCGCTATCCAGCGCCCAGTTGTCGCTGGGATCGAATTCCAGGTTGTAACCGAGCGAATTGAGGTGCGCGCGGCGATCGTTGTTGTAGTTTTCGGCGACCAGATAGGGAACGTTGGTGAACGTTCCGGAAGTCACCCGGTTGCCTTCGACCGACCCGATCTGGCTTAGGGTCGCCCCCGGCCCGCCCCAGATGGTACCGTATTCCATGCGCCGGATCGCCTGCAGCTCCTTGAAGTCGGAATGGTATCCGTCGAAAACCATGTGCACGGAATCGACCGGCTTGAATTCGGCGACGCCCATAAAGCCGGTGCGCTCATAGTAAGCGGACTTAATGCCATCCTTGTCGCCGCCAAGGACCTCGTCCCCGACGGGTAAGCCTTGAGCGCCGTTGTTGGTTGTTGCGTAGCCCCAGGGCTCCTCGGTCTGCGCCTGGTACGGCGTTCTGTTGTACGCCGCCCCGAACGCGACCCCCAGCGTGTTATCCCTGAACTGATCGATGTACATCAGGTTGACGCGATTACCCCCGCGCTCATAGCCGGGTACGTTGACCTGCTGCGAATCCTGGTCGCGCTGATAACCGAACGCGACCGCGCGGCGGCCGTAGGCGATGGGACGAACCGTTTCGATGTCGGCCGTGCCGGCGATGCCCTGGTAGGCCATGCCCGCATCGGGTGTCTTGAAGACCTTCACGGCGCTGACGAGCTCGGCGGGATACTGGTCGAACTCAACCGTACGGTTGTCGTTGACGGAAGCCTGCTCGCGGCCATTGAGCGTAGTCACGGTAAAGTCGGGGCCGAGACCCCGAATCGCAAAGATCTGCGCGCGGCCGTTCGTGCGCTGGGCCGCGATGCCCGGCAATCGCGCAATCGATTCGGCGATGGACGCGTCGGGAAGCTTGCCGATGTCTTCGGAAGAAACCTCCTCGATCATGTCCGCGCTCGCCTTCTTGGCGGCGACCGCATCCTCGATGCCCTTGCGGATGCCGGTGACGACGACTTCCTGCAGCGGCTGGTCCGCCGGGGCGGCGGCGGTGCCGGTGGGCTGGTCCGCGGCCCGCGCGCTACCGGCTGCGGCCAGCAGGATCGTCGTGACCGTCGAGCTGATGCTGAGTGTAGAACGCCGGGCGGCCGGCCGAGTCGCGTTAAGGTTCTTCACCAGGCGTCTCCCTTGAAAATCCCATTGGTGCGTCGCGTGCCTCCCTCCGGACCCGCGCCGACCATCCCCCGAAGGGTTTCTAGTAAATCGCCCTGTGGAGGCATCTTAGCCGCCTCGGGCTTGTGGCCAAATTGCCGGCATACGTATTCATGCCGCCGCGCCTAGCGTTGCTTGCGGAACACACGGTATTCCCAGGCGGCCAATGCCAGGGCCGGAAGCGCCGCCGCACGTGCCCCCTTCGCAGCATCGGGCGCCGGCGTGACTTCCGAATAAGTCGAATCGCCGGCCTCGACCACGCCCACGAACGGCTGCGAGGAGAGGTTGACCGTGACCAGGAGGGTTTCATCCGCATCGCGCCGGATGAAGCTGAGCACGCGCCCTTCCGCGGAATTGTGCAGCCAGAGGAGCTCGCCGTCGGTGAACGCCGGATGCGCGTGCCGCAGGGCGGTGAGCTGCCGATAGGCGCGCGGGAACTGCGGGTGGCGCTCGGCACTGCTCCAGTTTATCGGCAGCTTCTCGAACAGCGCGGGCGCGCCCGATTCGGTCGCGTCGCCGACCTCCATGCCGTTGTAGAGCAAGGGCACGCCGTCGAGGGTGAATACGAGCGCCGAGGCGGCCAGCGCCGCCGGCTCACCGAAGCGCGCGATGGCCCGCGTCTCGTCGTGGTTGTCCGAGAACCGCATGCGCAGTGCGCCACGCTCGTACCGGGCGTTGTCGCGCTGCCACTGCTCGCGCACCACCGAGGCTGGCGCGCGGCCGGTGATCGCGTCGGCTAGGGCGGCGTAGCCCTTCCAGGCGTAGTCGACATCGAAGGCGCGCGCCATGAGCGCCGGCTGGTCCCACTCGGCGAGCATGAAGAGGCCGGGTTTGAGCGCGTCCAGCTCGGTGCGCGTCTGTTCCCAGAAATCCGTGGGCACCATGCCGGCCGCGTCGCAGCGGAACCCGTCGAGATCGAACTCGCGCACCCAGTGCTTCAACATGTCGATCATGTAGCGGCGCAGCCGCGGATTGTCGTAGTTCAGCGCCGCGACGTCTGACCAGTCCGGATTCGGCGGGATGATCTGGCCGGCGGCATCGTGTTTGTAGAAGTCCGGCGTCTTCATCAGCACCGAGTCCCATGCCGTGTGGTCGGCGACGATGTCGATGATCACTTTCAGTCCGCGCCGATGGGCTTCGCCGATGAGCCGGTGCAGGTCGGCCGCCGTGCCGTATTCCGGATTGATGCCGTCGTAGTCGCGCACGGCGTAGGGACTGCCGAACGTGCCCTTGGCCTTGAGCTTCCCAACTGGGTGGATAGGCATCAGCCATAGGATGTTGACGCCGAGCTGCTGGAGTCGATCGAGTTGCGCCGTGATGCCTGTGAAGTCACCCGTGGCCGAGAACTGGCGCGGAAAGATCTCGTAGATGATGCCCTGGCGCACCCAGGCCGGGCTGGACCGCGCCGGCAGCTTCGAATAATCCGCCGGCTCGCCTGCGCGGGCGGCAGCGACGGCGAGCTGCGCCAGGGCCAGCGCGATCGCCAGCATCCTGGCAGAGGCCCGCAGTGCACGCGCGTCCCGGCACACGGCAGTCCACATGACCCGGACCCCCACTGTCCCCTCATCGTGGAACATACCCAGTCGGCTGCGCGCCACGAGCTTGAATACGTATGCGCCTTGGATTGCCGCGGTCGAGCAGGTACGCTGCCAGCGGAGAGTCTCCGGGGTGCTCGTGGTCTGGAGCACAGCACTCGTCGTGCCGCGCTCCGGCGGGGCGCTGGCGGAGCGCAGAACGAAGGAGCACGGGCCGGTGGCTGCCGAGGCTCTGCAGACCCCGCTATTCAATCCAGCTGCGACCGTGCAGGTCGCCCAGTTCGATGATCGGCACTTCTGCCTGGTCGTCGATGACGCCCTGCTCAATCCGGATGAGCTGGTGCAGTTTGCCGCGGAGCGGCGTGCGGAATTCAACTCGGTCGACTTCAGCCATTACCCCGGCATCTATCGGATGGCGCCTGCGGAGCTGAGCGAGCGGCTCACCGATTACTTCCAGTTGCACGCGCGGCGCCGCTTCGATGCGCGGCGCTGCGTCGAGACCATTTGCCGCTACTCGCTCGTGACGTTGCCGCCACAGGCGCTGCATCCGATCCAGTGGCTCTGCCATCGGGATGATGTTGGATTGGACGCGAGGCTGAGCATGCAGGCCTCGGTGCTGTACCTTTTCCACGATCCGGAGCTCGGCGGCACCGGCTTCTACGTTCCGACGCACAGCGCGGCCGCCACTGGAGCGCTGTTCGCGGATGCCCGACTCGCCTCGCCCTCGGCCTTCGCCGCCAGATACGGTCTGTCGCCCGGGTACATGCACGAGAGTAACGCCTGGTTCCGGCGTATTGGCGGCATCGCTGCCAAGTGGAACCGTCTCATCATCTACGATGGCGGCATGCTGCACGCCAGCGACATCGCAGCGCCCGACCGGCTGAGCGCCGACCCTGAGAGCGGTCGCCTCACTCTCAACGGCTTCTTCACGTGCCGCCGGAACCTCCGCTGAATCAACCCCTCGCAGCGCTCGCCGGTTGCGGAACGCGCAACACCAGCGCCCCGGCGAGCACCAGGCTCACCCCGCCCATGACCAGCGCGTAGATGGGCGCGCCGCCGAACAGTATCCGCAGGAGGAATCCCAGGACCGTGGCGGCGACGAGCTGCGGGATGACGATGAAGAAGTTGAATATGCCCATGTACACGCCCATCTTCTCCGCCGGCACGCTGGTCGAGAGCAGCGCGTACGGAAGCGACAGGATCGATCCCCAGGCCAGGCCCACGCCGAGCATCGGCAGCAACAGCCAGTGAGGATCCGCGAACAGCGGAAAGCAGAGCAGCGCCGCGCCCCCCGCCCACAGGTTGAGGAGGTGACTCGCCTGCAGTCCGAAGCGGCGAGCCATCACCGGGATGACGGCCGCAGCGAGCGCGGCAAAGCCG
>VBAK01000076.1 GCA_005882275.1 Candidatus Segetimicrobium genomatis
CGGCTTCGTCGGCGTTTCGCCAGGCCTACCGGCACAAACAATCAGGTATTAAACGCACTTCACGTAAGGAAAATGCCCGTAGCGCAGGCAGGAGAGTCTTTCCCACCCTAATCTAGCCGGCAGTCGGATGCGGTGCGCCGCTGGCGTGGCATTTTTCCACGCCCACCTGCTCATGGGTCCAGATTCAAATAATGTTCCGTCCACGCTTGTCCCTGACGAGGCAGCCATGACGGACATTCGCGCGAAAGCGCCGCCTTCACTCGAGACGGACGCCGATTCGAGCGCTGCGCTGCTGCGCGGGCTGGTCGCCCACCTGCGCCAGCACCGCACCGAGCTGCGCAAGGAGTGGGCCCGCCGGATCATCGCGGCGAGACTGCTGCACACGATGACCGACGAGGAGATCTTCGCCGAGGTGACTTCTGTATACGACAACTACCTGGATACGCTGGAGACGGGAACGTTCGAGGCATTGCAAGCCCATGCGCGCAAGCTCTCCGAGCGCATCATCCCGCGCGGGGTCCAGACCGACGAGGTGGTGGGCGTTGTGCTGCTGTTGCGCGACGTGCTAGCGCGCTCGTTCTTCGCCAGGTATCGATCGGACTTCAACCTGCTCAACCGGATCCTGGACGCTTACGAGCCAGCGGCAAACCGGATCGCCAACACCGTAGCCGTCGGTTTCGTGCAGGAGCGAGAGCGCATCATCCGAGAACAGCAGGAGACGATCCGCGGCGCGCGCGTGTGGCGGGAGCTGAACGAGACGCTGGAAAGCGAACTGAAGAAGATCGCCCACGCGCTGCACGACGAGGCCGGACAACTGCTCGCCTCGGTGCACATCGCGATCGCCGACATCGCGGACGAACTCCCGCCGCGTCACCGCGAGCGTCTCAACGAGGTGAAGTGGCTCTTGGGCAAGATCGAAACGGAGCTGCGCAGCCTCTCCCACGAGCTGCGGCCGATGGTGCTCGATCGGCTCGGGCTCCAGCCCGCGCTGCAGTTTCTTGCCGAGAACGTGGGCCGGCGTGCCGGGGTGGCCGTCGCGGTGACCGGCAAGCTCGGCGCTCGCCTGCCGCCAGCCGTGGAGATCACACTCTATCGGATCGCGCAGGAAGCGCTCAACAACGTGATCAAGCACGCCCGCGCGAGCACGGCGAACATCGAGGTTCGCCACACAAGCGAGCGCGTATCCTGTACGGTGCGCGATGACGGCGTCGGTTTCGCCGAGAACAGGCTCGAGGGCGGCACGGGGCTCGGATTGGTCGGCATTCGCGAGCGCCTCGGCGCGCTCGGCGGTTCAGTGCACATCGCCTCGCAGCCCGGCCGCGGCACGACCCTGCGGGCCGAAATCCCTCTGAAATCCCTCTGAGGAGCTGAAATGCGCTCCCGGGTATTGCTTGCCGAAGACCACCAGATCGTGCGCCAGGGCCTGCGCGCGCTGCTGGAGAAGTCCGGACACGAAGTGGTCGGCGAGGCCTCCGACGGACACGAGGCTCGCAAGCTCGCGCAGAGGCTGCAGCCCGGCATCGCGGTGCTCGACCTGGCGATGCCTTTGTTGAACGGCCTGGATGCAATACGCCAGATCCATCGCGTGTCGCCCGACACCAGGACCATTCTCCTGACGATGTACACCGATCGGCCCTACGTCCTGCAGGCGCTGCAGGCAGGCGCCAAGGGCTACGTGCTGAAGACGCAGGCGGCCGACGACCTGATCCGCGCGATCCAGGAGGTCACGCGCGACGCGATCTATATCAGCCCCGGCGTGGCCGCGTCGCTGGTCGACGCGTACGTGCACGAGAGCAACGAGCCCGAGGACCCGCTTACGGCGCGCGAGCGCCAGATCCTGCAGCTGATTGCCGAAGGCAAGACCACCAAATCGATCGCGGGTCTTCTCTGCATCAGCTTCAAGACCGCAGAGTCGCACCGCAACCGGATCATGAAGAAGCTCGACATCCACGACATCGCCGGGCTGGTGCGCTACGCCATCAAGCGCGGCCTGATCCAGCTCTGACTTTAACCCTGATGGCGCTGTCGGGGAGCCACGCATTTGTCCTTTGCCCGGATCACTTGCTGGAAACGATCATCGTTGAAGGGCGCTGCGGCCGGGACAGGTTGACAGGTTCAGATCCTGCGGAACACCAAACCGCCGTTGGTGCCGCCGAAACCGAATGAATTCGACAACGCGGCATCGATCTTCATCCGGCGCGCGGTGTTGGGCACGTAGTCCAGGTCGCACTGTGGGTCCTGGCGAAAAACATTGATGGTCGGCGGTGCCACCTGGTCGCGCAGCGCCAGCGCGGAAAAAGCGGCTTCCACGCCACCCGCCGCGCCGACCAGGTGTCCCGTCATCGATTTCGTCGAGCTCACCGCAATTCTTGCCGCGTGATCGCCGAAGCAGCGCTTGATCGCGACCGTTTCGGCGATGTCGCCCAAGGGCGTCGAAGTACCGTGGGCGTTGATGTAGTCGACTTCGTCGCGGTTGACGCCGGCGTTCCTGAGCGCGTTTGCCATGCAGCGCATCGCTCCATCCCCGTCGTCGCAGGGCGCGGTGATATGGTGAGCATCGGAGCTCATGCCATAGCCCGCGAGCTCGCAGTAGATCGTGGCGCCGCGCGCCTTGGCGTGCTCGTATTCCTCGAGCACCACCACCCCGGCGCCCTCGCCCAATACGAAACCGTCGCGATCCGTGTCCCACGGCCGACTCGCGGTCTGAGGGTCGTCGTTGCGGCTGGACAATGCCCGCAGCGCGCATAAACCGGCCACCCCCAGCGGCGACACCGTGCTTTCCGCGCCGCCGGAGATCATCACGTCGGCATCACCATACTCGATCAGCCGGCCCGATTCGCCGATGCAGTGGGTGGCGGCAGCGCACGCGGTCGCAGTCGCGAGATTCGGACCCTTGAAACCGTACCGGATCGAGAGATTGCCGGCGACCATATTGATGAGGGTGCCGGGCACGAAATACGGGGAAATCTTGCGCGCGCCGCCGTTATGCAGTCCGTCGTGGGCATCTTCGATCATGGGCAGGCCGCCCATGCCCGAGCCGATGTTGACTCCGATGCGGTGGGCGTCGTGCGGGCCGACCTGAATGCCGGCGTCTTTGATCGCTTCGATCGCCGCCGCCAGGCCGTAATGGGCGAAGGTGTCCATGCGGCGCGCTTCCTTGGGCGGCAAATAGCGGGTGACATCGAAACCCTTCACCTCGCCCGCGATCTGCGAGCCCAGGCCGGAGGGATCAAAGCGGGTAATGCGTGCGATTCCGGACTTGCCGGCAACGATGTTGGACCACGCCTCGGTGACGCCGATTCCGACTGGAGAAACAATGCCGAGACCGGTAACGACTACTCTGCGCTTTTCCATAGGGCTTCACTGTCGCGCGCGGTTTTTCCTTCCGCCCTCAATGTCCTCCATCCCCTCTCCCCTCGGGGCTGAGCACGACACGTTTCATGCCGCACCGTCGCTCGCGGATCTCCTCGAAGGTCTCCCGGATCCGGTCCATGGGTCGGGTGGCGACGAGCGGCCGGATGCGGATCCTTTCCTGCAGCACCTGGTCCAGAACGTACGGGTAATGCTCGGGCGGGCAGCCCCAGGTGCCGCGGACCTCGGCGTCGTAGGCCATCAGTCGCGAGAGGTGGTAGGACACCGGCTCCGGGCTGAAACCGACGACCACCACCATGCCGGCATAAGCCAGAAGTTCCAGAGCGGTCTCCTGCCCGGCCTGGGTCCCGCTCATCTCGAAGATCTTCCAGCCGGAGCGGGCGTCGAGGCGGTTCTTCCGGCAGAGAGACCGGAATTCCTTGCGGACCTCCCGAGGGCTGCGGGCGGCCGCAGAAAGAGGCAGGTCGACGCCGAAGGCCTGGGTCTGCGCCAACTTGTCTGGGCTGCGGCCGATGCCGATCACGACCTCGGCGCCCAGAAGCTTGGCCCACTGGGCCATGTAGATCCCCAGGCCGCCGGTGACGCCGACGATGATGACCCGGTCGCCCCGCTGGAGACCGCCCCGCAGCGCTGCCTGATACGGCGTAGCCACCGCATCCGCCACCACAGCCAGCAGCTCCAGGGGAATTGCGGCTTGCGCCGGGACCTCGCACAGCTCCCGGGCCGGCACCGGGATGTGGCTGGCGAAGCCCCCGTAGGGACCGTAGCTGTTCCCGGGCATCTTCTGCGCCAGGCACCGGTTGGCCCGGCCGGCCCTGCACAGCCCGCAACTCCCGCAGGGAAGAATGGTGGGAACAATGACTCTTTTCCCGACCCAGGAGGCGTCCCCGGCCACCACGGTTCCGCTGATCTCGTGCCCCAGGGTCAGGGGCGGCCTGGACACCGTGAGAATGCCGTCGTAGAAATAGCCGAGATCGGTCCCGCAGATGCCGCACCCGGCGATCTGGACCAGCGCCTCTCCCGGAGCGAGCGCCCCGAGAGGCAGGAAGCGCTGTTCGAGGTGAAAAGGCGGAGAGCGGCGCGTGTCTTCCCGCTCGCCGGCAGAAGCCACCATCTGCCAGGCGTGGATGCCCGAAGGCACGATCGATGCGGGCATGGTCGGTTCCTGGACTCTCAAGGCTTCGACGAGCCCGGCTCCCGGGCTCCGGTCCGCCGCAACCACAGTGCCTCGAAGGCGGCCGCTTCCGCGGTGTGCCACTCCCTCCAGGCATCTGCAGATTCTCGAGGGCCGGCTTTGAGCGCCCGCAGGTCTGTCGCATCCCGGGCGCGGAATGCTTCGATCGCCGTGCTCACCTGCCCCGCGAAATCCCGCCCTTCGAAGATCCGGCTGACCAGGCCGACTGTGTAGGCGGCGCGCACACCGAGGAACTCCCCGCTGGTGACCAGCGCGAGGACCTGCTCGCCGGCGAGGTGCCGGTGGAGTAACCGGATTCCCCCCCAGGCCGGAATCAGTCCCCGCTTGCATTCGGGGAAGCCCAAGACGGCGCGCGCGTGGGCCCAGCGCAGATCGCAGGCCAAGGCCAGCTCGAACCCGCCACCCAGGGCGAGGCCATTGATCGCGGCCACGGTCAGCGCATTCAGCCGATCGAGGCGGCGGATGAGGGCCTGCCCTCGCCTGAAGAAATCCAAGGCTTCCGGGGGCGGGAGCGCCTCGAGGGCCGCCAGATCGACCCCCACCGAGAAGACCTTTCCCTCCCCCCGCAGGACCAGCACCTTGACGTGCGGCGCCTCGGCCACCGCGGCGACCGCGGCTTCGAGCTCGTCGAGCAACGCAGGCGAGATGGCGTTGCGGCCGTCCTCCCGGCGCAGGACGAGATGCGCGATACCGTGCGCAAGCGAGAGCGCGATCGATCCGCCGCCGCTCACAGCGGGTTCAGGCCCGGGCGACACCGAGCAGGCACAGTCCATGACGGCTGGAAACGGGCAAGACCACATAGCCGGTTTCCTCTCCCCGGAGGCGCTCGGTGGCCTTGATCCTGCCCGCCTGCAACAGCGGCAGATATTCGGGGCCGATGTCCAACGGGTCGCCGAGATCGAGGTCGAGGGTTTCGGCCCCTGCCAGCGCCGCGAGCGGCAGAGGCTGCGGGATCGGACGAGGCAGGCGGAAGGCCAGCGCGCAAGAGCGCGGCTGCACGAGCCCCGGGCTCTCGAGCTCGATCTCCGTCAACGCCACGCCCGCGCGCGCCCCCCGCTGCCGCGCCCGCTCGGCCCGTTCCAGGCAGAAAATGCAGGACCATTGCGGAACAGGCCGCGCTGCTTCCCCGTTCGCCAGGCTCTCCGAAAAGCCTGTGAAGACGGTGTGGCAGCGTTCGGTTGCAAGCAGCTGCCGAGCCCGCCGCAGAAGGATGAGCGAGAGGTTGGATCGGCCGGCCACGGTGAGATTCGGCCCCTTGATGCCGTGGGCCATGGCTGCCGTCGCCGCGGGGACGTTGTAGCCGAAGTTGGAGAACAGCGTGCTCGAAAGGAGCTTTCCCTGCCGGGCGCGGAGCTGCTCGTAGGCCTTGTCCCGGGTCGCGCCGGGCCCCCGCGTGGCTGCCAGCAGGATGCCGAAGCCGTAGGGATCCTGCGCCACCGCCTGGGGCGCGATGCCCGCATCGCCCATCGCTTCCTCGACGGCGACGATTGCGTTCTTCGCGAGCGGGTCCAGGTAACGGGCGACCTGCAGTTTGGGGCTTTTGATGCCGAGCAGCTCGGTCAGTCCCCCGGGGGGGAGCGAGGCATTCCCCGCGGTCCGGCACGGCGACTCGGCACCTTCGCCCATAGCGCGGAAAAAACTCTCCTTCCCGCCCAGGGGGGACAGGAGACCGATCCCCGTGAGCACGATGTCGCAAGTCATGGATCGGTCCCCGGGTCGGCGTTCACCCGGGAGAAGATGACCGCGCCGTTGCAGCCGCCGAATCCAAAAGAGTTGCTGAGGGCGTGCTCGATAGCGGCCATCCTGGCTTCACCGCAGACCAAGTTCAGCGGCAGCTCGGGGTCGGGCGCCGCCACGTTGAGGGTGGGCGGGACCTTCTGGTCTCGTAAGGAGAGCACGGTCGCGATCGCTTCGAGGGCGCCGGCGGCGCCCATGACATGGCCGATGG
>VBAK01000174.1 GCA_005882275.1 Candidatus Segetimicrobium genomatis
GATCGATCCCGGTCTCTTTGGCGAGCAGCCGCGCCCCGAGGACGCGCTGCGTCTGCTCCCACGAGTAGTACAGGCACGGGACGTGATGGTTGGTGGCCACGTAGGTGGCCAGCTCGAGCGCGAAGTTGCTCTTCCCGCGCCGCGGCGCGCCCGCCAGGCCGTAGTAGAAGCCGCGGCGCAGGCCGGAGAGCAGCGCGTTGAGGCGGTCGAACGGGCTGATGGAGAAGCCGAGGAGCCCCTCGGTGCCCCCCAGGCGCGCGGCGTCCTCCGTGAGCGTGCTGAGGATCGAGGTGACCGGACCGAGGCGGCGCCGCACCCGCTGCTTCTGCAACTCGATGAGCTTGTCCACCATCTCGGTGGTGAACTGCACCAGATCCCCGTGGGTCCCATCGGCCTTCAGAAACCCGTCGAGCTGAGTGTACAGCGCCTGCAGCCGCTCGCGGCTGTCGTGGTTGCGCAGCGCGTCCAGGTAGGACATCAGCTTGCCCGCATCGGGGGGGCGCATCGAGATGACGGCCCGCAGATAGTGCTCCATCTCGGCGTTCAACACCCCGCGGCTCTCCAGATGGTTGCGCACCGTGACCTCGTTGATCGCCTCGGCGCCCCGTTTCAGGTAGAGGTCGATCAGGGCGTTGCACAGCCGCCGGGCGACGGGGGACGGGAGCAACTCCGGCGTAAATCCCTCGTTCAGCGCTATGGTGATGAGCTGCCGGTCCCGGACGAACCCCTTCAGGATCGTGGCTTCCAGGTCTTCGAAGTCCATCGATCGCCTCCGCTACGAACACCGACTACGAACACCTACGCGCCGATCGGCCGAGCAGGTTCCTCGCTGCTCGATCGACGCGCCGCTCCTCTCACTGCGGCGGCCAATCTACCCCAAGTATTCCCCAAAGCGCCGGGCAATCAGACAAGGGATGGCGGACCGGCGGCCTCGTTGCCGCGACGACTCGGATCCGGCGTCCCCTCCCCGCCGCTCAGACCGACTCGGTCACGAACACAACCCGGAGCATCTCCTCAAAAGTCGTCACCCCCTCCAGCACCTTGCTCACGGCATCCTGCCGCAGCGTGCGCATCCCTTCCGCGATGGCCAGTTCGCGCAGCTTCTCCGTGGGCGCGCCGCTCACGGCAAGCGCCCGAATCGGATCGGTGATCACCATCAGCTCGAACACCCCGAGGCGTCCTTTGTAGCCGGTCTTCCGGCAGTGGTCGCAGCCCTTGCCCCGGTAGAGGCGGACATCCGCCGCCGAACCGTGCTCGAGCCCCAGGCGGCGCAGGGCATCGACGGGCGGCACGTAGGCCTCCTTGCACTTGGAGCAGATTACCCGCAGGAGCCGCTGCGCCAGCACGCCGATCAGCGACGAGGTGATCAGAAAGGGCTCCACCCCCATGTCGCGCAGCCGCACGACCGCGCTGGGGGCGTCGTTGGTGTGGATCGTGCTGAGGACCAGGTGCCCGGTCATCGACGCCTGGACGGCGATCTCCGCCGTTTCGCGGTCCCGGATCTCCCCGATCAGCACCACGTCGGGGTCCTGGCGCAGGATCGTCCTGAGGCCGCTGGCAAACGTCAGGCCCACTTTGACATTGACCTGCACCTGGTTGACGCGCGGGATCTGATACTCCACCGGGTTCTCCACGCTGACGATGTTCCGCTCCGGGGTGTTGATCCGGGCGAGCGACGTATAGAGCGTCGTCGTCTTCCCGCTGCCGGTCGGCCCGGTCACGAGGATCATCCCGTAGGGCTTGGTGATGAGGCTCTCCCAGATCTCGAGCAGGGAGCCGGCAAACCCGAGCTCGTGGAGGGCGACCTTCGTGCTCGACTGGTCGAGGATCCGCAGCACCACCTTCTCCCCCAGCACGGTGGGCAGAGTGCTGACGCGCAGGTCGTATTCCTTGCCCTCCGCCTTGAGGTGGATGTGGCCGTCCTGCGGCAGCCGGCGCTCCGCGATATCCATGTCGGCGAGGATCTTGAGGCGGGAGATCAGGGGCGCCTGCACCACCTTGGGAGGCGACATGATGTCCTGCATCACCCCGTCGATCCGCAGCCGGACCTTCACGTCGTTGCGGTGGGGCTCGATGTGGATGTCGCTCGCCCCGGCCAGGATGGCCTTGCTGAGGATCTCGTTGACCGCGCGGATGATCGGGGCTTCCTCGACCGCGGTGCGGAGGTGCTCGAGGTTGGTCTCGTCCTGCCGCGGCTCATCGGCGTCCGGTTCGGCCCGGAACATCTCTTCCATGTCGCCGCCGCCGCCGTAGACCAGTCCCTGGGCTTTGGCGATGTCGGCGGCGCTGGCGATCACCACCTCGACTTCGAGGCCCGTCAGCAGGCGGATGTCGTCGATCGCCACGACGTTGGAGGGGTCGGACATGGCGACGACGAGGCGGTTCCCTTCCCGCCCGATCGCGACGACCCCGTGGCGGCGGGCCAGGTAGGAGGGGATGAGGCGGGCGACCTCGGAATCCACCACGGTATCGGCCAGGTCGATATAGCGGAGCCGCCACTGCTCGGCCAGCGCCTGGGACAGCTGCTGTTCCGAGATGACGTCCATCTCGACCAGGATCCGCCCCATCCGGGCGTTGCTCTGCCGTTGAATCTCGTTCGCCCGCCGCATCTGTTCCTCGGTCACCCACCCGTGGCTCAGGCAGATCTCGCCGAGGCGGGTCTCGCGGGGCCAGTTCTTGCCCCGCTCAGCGGTGTGCGATCCCGAGGACGGCGCGGCGCCGCCCGGACGCCCCGGTCCGTTTCCCCGGACGTCGCGGCCGGGCTTGTCGAAGGACGCGGGCGCCGGCTTCTTGGGCACCTGCGGGGCCGGCGGCGCCTTCGGCTCCGCGGGCAGGGGCGTCCGCCGGGCGGGGGCCGGCCGCGCCGGCGCGGCGGGGGCCGCGGCGGCCTGCGGCGGCTCGGGGAGCCCCGGGGCCGCCGGCTTGGAACCGGGGGGCTTGGCCGCGGCCGGGGCCGCCGGCCTGAGGGTCTCGAGGGCCGAGTCGACCCTGACGGCGTCCTGGGGCCTCCCCGCCCCGGTGTACGCGTCGCGCAGCGCTTTCAGCACATCGGCATCATCGGGGACGAGCTCGCTCGCGCGCTCCCATGCGGCGATCGCCCCGATCCACTCCTGACCGGCCGACAGCTGTTCCCCCAACGCGCTGAGGACCATCACGGCGGCGGGCGGGACGCCCTGCTCCACGTACAGTTCGACCAGCTCCCAGTACGCGAACGCGTCGCCGGGGGCCAGCTCGATGGCCTTCTTGAAGCACGCCACCGCGCTCTCGATCTGCCCCGAGGCGCGGTGCGATTGGCCGGTGTGAAACCAGACCGCGACATCGAGGCCGACGTCGAGCTCCGGCAGATCCAGCGCCTGCCGGTACTCGGCCAGCTGCCGGACGATCTCGTCCGGAAGGTCGGAGGCGTCGTCCGGCGCCTGCATGCCGTTCGGATCTCCTACAAGCACGCCGCCACGGCCTCCCGCGCCCGGGCGGCTTCGATCCGCAGCCGCCCCAGGTTGCACAGCCGGTTGCCCATGACCACGAGCACCGCATCTCCGGCCGGGGAGACGGCGATGGGCCCGCTTTCAAATTCCACCAGCAGCATCTGCGGGCCGCCGGCCGACGCGTCGGTGCCGAAGGTTTCCCACCCGATCAGGGCGCTGCTCGTGAACGCGCCCAGGGCGTCCATGTCGAACTCTTCTTCGGACGTGAGCCCTTCGATCACGAAGCCGTCACGGCTGGCGACGCACGCCGCGATGACGCCGGGCTTTTTGGTCAGCTCGGCGAGCACCTCTTTGAGATTGGCCGTCGCTGTCGCCACCGCTCACGCCCCCTCCTGGCCAGCGCCTGTGGCTACCCTGCCGCGGCAGGGTCGACAGCGCTCACGAGCTCCGGGAGGTACCGGCGGAACTGCACCCGCGCCTTCCCGACATTGCCCCGGCTGCTGAGAAACAAGGCGACGCAGTAGTCGAGTCCCGGCATCGCCGCCAAGACCGTGAACCGTTCGCAGCTCATCATCAACTGGTCGAACGAGCCCCCCTCGGCCTTGCGGACCATGTAGAGTAGGAGCTTCGCGGCGGTGACGACGTCCTGGCTGACGTTCTCCGCGGGGAATCCGGCTTCCATCTTCAGGAGCTCGATCGGCGCCCCATCCATGCCGATCAGCCCCGCCGCCAAGACCCCGTCGGTTCCCGCCACCATCGCCCCGAGGACCTCTCGGGCTTTCTTCATTCACCCCGCCTCCCCGTGTTGCCGGCTCCCATGGCGCCGGCCGGCTCGGGGGAGCGGGGCCGCGGGGTGGCCTCGTCGCCGTCCACCTGGTTCGGCTGGGCGGCGAGCCAGGCCCGGACCCCCTGCAGGCTCATCCCCTCTTCCTCGACCAGCCGCCGGATGGCCTGCACCAACCGGAGATCCCGGGTGGAGTACAGGCGGTGCCCGCCCTTGGTCCTCGCGGGGCGGAGGAGCTGATACTCCACCTCCCAACTCCGCAGGCGCCGCGCGTCGACTCCCGACAGCGACGCAACGGTCCGGATGGGATAGATCGGCAGATCATCCGATGCCTTCACGGCTCTCGTACCTCCTCTGTCGTCCCGTCCCTGGCGTCGTCCCCTTCACCCGTTTTGAGGAGCGTCGCAAGGCGTTTCAGCGCGGCCGCGAGCACCCGGGAGACGTGCCGCTGCGACACGCCCAACCGGCTGGCCACTTCGCTCTGGGTCAGGTCCTGGTAGAACAGGTAGTAGACCACTTTCCGCTGCAGGTCCGCCAGGCGCTCGACCGACTTCAACAAAATAATCCGGTCCTCGATGGGAAGCTGGAACGAGATGTACCGTTGATGCGCGATCACGTCGCGCCGGACCTCTTGATGGTCCACGAGATCGCTCATGGAATGGACCCGGGACTGGTTGTGCGCGCGGAGGATCTCGAGGACGCCGGCTTCGGTGAGGTTCATCCGCTTGGCGATTTCCGCGAGCGTCGGCGTCCTGCCGATGGTCTGCCGCAGGCCGGCGACCGTCTCCGTCACTTCGCCGTAGAGCTTCCGCACCCACCGGGGCGCCCGCATCTGGTCGACGGCGTCACGCAGGTAGTGCCGGATCTCCCCGGCGATATGGTGGTAGGCGTAGGCTTCGAACTTGACGCCGCGGCCGGGGTCGAACGACCCCACCGCGTTCATCAGGCCGATCGTGCCGATCTGCGCCAGGTCGTCGAGCGGGACGCCGACCCGAACGTACCGGCGCGCGATCCGCTTGGCCAGGGGCAGGTAATGGCAGACGAGTTCCTCGCGCAGCTGTGGACTGCTGGCGCGCCGGTACTGGCGGAACTTCGCGAGCAGCGCGCGGTCGAGTTCGGTCTCTAGTTGCTGGGAGGCGTCGATCTGGGGCTCTTTCTGGGGCTCTTTGACAGCCGATCGAGTGCTGGCCATGATCCCCTCCTCGACGAGCGACGACCAGGTCGCGCCGATGAGCCGCGGGAGGGGACGAAACATGACGACCCCCCGCGCGCCACGGGAGGTCGCAAGCTGCCTGAAGTTGCCGCTCCGGCAACCCGGCCGACTTGCCAGCACCGCTGGCCTGTCCCGTGGCTTTGCGCCCCCAGATCTCTCTGGGTTTGCCCTTGACGGAAGCATTGTGAGTAAAACATATGGCGTGATGGTTGTCAAGGAATTCGCCGGAGGCTGGCGTGATGCTCCGCGCAGATTCCGATCCTCGTTGAAACGTCCACAGAACCGCACGGGCGTTGACCGGCAACTGCGTCTATCCGGAAGACAATGTGGGCATAGTGCCGGATGGGGGTGCCGCGCCGGCACGCGCGCCGGCAGGCATTCACGGAAGGCCAAGCACCGGCGGCGTCCGCCGGCGGGCCGATCGTTCCGGCGACGCAGAGAGCCGCGGGAGACAGGCGTGTCCGCTGATCCGTGATCCGAGGGAGGCTGCGGGGATGGACGGCACCGGCCACAGTCGGGAGGCGCTCCACGCATCGATCCGCGAAGCCACCACGATCGCGCAGGAGCTGGAGCGGCAGGCGGAAGCCGCCCAGACCCTGCTCAAGAACGCCACCGCCAACGCCGAGGAACTGCAGCAGCAGGCCGCATCGGCGCAGCAGCTGATCGCGGCCTATCAGGAGCAGGACGCGGCGATCGCCCGCGCGCTCGCGGAGGCCGAACGCGAAAGCGACAAGATCATCCGCTCCGCCAAGGCGAAGGTCGAGGAGACCGTGGCGGCCGCCGAGGCCGCCGCTCAGGCCGCCGCCGAAGAGATCCTCCAGTCGGCCCGCACGACCGCCGAAGAGACGCTGGAGCGCGCCCGCCTCGCCGCCCACGATCAGGTCCAGGCCGCCGAGCGGGCCGCCGGGCAGAGGGTTGAAGAAATCAGGAAGAACGCGGAGCACTACGTCGCGGGCATCGTCGCCAAACTGGAAGCCTTCGTCGTCGATCGCGAAGGCGTGTCTCGAGGGCTGGAAGCCCTGGTCGAGAAGCACAAGGAGTCGCTGCAGGTCATCGCCCATCTGAGGTCCGAGGTGGAGAGCGCCGTCCTTCCCGCGCTGCAGCGCATGGCGGGCGGGCTCCGAAGCGAGGAGCCGGCCGGAGAGGACCGCGCAGCGCCACCGGCGGGGGTTGGCCGGGCGGCGCACTCGGCCGCCGCGCAGACCCCGGTCCGACCGGCGCCTGCGGCGCCGGTCGGGGGCGCGCCGCGGTCCGCGGGCATGGCGGCGCGCGTGGCAGGGGCGGCCGCCGCGCAGGGAACGCAGGGCGCGTCCGCGGCCCGGCCCGCGGCGCCCGTGAACGCTCCGGCGCACGCCGCCGGCCCGACCCGCCAGACCGATGAGGCGGCGGAGCAAACCGACGAGGCCGACGAAGCGGCGGCGCAGGACGCCGAGGAACCCTCCTCGCCCGCCGGGCGCGCCAGCGGGGAGATCATGGTCAGCCCGATCAACTCGTTCCTGCAGGCCACCAAGTTCATGGCGGCCCTCGCCCGGATCAAGGGCGTCCTGAGCGTCAAACTCCGAACCTACGCGGGATCGAAAGCGGTCATCGACATCGTGACGGAGGGGCGCACCGTCGGGGGCATCGATCCATCCCTGATCGATGGGTTCCAGGTCGTTGTCGAGGAGTCGACCGACAGCCGGTTGTCGTTGAAGCTCAGCCCGGCCGCCGCCCGACCGGTGGCGCGCTAGACCCCTTTGCCCGTCTCTCCGGCCGGAGCGTCCCGCTCCCAGGGTCGAGCCTCGAGATAGGTCTGGACGATCAGCGCCGCCGCGACCCGATCCCGGACCGCGCGCCGGTGCTCCCGCCGGGCGCCGGCCTCGATCAACGACCGGTCGGCCGCAGCCGTCGAGAGACGCTCATCCCACAGGTCGACCGGGACGTCGACCATCTCGCGCAGCGCCCGGGCAAACGCCTCGGCTTTCCGCGCGGCGGGACCGCTCGTCCCGTCCATGTTGCGCGGCCAGCCGACGACGATGCGCTCCACCCGGCGGGTCTTCGCGAGATGAGCCACCTCCGCCAGGTCGCGGCGCAGCGCGGTATGTGAAATCGTCAGGAGGGGAACCGCCAGGGTCCCGGTCGGGTCGCTGAGGGCGATCCCGATCCGCCGCTCCCCCAGATCCAGTCCCAGGATCCTCACCGGCGTCCGCCGGACGTCTTGGCTCACGCCGTAGGCACGTCTTGGCTCACGCCGTAGGCGCGTCTTGGCTCACGCCGTAGGCACGTCTTGGCTCACGCCGTAGGCGCGTCCTGGCTCACGCCGTGGGCCTGGCCGCCCCCAGGGCTTCGCCCACCACCGAGGCCAGATCGGCCATCACCGCATCGAGTTGCGCCGGGTCACCGCCGCCCCCCTGCGCCAGCTCGGGGCGGCCGCCGCCCCGGGTGCCGAGCTTCCGGTTGAGCACGGCCATCACCTTGCCCGCGTGAACGCCGCGCGCCACCGCGTCGGGGGTCGCCATCACCACAACCTCCACCCGCCCGTCGGCTGCGGAGGCGGCAACGACCACCCCCGAGCGGAGCCTGGGCTTGACGCGGTCCCCGAGCGCCCGGAGCGCCGCCGGCCCGGCCCCGGCGCTGGTCATCCCCACGACGGTGATGCCGGCGACCTCGGGGGCGCTGCGCACGATCGCGTCGAGGTCCGGCACCGCGGCCTGCGCGCGGGCCGCCTCGACCTCCTGCTCGAGGCTCCGCGCCCGGCCGGCCAGTTGCCGGACGCGTTCCGGGACCTCGGAGGGCGAGGCCCGGAGGGTCTCGGCGAGGTCCCGGAGGACCTCCTGCCCCTCCCGCGCCCGCGCGACGGCGGCCCGCCCCGTGAGGGCCTCGACGCGGCGGATGCCGCTCCCCACCGACGATTCGGAGACGATGAGGAAGAGCCCGATCTCGGCGGTCGACGTGACGTGGGTGCCGCCGCAGAGTTCCCGGCTGTAATCATCGATGCTCACGACCCGCACCGTGTCCCCGTACTTCTCGCCGAAGAGCGCCGTGGCGCCGCCGGCGATGGCGTCCTGGTAGGCCAGGACCTCCGTCCGCACGGGGAGTCCGGCCAGCACCTGCTCGTTGACTCTCGCCTCGATGCGGACGCGCTCCTCCGGGGTCACCGCGCGGAGATGGAAAAAATCGAACCGCAGGCGATCGGGGGCCACGAGCGATCCCGCCTGGCGCGCATGCTCGCCCAGGGTCTCCTGCAGGGCGCGGTGCATCAGGTGGGTGGCGGTGTGGTTCCGCGTGATGTCCCGCCTGCGGAGGGCGTCGACGCGCAACTGCGCCGCCTCCCCCTCCGCCACCTCCCCCCGCGTGACCCGGCCGCGGTGCACCACCAGGCCCGGGACCGGCCGCTGGGTGTCGGTGACCTCCACCAGGCCTGCGGGCGTCACGATCGCTCCGGTGTCCCCCACCTGCCCTCCGGCCTCGGCGTAGAAGGGCGTCCGATCGCAGACCACCTCCACGTCGTCTCCTGCGCGGGCGGCGGCGATTCGCTCGCCGCCGCGGAGCAGCGCCTGAATCCGGCCCTCGGCCTCCAGGGTCTCGTACCCGACGAACTCCGTCGCCACCCCCGCCTCGTGGAGGCCGCCGTACACGGAGCGCTCCGCGGCATCGGCCTGAAACACCGCCGCACTCCGGGAACGCTCCTGCTGCTTGGTCTTTTCGGCGTCAAAGCCGGCGTCATCCACCTCGAGCCCGTGCTCGTGGGCGATATCGCGGGTGAGATCCGGGGGAAAGCCATAGGTGTCGTGGAGCCGGAAGACCTCCTCCCCCCGCAGCACCGCAGCCCCTTGGCTCAGCGCCTCAGAAATCATCGCATCCAGCCGCTCCAGCCCGGACCCCAACGTCTCGCTGAACCGGGTCTCCTCCGCCGCCAGCGTCTCCCGGATGAACGGGGCGAACCCGGCCAGTTCAGGATATCCCCCGCGCATGACGGCGATGACGGCGTCGGCCAGTCCGGCGAGCAACGGCCGCTGGGCGCCGGCGCGGCGTGCAAACCGGAGGGCCCGCCGCACGATCATCCGCAGGACGTAGCCGCGTCCGTCGTTGTCGGGGACGACCCCATCGGCCACCAGGAACGTCATGGCGCGGCCGTGATCGGCCAGCACCCGGTAGGCGACGGTGTGGGTCGCGCGCTGGGTATCGGTGTGCGCGAGGAGACCCTGGATGCGATCCTTCAACGGCAGGAACAGGTCCGTATCGTAGTTGCTCCGCACACCCTGGAGGACCGAGACGATCCGCTCCAGGCCCATCCCGGTGTCGACCCCGGGCCGGGGCAGCGGGGTCCTGGTCCCGCCGGCGGCCTGATCGAACTGCATGAACACCAGGTTCCAGATCTCCAGCCACCGGCCGCAGCCGTTGTCGAGCGCGACGCTGCAGTCCGCTCGACCGCAGGTGCAGGCCTGCGGGCCCCAGTCATAGTGGAGCTCGCTCGTGGGGCCGCAGGGGCCGATGTCGCCCATCATCCAGAAGTTGGTTTTCTCTCCCATCTTGAGGATGCGCTCCGGAGGCACGCCGATGGCGGTCCAGGCCTCCAGCGCCTCGTCGTCTCCGTCGAGCACGGTGAACACCAGGCGGTCCGGAGCAATCCCAAACCGCTTCGTGGTCAGCTCCCAGGCGAACCGGACCGCGTCTTGCTTGAAGTAGTCGCCGAAGCTGAAGTTGCCGAGCATCTCGAAGAAGGTGTGGTGCTGCGGAGACGGGCCGACGTTCTCCAGATCGTTGTGCTTGCCGCTCACCCGCATGCATTTCTGGACCGTCGCGGCCCGCCGGTACGGCCGCTGCTCGAGGCCCAGGAACACGTCCTTGAACTGGACCATCCCGGCGTTGGTGAACAGCAGCGTGGGATCCCCGGCCGGCACCAGCGAGGCGCTGGGGACCCGGGTGTGTCCCTGGGCTTCGAAGAACTTGAGGAAGGCTTCCCGAACCTCGTCCGCGCGCATGACGGGCCGGCGGTGGGCGCTGCGGGTCACGACCCGCCCTCCGCGGCGGCCCCCACCGAGCCCAGCATCGCCTCGGCCGCGGCGACCGCGCCCTCGATGCCGTCGGCGGCGCGGTCGATCAGCGCGGGCGTGATCACGAGCGGCGGCTCCACGCGGATCACCTGCGGGTTGTTCAGCGTGTAGAAGGTGATCACCCCGCGGTGGCCCGCCTCGGCAGACGTCATCAGCGCGTAGTCGCGGTGCGTGAACTCGATCCCCAGCATCAGCCCGCGGCCGCGGACGTCTTTCACCACCCCCGGGTGCCGCGCGCGGATCTCGCGCAGCCGGCCCAGGAACTGCTCCCCGAGCGGCCCCGCGCGGTCGGCCAGGCGCTCGTCCACCAGCACGTCGAGGGTCGCCAGCGCCGCGCGGCAGGCCAGGGGGTTCCCGCCGAAGGTGGACGAGTGGATGTACGGGTCCCGCTTCATGCGCTCCCACAGGGCCGGGCGGGCGACGAACGCGCCGATCGGCATCACCCCGCCGCCGAGCGCCTTCGCCAGGGTCAGGATGTCCGGGACGACGCCCTCGTGCTCGACGCAGAACATGCGGCCGGTGCGGCCCAGCCCCGTCTGGATCTCGTCGGCGATCAGCAGCACGCCCCGCCGGTCGCAGATCTCGCGCACCTGACGCAGATAGCCCGCGGGAGGGAGGATGACGCCGGCCTCCCCCTGGATCGGCTCGAGCATGACCGCGGCCACGTCACGGCCGATCGCCGCCTCCACCGCGCCGGCATCGCCGAAGGGCACGTGGACAAACCCGGGGACGAGCGGCTCGAACGGGGTCCGGTAGTAGGCGCGCCCCGTCGCCGAGAGCGCGCCCAGGGTCTTGCCGTGGAACGCCTCCTGCATGACCACGAAGCCCGGCCGGCCGGTGGCCAGGCGCGCCAGCTTGATCGCGCCCTCGTTGGCCTCCGCGCCGCTGTTGCAGAAGAACGAGTACTGGAGGTCGCCGGGCGTCACCTCCGCCAGGCGCTCCGCGAGCGCCGCCATGGGCGCGCTGGGCATCGTGCGCACGGACATCGGCATCCGGTCGAGCTGGTCGCGCACCGCCGCCAGGACCCGGGGATGGCGGTGGCCGACGTTGAAGATCGCCGGGCCGCACGCGCAGTCGATGTACTCGCGGCCGTGGACGTCCCAGACCAGGCACCCTTCGGCCGCCCATTCGACGGTCTCGACGCCGCCGAACTGGAACAGCCGCGCCAGCCCGGGGTTGAGATATCGCCGGTACTGCGCCAGCGTGCGCTCGATCAGCCGGGCGCGATCGGCGCCCTCCGGGAGGCCGGCCGGCGCGGGTCGAGGGGGCTCAGGGCGGGGGCGGGCCATGCCGGACCTCCGAAGGCTCCGCCGGCTCCCGGGCCGCCGCCGCGGCCAGCACGGCTTCGGCCTTGCGGACCACCTCGCGGGTTTCCTTGTACTTGATCCGCTCCAGCGCTTCCGCGACCGACACCCAATCGCAGCGCACGAACCCTTCTTCGCGCTGCGGGCAGGCCTCTTCCCCGCCGAGGAACTCCATCAGGTAGTAGTGCACCGTCTTGTCATAATAGGTGTCTTCGGTCTTCCAGAAGAACAGATAGCGCTCTTCCCCGAGGTCGCGCACGATCCGGACGTTGTGGATCCCGGTTTCCTCGGCGACCTCCCGGAGCGCGACGGCCTCCGGGGTCTCCCCCGCCTCGATCGTTCCCTTGGGAAGCATCCACTTGCCGGCTTCGTGCTGCAGGAGCAGGATGCGGTAGTCGGCCGGGGAGGCGGCCGCACCGGACCGGCGATAGACGACCCCGCCGGCGCTGTGGGCCCGCTTCACTTTCCGGGCCGGCTGGCGCACCGCACCGCTCCTTTCGCCCCGACGGCCGGGCGGGCCTCGTGCCCTCCACGCGCGGGCGCGGCGGGACGGCCCTCAACCCCGCCGGCGGCGGCGCACCCGCGACCCGGGAGAACGTTCCTTTTCAGACGGGAGCAGGCCCGAGGCTCAGAACCGTTTGCGCCGAGCCGCGCGGCGGCGCCGCTTCTGGCTGGGCTTCTCGTAGTGTTCGTGCCGCTTCGCGTCTGTGAGGATTCCGGACCGCTTGACCTGACGCTTGAACCGTCGGAGGGCGCTGTCCAGCGTCTCATCCTTGCCGACCCGAACCTCGGTCAAGAGTCCACCTCCGGTGGCTGCGGCTCCGTGCGATGAGGCCATTATACACGAGGGGAGCCCCGAACAGCAAACGGGGCGCCCCGCGCGGCGGCGAAACGGCACGACGCGCGCGGCCCGGAGACCCTTCGAGGGCTACAGGGGGGGCGTCAGGGGCCCTGGTAGGCGATCGCGCCGGAGGCGTTGACGGACGCGGTCCTGGTTCCGGCGGTGCTCTGCAGGGTGATGGTGTGGGCCGCGTCCGGCACGCCGAAGGCGGAGAACGTCACGGTGTCGGCGGTCTGCGGCGTCACGCCGGTGGGCAGCGTGGCGTTCTCGAGAAACCCGCCGCCGCTCCGCGCGATGACGTAGGAGGAGGAGGCGCCCGTCAACGTGACGGTGTACTGCGATCGCTCGGCCTTGGCGCGTTCCTCGGCCTCGCGGAGATTCGAGGCCATCTGGATCGCGCCATACCGCAGCCGCTGCTGGGCGGTGTAGTTTCGCCAGTGCGTGAAGCTCAGCGTCACGAGGATGCTCATGATCGCGAGGACGATCACCATCTCCAGGATGGTGAACCCGCCCTCCCGGGGCCCGGGCCCGGCGGGCGCCGCCGGGCGCAGGGAGGCAGCCTTACGGCGGGGTCGCTTCACGCCAGACCGGCCTCACCCCGGCCAGGGACTGGGAGCCGCCGGTGACCATGAACACGTTCGTCGTCGGAAAGAATGGGGGCGTGAAGCCGCGGCTCATCCGCGTGTCGAAGGTGAAGGCGCGCCCGTAGCCGGTGGCCTGCTGTCCCAGGGTGGAGTTGTACGTCCCGAACGTGCCGTAGTACTTCTCGATCAGCCCGCCGAGCAGGTTGACGTTCCCCCGGGGGCTGCCGGTGTTCCAGTTCTGCACGTTCACCGAGCTGTTGTACGCGCTGCCGGAGCTCCCGGCCATGAGGATGGCGTCGATGATGAGGTTGTTGGGCGCCGTGGGCATGATCTGGATGTCCCCGCCGGCCGCGTAGAGCCCCAGCACGTTGATCGGGTTCGAGTTCGGATCAGCGGGATTGGGCGGGGTCTGGTAGAGGACGTTCCCCGTGATCCCGATCGACCCCGCGGAGACGATCGACGCCTGTTCGTTCTGCTGCAGCGTCCCGCTCAGCGCGTTGATGTTGCCGTTCACGTAGATGACCGCCGCGTTGTCGTTCCCCGGGCCCGACTGCCACCCCTTCGGCACGCCGACGAAGGTGCGGATGGGGCCGCCGGGGGGCGTGCCGGACGGGCAGGTCCCGCCCGAGGGCGGCGGGAGCCAGCCGTTGCTCGATACGGTCGTGTTGTTGTTGGCCCGGTCGACCGTCACGGTCGTCTGGGTCGCGCCCTGCACCAGCGTGTAGACCGCGGTCGACCCGGAGACGCTCATCGTCAGGCTGTCCACGGTCCCCTGCACGTAGACGCCGCCCATCATGGCGGCGCCGCTGTCCGACCGGCAGACACCGTTCTTATCGGCCACCGGAACGTAGATCCCGTTCGGCACCGAGCTGGCGTTCTTCAACTCGGGGATCACCGAGGTGATCTGGGCCGTCGTCACCGCGCTCGGGTCCGTCGGGTTCCGTCCGACCGCGACGCCCTGCTGGTTGAACGAGTTGGCGGGCATCGGCACGGTGGCCGACCCGAGCGTGAAGTTGGCCGGGGTCGCCGCCTGGGGGTTGGGATCCGGCGGCACGAGCGGCGCATCGACCCGGGTGCCGCCCACGACGTTCTCGGGGGTGCTCAGCTCGATGTTGGCCCCGTTGTTGTAGAACCAGGCCTTGCCGCTGGCGCTGTCCAGCTTGTTGGTAAACGTCGGGAACTGGGCGAACCGGAACTCGCCGTTCGTGTGCACCGGGCCGCTGAAGTTCGTGGTGCTCGAAAACCAGACCGGACCTCCCGTCGGCGAGTTGTGGACGTCCGTGAACAACGCGTACATCGAGAAACTCTGGAGCCGCAGCTGGACGCTGAAGTTCCCGGTGAGGACCACCCGGCGCCGGAACTTCGGCGGCACCTGCCCGTCGCTCGTCACGATGTACTTGTAGAAGATCTCGTACCAGCTGGGGCCGAGCTTGTGGACGGCGCAGAGCGACCCCGCGGGACTGCACGACGCGTCCGCCTGGGGGTTCGCGAGGATCTGGACCGAGGCGGTGTACTGGCCGCCTCCCATCGGGTTCACCGGGGCCCCGCCGATCTGCAGCTTCAGGTGCGGCCAGCTGAGCCCCCAGTTGACCTGGAACGTCGGCGACGTTGTCGATGCGGACAGGCGCTGGCCGTCGGTGACCAGGTAGTTGAATAGGGCGAACGGGGTCTGTATGGAATTCGTGCCACCCGCGTACCAACCGGATGCCTGCGCATCACCCAGGGACGGGTCCACCGTGCTCGAGCCCAGGGGGTAGGCGTTCACGTACGCCATCAAGGCGGACCGGGCGGCATACGCGCCGCCTTCGGCCGCGTACAGGCTCTGCGCCCCGGTGAGCCGGACGGCGGCCAGGGCCGTCTCTTTCCCGGTGAGGTACAGCACGAGGGCCGCCAGGGTCGTCAACACGAGCACCATGGCGAGCAGCGCCATCATGGCGAGCCCCTGCTCCCCATGGCGCGCCCCGGCGCAGACCAGGACCCGCTGTCTTGTGTTCGGCGATCGGCTCACGGATGTTCCCCCCTCCCGCGTCCCTTGGTGCGGACGCGGATCCCCTTCTCCTGAACGACGCATGGAGACCACGCCGGCCCCGCCGCGCTACTGCGAGGTCAGGACCGTCGACAAAGTCACCAGGGGCGTGGTGTCGGGATCGACCGGCCGGTACACGTTGACGGTGACGGTGCTGAGGAGCAGGTTGGTATCCGGGACGATGGTCACCGACGCCTGCAGACTGTGGGTCGTGGCGTTTGCGATCCCCGTGTACGGCGCGGGCAGGGGCAGGGCCATCCGGGGGATGTTCGAAAACCCGACCAGCGTGTACGGATTCGGGCTGGCCTTGATCTGCTCCATCACCTGCATCGCGATGCTGGTCGCGGCGGCCTTCGTGTCGGACCGGTTCGCGAAGCCCATCCCGTCGATGAAGGCCTGCAGGAGGAACACGGAGAGGCCGGCGAACAGCGCCATGCCGACGAGCAGCTCCACAAACGCGAAGCCGCCGTCCCGGCGGGCCGGTGGAATCGGGCCGCGCGGCGTCTGCACCAGGTGTCTTCGCGCCCGGATCGTGTTCATGAACGAGTCGCCCCACCCTGTCGCCGGCCTGCCGACCGGCACCATCGGGTGTCGATGCCGCGGCTGTGACCGGCTGCGATTCGCCCCTCCAGGCAACGAAAAGCGCGGAGCCCCCCCTAAAGGACCCCGCGCTCCTGGTGACATCGGAGCCCTCTTCGGCAACCCGGCTGACCCTGAGGGTCCCGTGGCTTTGCGTCCCCGAATTGCTTCGGGTTTGCCCGTTCGGAAGGACGTGTCGATATGTAGTTGACCTCATTATCGAGAACGGCCCCCACCCTGTCAACCCCCGCAGGCGTTCGACGGAGGGGCTGCCGCAGACTTCGGGCGCTCTTCGCGCAATCTTCGGCCGAACGTGCGGACATCCTGACGCCGTCTTCACCTCCACTGCCGGGCATCGTGAATGGTCGGCGCCCCCTCGGGGAGGTCCTGCTCGGGGACCGCCTCGGCGGTCATGCGGAGCCGCAGGCGCTCCTGGACGGCGGACGCGACCGCGGCGCAGACGGCGGCGGGATCGAGGCCGGGCCGGAGCACGAGGCGGACCCGCGCCTCGTCGAGCGGCCCCGAGCGGGTCACCACGATCTGATAGCGCGCCACGCCGGGGACGGTCAGTACGACGCCGTCGGCCTCGCGGGGGTGCACGAACAGACCGCGGATCTTCACCGCGTCCCCGATCCGTCCGAGAATCCCCTGAAGGCGCGGCGCGGTGCGCCCGCACGGACACGCGCCGGGAGCCCAGGCGGCAAGATCTCCGGTGCCGAACCGCAGCAGGCCGTAGGGAGGATCGAGGAGGGAGACCACGACCTCCCCGGCGCCTCCCGCGGGCGCCTGATCGCGCGTCTCGGGATCCAGCAGCTCGACCGCGACGCGGTCGGCCACATGCAGCCCCTCGACCGCGGGGCACTCGTAGGCGACGAGACCCACATCCGCCGTGGCGTAGGCCTGGCTGACACGCACGCCGAACCCCTCGCGCGCGCGCCGCCGCTGCGCGGCCGTCAGATACTCCCCCGAGACGCAGGCGATCTCGACGGCCGCCCGCAGCCCCAGGTCGGCCGCACGTTCGAGCAGGGTCAGGACGAAGCTCGGCGTGCCGATGATCCCGGCGGCCCGGAGGTCGGCGAGCGCCCGGGCCTGGACTTCTGTGTTGCCCACCCCTCCGGGAACCGTGACGCAGCCCAGCACGTCCAGCGCGGCGTCCATCATGTGCCCGGCGGGCGTGAGATGAAATCCGAACGTGACGAGCGCGATATCCCCGGACCGGAACCCCGCCGCATGCAGCGCCGGGGCGAGGCCCCAGGCGTCTTGGCCGCGGGGCTCGGGATCGTAGATCGGGCCGGGCGAGACGTAGATCCGGCGGAGGGAGGCGGCCGGGGCGCCGAGGAGCCCCCCAAAGGGCGGCGCCTGCGCCTGCACGGCCGGCAGGGCGTCCTTGCGCAGCACCGGCAGGCGCGAGAGCGACTCGACCCCCAAGACGTCCTCCACGCGCAGCCCGCACTCCCGCAGCCGCTCCCGCATGAACGGCGCGCGCGCGGCGGCGGCGACCGCGTCCCTGAGCCGATCGATCTGGCGCTGCGCGCGTGCGGCGGGCGGGAGGCCCTCCAGGGCGTCGTAGAGCCTGTCGGCGCGGTCTACAGCCAGCGCTTTCGCCTCCGGTAGTACTTGAACTGGCCGTACCCGCGCCGGCTCCCGGCCTCGGTCAGCCCCAGGTAGAACTCCTTCACGTCGGGGTTGCCCGCCAGCTGCGGGGCGGTCCCCTCCATGACGATCTTTCCTCCCTCCATGACGTAGCCGGAGTCGGCGATGGCCAGCGCCTGGCGGGCGTTCTGCTCCACGAGCAGGATCGTGATCCCCCGCTCATCGCGGAGCCGCCTGACGATCCCGAAGATCTCCGCCACCAACATCGGGCTGAGCCCGAGCGACGGCTCGTCGAGCAGCAGCAGCCGGGCGCGGGCGACGAGCGCCCGGCCGATGGCGATCATCTGCTGCTCTCCCCCGGAGAGGTAGCCGGCGAGGCGCCGGGCGTGGCGGCCGAGCAGGGGAAAGTAGGCATAGACGAGGTCCCGGCCGGCCTCGAAACCGCCCGGGGCGGCGGCGGCGCCCACCCTCAAATTTTCCTCGACGGTCAGATGCTTGAACACCCGCCGTCCCTCCAGCACCTGCACGATCCCCCGGCGGACGATGAGCTCCGGGGGCAGCCCGTCGATGCGGGCGCCGGCGTAGGTGATCGCTCCGTCCCGGATGCGCCCGTCCTCGGTCCCGAGCAACCCCGAGATCGCCCGGAGGGTCGTGGTCTTGCCGGCGCCGTTCGTGCCGAGGAGCGCGACGATCCGGCCGCCCGGAACGCCGAGCGACACGCCCTTGAGGACCTGGATCACGTCATGGTAGACGACCTCGATATTGTTGACGAGGAGGGCCCCGCGCTCGGGCCCCCCGGAGGCCGTCGCTGCGGCGGAGGTCCCGGCTCGCGCCGCAGGCCCGGGGGCGGCGGTCTCCGGTCCCGTCACTGCGACGGCAGGAAAAAGTCGGTGATCGGCCTGAACTGCTTCGCCCTGACGTCCGCGCGCAGCAGCTTGAGACCGTCGGCGCCCTTCCGGTCGCCGGATGCGAAGGTGATCGGGGCCGTGAGTCCGTCGGTGACCATGCGGAAGTTGGTCAGCGCCTTCCCGATCGACGCGCGGTCGAGCGCGGCCGCCCGCTTCAGCACCTCGACCCAGACCTTCGCGTGGACGATCCCCTGAGTGTAGTGGAGCGGGCGGACCTGGACGTTGGGATGATAGGCCGCGTTGATTTCGTGGATCTGCCGCATGCCGGGGACGTTCTCGAACCAGTTGCTGACGAAGGTGCTGGCCACAACGCCGTCCGCCGCGTCCCCGGCGAGCTCGAACAGCAGCTCGTCGCCGATGTAGTGGATGCCGAGGACCTGGGCCTGGAGCCCCAGCTTGCGCGCGTCGCGCACGACGATCGCGGAGGGCCGGGCCACGTTCTGGATCACGATGTGGGTCGGGGAGAACCGCTTCATGTTCAGCAGCTGACTGGTCGCGTCGAGCGTATTGGCGGGAACCTCCTCGACGTCCACGATCTCCACACCGATCTTCGGGCCGTAGGCCTTCGCCGGCCCGACCGGAGACCGGCCGTAGTCCGAGTTGTGGACCGCGAGCGCCACCCGGGGGCTCCCGCCCCCCGTGTGGGTGCGCTTGATGTAGTCGAGGAGCGCCCGCATGTGGTCGGTGTAGCTGGGTCCCATCAGCCAGATCCAGTCGTTCGGAGCCTCGAGCAGGCCCTCGTGGAAGCTCGCGGGGATGTACGGGACGCCGTAGGTCTCGATCTGGGGCTTCATTAAGATTGAGTCTCCGGTCCCCCAGCCGCTGATCGCCGGGACCTGGTCCTGCTCCGCCAGCTTCTTGAGATAGGTCACCGCCTGGTCGGGCTTGTACTGGTAGTCGGTGAAGAGCAGGTCGATCCTGGTTCCGCTCCGGATGCCCCCCCGCTCGTTGATCCACCGGATGTAGTCGCGGAAGCCGTC
>VBAK01000077.1 GCA_005882275.1 Candidatus Segetimicrobium genomatis
GATGGGGTGTCTCGCCAGGATGCGCAGCAGCGTAGGGTTGGGCGCCCCGCGGGTCGCGGCATCAGCAAACGCCCTGCGGACGCGGTCGTCAACACCCCGCTCATCAACCGGCCGGATCCTGATGGCCATCTCCGTCCTCCATTGTAGAAGACTTCAAGAGGCGGTTTCCCCCGCCGCGCATCAAATCCTCTCGGGGGGAGGCTTGATGCAGGGCGGCCGCGAACTCATGGGCGTGTCGACGTCCCCTCCATCGCTCCCTGATTCGGGCCTCGACCCTATCCGCATCGCCCACACCCCGGCCGTGGCGGTGGCATTGGAGCGCGCGCTGAGCGGCGGCAATCTCTCGCGCGAGGAAGCCGCGCTCGTGATCGACTGTCCGAACGAGGACGTCGCCGCCGTGTGCGCCGCCGCCCGCGTGCTGCGCGATCGGGGCAAAGGACGAACGGTCACCTTCTCGCCCAAGGTGTTCATCCCGCTGACGAGACTGTGCCGCGATGTCTGCGGCTACTGCACATTTCGAACGGACCCGCGTTCCGATCCGCACCTGTATCTGACCCCGGAACAGGTGCTCGCCGTCGCGAAGGCAGGCGAGCGGTTGGGGTGCCGGGAGGCGCTGTTCACCTTGGGAGAACGGCCCGAGCAGCGGTTCCCGGAAGCCCGCGCCTGGCTCGCGCGGCGCGGCCACCGGAGCACCGTCTCCTACCTGCGCGAGATGGCCGCCCTGGTGCTCCGCGAGACCGCCCTCTGGCCTCACCTCAATCCCGGCACGATGACCCGCGCGGAGATAGGGGAATTGCGCGAGGTCAGCGCGTCCATGGGCTTGATGCTGGAGAACGTGAGCGAGCGCCTCTGCCGCCCCGGGGGCCCGCACGAGCACGCGCCGAGCAAGCATCCCCGCGCGCGCCTTCGGACGCTCGAGGCGGCGGGCGCGCTCCGCGTGCCCTTCACCACGGGGCTCCTCATTGGCATCGGTGAGACGCGGGCCGAGCAGGTGGATACGCTCCTCGCCATCCGCGACGCGCATGCCCGGTGGGGACACGTCCAGGAGGTCATCATCCAGAACTTCCGCGCCAAACCCGCCACGCCGATGGCGTCCGCAGCGGAGCCGGGGGCGCGGGAGGTTCTGCGGACGGCGGCGGTGGCGCGGCTCGTGCTCGGGCCGGCGGCGAACATCCAGGTCCCTCCCAACCTTACCGCGCGCGGGTTCGAGGTTTATCTCGAGGCCGGCATCAACGACTGGGGTGGGATCTCGCCTCTCACGATCGATTACGTCAACCCGGAGGCGCCGTGGCCGCAGATCTCGATGCTGCGCGCCCAGACAGAGGCGGCCGGGCAGATCCTCCGGCCCCGCCTGCCCGTCTATCCCGAATACCTGCTCGACCACAGCGAGTTCATCGCCCCGGCCCTCCGGGACCGCCTGCGCGCCGCGGCGGATCCCGAAGGATACGTCAAGGGAGGGTTCCCTCGCCATGAAGTCGCTTCAGCCTGATACTCCGGCCTCGCTCGACAGTCTGCTCGGAGGCATCGACCCAGCGGTCGCCCGCGTCCTCGACCGTGCGCTGTCGGGCGCCGATGTCACGGCCGAGGAGGCCGAAACGCTGCTCGGGACTTCCGGGCGCGAGCTGACGGCGGTCGCCGCCGCCGCGGATCATCTTCGCCGCGAAACCGTCGGCGACATCGTCACGTACGTGGTCAACCGCAACATCAACTTCACGAATGTCTGCATCAAGGGGTGCGGGTTCTGCGCGTTCAGCCGCGATTTCCGGGAAGAGGAAGGGTATTTCCTGCCCGAGGAGGAGATCGTGCGGCGCGCGCGCGAGGCCTGGGATCTCGGCGCCACCGAAGTGTGCATCCAGGCGGGCCTGCCGCCCAAGATGGAGGGCGATCTCTACATCCGGCTCACCCGCGCGCTCAAGGCCGCGATCCCGGAGATCCATATCCACGGGTTTTCGCCGGAGGAGGTCCTCTACGGCTCGATCCGCTCCGGGCGATCGATCCGCGAGTACCTCGCCGAGCTCAAAGCGGCCGGGGTCGGCAGTCTGCCGGGGACCGCGGCGGAGATCCTGGACGACGACCTGAGGGACCGCATTTCCCCGGGCCGCATCCGGACGGCTCAGTGGATCGAGGTCATCACGACGGCCCACGAATTGGGGATCCCGACGACCTCTACAATGATGTTCGGCCACGCGGAGACGCGGACGCACCAGGCCCGCCACCTCATCCTCCTGAGGGATCTCCAGCACCGGTCGGGCGGATTCACGGAGTTCGTGCCGCTGAGCTTCGTCCACACCGAAGCGCCGATGTGGCGGCAGACCCTCGTCCCGGGGCTGCGGCCGGGACCGACGGGCATGGAGGTGCTCCGGGTGCACGCGGTCTCCCGCATCGTCCTGAACCGGGCGATCCCCAACCTGCAGGTCTCGTGGGTCAAAGAGGGCCCGCGGGTCGCCCAACTGCTGCTCAATGCCGGTGCCAACGACGTGGGGGGGACGTTGATCAACGAGAGCATCTCCACCTCAGCAGGGGCCGGCTTCGGCCAGCTGCTGCCGCCGGCCGAGCTGCGGCGGATGATCCGCGACGCGGGGCGGATCCCGGCGGAACGGTCGACCACGTATAAGCTGCGCCGGGTCTTCGACCACGAGGACGCGGATGGCCGGGACGCTCTCGACGTCGCGGCGGCCGACGCCGGGCGTTTTGGGAGTTACAGGGAACTGATCAAGATGGACCGGTACCGGTATCAACACCCATCGCGGAGCGGGCAGAGCGTTTCCCAGTAAACTACCGAGCCAACCGCCCTTGCGCGATCGTGGGCCGGTAGTCGGGTAACTCCATGCTGTAATCCAGCCGCTTGGCGAAGCGTTCGTACCCCGCCCTCTCAAACGCCGCAACCATTGGCGTGTTCGCCACATCCGTATCGGCTCGGATCCGTCGTGCCCCCTCGGACCGCAAGACGGAAGTACCCCACGCTAATAGCGTGTCGATGTGACCCCTTCCTCGCCGCCCGGGAACAACACCGACGTAAGCGATGATCGGGCCGCCGTCATTCGCCGCAGGTACGACGAGCCCGACGAGCTCCCCGTCCCCCTCAAACGCAAGTTGCCACCACTCCGGTTTGTGTGTCAGTCTCTTCAGCCGCCGAAAATGCTCTCTCGCCGATCTCTCCCCGCCCAACTCGAGCTGTTCTCGCCGGAAGTTGCGGTCAAGGGTGTTTTCCGATACGCGTCTCATCGCGTCGATGAATCTCTCGTCGCCCACCTCAGGTAGGCCGAGAAATTTGAGTACATCAACACGCGCGGTCCGTGGTGCCGATGGCGTATCAGTCCATTGAAATCTGAGCCCATCTCGGATCCTGGAAAAGCCCACGCTCTCAAGTAAGGTGCAGCGTTTGCTCAACGTCCCCTTCACGAGGTCGTCCCACACGTACGTCCGATGAACCGGCGAATCAGGGTTAAGTGGAACTACCACGTTGTACGATATACTTCGCGCGCCCTTCGCTCGCAGCATTTCCAGACTGGTTGATAACAAACACCGGCCAACATCAAGGTAGCCTTCGTCCCATGGGATCTCGAGAAGGTCAATCTGCTCCGGCTGCTCTGAAGGAGGAAGCGCCCAATAGGCAATTCGTCCAATGATTCGGCGCTGTTCGTCCTCAATGACAAAGCACCACTCCGGTCTCCCTTCACCCCGTTTCCAAGACTCTCTCACGTACTGCGCGAGTTCCCTGCTTTGCGCCGGTAGTTGCTCAATCGCGGCGAACGATTCTACTTCATCGCGCGTGATGGAACGAACTCGCATCTGTGCCTCCGCGCAACGATGCTCCCCACGAGCCTCCGGACAGTCGGGTTGCTAGGTCGGGTCGAAGCCGCCTGGGCGCAAAGCCTAGACTGGTTGTGCAATGACATACACGAGCGCCGAGCCTTCAATCGTGCAGATTTGGGGGCGCAGGAGCATCATGGCGGTCTGTTCGTAGGGAGCGGTGAAGACCTGTAACTCGGCAAGGGTGTGCAGGTCGAGTATTTTGCCCATCTCGGTGTCAATTGGGACGATTGTGCCAACAGCGTCTTCGCGCAATGTCGGCACGAAGATCCCGCCTACTCTTGCGCGCACGGCTTCCGTAGCGCCAACGTCGACGGCTTCCTTAGCCGGAGCGGGAGGTGCCTCGAGCGCGAGGGCGCCAAGGTTAAAGAGTGCGCGCTCAAGCCCTTGGACGTTACGCTCGGTCCAGTACATTTCCTTGCTCGAACGTCCGCCAACCTCGACGTTAGCGACTTTGATTCCGAGCGAGCGGGCGTAGGTGGTCAAACCGCCGCGCTTGTTGGGTGCATTGCTGATGAAGGGCGCACCCAGATCCGCGGCAAGCTGTTCGGATCCTTCGAAGCGTTTGACGAAGGCGTTGACACACCACGTGCCGCCGCCGTGAAGGTCGATGACCGCATCGCTGTCGGCGATCAAGGGGGCAATCGTCGCCGCCAGACGGTCTGTGTGCGAGCCGTCTTTGTTGCCTGGGAACACGCCGTCCAGGTCGATCGGGTTTGGGGAATCGATCCAGGAGTTGCGGCGCTCGACCTCAGCCGCGAGCGCATTGGCGGTAAAGATCACGCGCAGCCGTCCCCTGAGCTGCGCAACGGGATGCTGGCAGAGCATCTTGATCGCCAGGGCAGACCACGGCCCTTCGTCGCCGTGCGTCCCGGCGATGAGCGTCACGCGGGTGCCGGCCGTGCCAACTTCGCCATATTTCAGCGGGATGTACTGAGAGGCGGCGTGAGAAGTGATCCGGACTTCGTTCCATACCAATGATTCATAAATGGACTTCACAATGAGACTCTCCTCGAATTGAGCAAGCGTACATTCAGATCTTTCGGCAAACGCCTCACCTAATCTCTCTGACTGCTGTACCACTCCTGGCGCGCGCGAAAATCGTCCGGATAGAGCGTGACTTTTTCCGCCTCGAACTCGAAGTCGTGCCCCTCCCGCGCGATGGTCTGGACGAGAGTCGCGGCGTCGAAACGACATCCGGTGAACCGACCGGGTGGCTGCGTGGCGAGCCACACCCACGCTTTACCGAGTTCGACCGGATCGGCCCATGTCGCTCTCAGGTCCGCCGGGGCTCGATCGTACTCGGCCCAGGAGAGTCGTGTCGGTTTGATGCGGGCGCCCGGACCGATGGTATTGAGCGCGATGTTGTAATCTTTGGCTTCAAGCGACAGCGCTTTGACGAATCCTTCGATTCCGTGCTTGATCGTGCAGTACGCGATCTCCTCTTTATAGCCGCGGATACTGGAGCCGCTTGCGATGCCGATGATGTGGCCTCCGCCCTGGGCTTTCATCTGATTCCAAACGGCGTGCGTGCAATTGAACATTCCGCCTATGCCGACATTGATCTGCCGTCCCCACTCCTCCGGTGTGGTCGCTTCAAATGTAATCAGCGGCATGTAAATCGCATTATGCACCACGACATCCAGCCGCCCCCAGCGATCGACGATCTTCTTCACCACGTTTTTGCACTCGGCGAGATTGGCCACGTCGGAGTGAAACGCCAGATCCTCTGTGCCATCGGCGGCAAGGTCTCGAGCGCAGCGCGCAAGTTCGTCCTCGTTGATGTCGGTCACGCAAACCCTCGCGCCCGCGATGCCAAACGCCCGGGCGATGCCCCATCCCAAGCCGCGCGCGGCGCCGGTGACAAGCGCCACCCTCTCTTTTTGCAGCATCGTCGTCCGGCTCAATACGAGGCACTCTTGGACCGCTTTTTATGCTTTCCCCAGCGCGCTTGCGCTGCTTTCTTGGCGCGGGCGATGCGGGCTTCCTTGGACATCTTCCTCCCCGCCGCCTTGCCGCCCATGCGACCAAAGAGCGCCGCCGCTTCTCTCACTTCCAATGGTAACCTCGCCATGTGCACACCCTACCCCGGCCAAGGGGAGCCTTTCCACCCGCCCTCACTCCCCACAGCCAATATTGACATTTATCTTACGGCTTAGTATAATCCACGTAAAATATAATTGCAAGGGCGAACAATGCGAGGACGAGTCGGGCAACGCGGCAAGAGCTTCTACGTCGCGATTTACGGTGGGGTCGACCCCGAGACCGGCAAGGAAAGGCGCCACTTTCGGTCGTTCAAGCGGCGGGAATTAGCCGAGCATTACCTCGCTCATATGGTGGACAAGAGGATGTCCGGACAACTCCTCCCGTCCCCCAATATGACGTGCGGACGCTTCTTCGAGAGGTGGCTCGAACTGTACGCGCAAAGCCACGTGGC
>VBAK01000078.1 GCA_005882275.1 Candidatus Segetimicrobium genomatis
CCTCCGGATCGGCCTCGCCCTCGAGGTCATGACCACGACCGGGGCGCTCACGGGCGCGTTCGTCGCCGGATACGTGTCGCCGCACTGGCTGTATCTGATCTTCGGGCTCCTCCTCGGCTACTCGGCGGTCGCCCTGCTCGGCCGGCTCAAACTGGAACTGCCCGGCAAGGTCCCGTACGATCCGCTGGCAGCGCGCCTCCGGTTCTCGGGGGACTACTACGATCAGGCCCTGGGGCAGCGGGTGGACTATATGGCCACCGGAGTCATCCCCGGGGCGGTGATGATGTATCTGGCCGGGATCTTCTCGGGGCTCCTGGGCATCGGCAGCGGCCTGTTCAAGGTGATGGCGATGGATGTCGCGATGCGCCTCCCCATGAAGGTGTCGACATCGACCAGTAATTTCATGGTCGGGGTGACGGCGGCGGCGAGCGCCAGCGTGTATTTCACCCGCGGAGATATCCCGGCGCCGATCGCCGCCCCTGTCGCGCTCGGCGTCCTGGGCGGCGCCTGGTTCGGCACCAACATCATGGGGCACCTGCGCAACACGACGATCAGGAAGCTCTTCATTCCCGTCCTCGTGGTCGTGGCGGTCAGCATGATCGCGAAGGCGATCAGGTCCCCGTGAAGACAGGCCTCGGCCGGGTCGCCGGGACGGGCGCGCCGCGCGGTGCGGGCGCCGCGGCCGTCGACATGGGCCCGCGGTTACTCGTCAGCAGCATGCTGCGCTACGGGGTCCTCCTGGCCTCCCTGGTCATCGTGGGGGGACTGGTGTTTCTGTTGATCCAGGTCGGCCCGAGGGCGTTCGTCTCCATGCCGAGAACGAGCATCTCCGAGAGCACGGACCTGACCTCGATCCGCGCGGTCGTCCGTGAGCTGCTCCCGCCCGAACCGGAGGCGGTCATCGAAGCCGGCATCCTCCTGCTGATCGTCACGCCGGTCTTGACCGTGGGCGCCACCGCGATCGCCTTCGCCATGGAACGGGATTGGCTGTACGTCGCCATCACCACGTTCGTGTTCGCCATGCTCCTGCTGGGGTTCGCCCTCGGCCGCGCGACCTCGCCCGGCGGCGGCTGACGGTCGGCCTGCCGGGTCAACGCCCGGTCCAGCGCGGCGCGCGGCGCTCGCGGAAGGCGACGATCCCCTCCTGGCAGTCCGCGGACTCGTACAGCATCCGCTGCAGCTGCCCCTCCAGGTCCAATCCGGCCTCCAGGGTCCGGCCGAGCCCGTATCTGATCGCGCGCTTCGCGGCCCGCACCGCCAGAGGCGCATTGACGGCGATGGCCCGGGCGGCCTCTCCGGCCGCGCGGAGGAGATCCTCGGGCGCCGCCACGGCATCGACGAGCCCAATCCGGTACGCTTCCTGCGCGGCGATTCGCCGTCCGCTGAGGATCAGCGCCATCGCGCGCGACGATCCGATCAACCGCGGCAGGCGCTGGGTGCCGCCCGCCCCCGGGAGGATCCCGCGGGAGACCTCCGGGCAGCCGAGCTCGGCGGTGCTCGCGGCCCACCGCAGGTCGCACCCGAGGGCCACCTCGCACCCGCCCCCCAGCGCAAACCCGTTGACCGCCGCAATCACCGGCACCGCGAGCCGCTCCAGTTCAACCGGGATCTGAAAGATGCGGCGATTGTGGGCCCAGATCGCTTCCGCCGATGCGCCCTCCCGCTCCTTGAGGTCCGCGCCGGCGGAGAACGCCCGCCCCTCCCCCGTGAGGATCAAGACGCGCGCATCCGGGTCGCCCTCGACGCGCGCCAGCGCCTCCAGCACGGCCACGCACAGTTCGGTGCTGAGCGCGTTGAGCGCCTCGGGCCGGCGAAGCGTCAGCGTGAAGATGCCGTCCGCGCCCTCCAGGGTGACGAGCGACGCTGCCATCGTGCGCGCCTCCTTTTAGGCGGGAGCCGAGCAGAGGACCCGCCTCGCTCCCGGCGTAACCTCTTCCTGACATGAGCCCTTCCTCATGATAGGTGGTGCGGCCACATTTGAACAATCCCGGAGGACGTCCCGGCATCGACCCCGCGGCGAGGAAACAGGTCCTGCGGCTCCTGCATTACGGCCTCTATGTGCTGACGGCGGCGTCCGGGAACGACCTGGCCGCCGGCACGGTCACCTGGCTCTCCCAGGCATCGTTCACCCCGCTCCTCGTGATGGCCGGGATCAGGCGGGACGGGCACGTGCACGCCGTCCTCGGCCAGAGCCGGGCGTTCGCCGTCAATGTCGTGGGGGCCGCTCAGCAGGAGATCGCCTCCGCGTTCTTCCGCCCGGCGAACGTCGAAGGCGGGCGCATCAACGGCTATGCGTTTGAGCGCGGCCCCGCGACCGGCGCGCCGCTGCTGACCGACCTGCCGGCCTGGTTCGAGGCCCGCGTCACCGACGCCGTCCACCGGGGGGATCACACCGTCTTCGTCGCGGAGGTGGTCGCGTGCGGGGTGCGCACCCCAGGAGCGAGATCGCTGGCGCTGTTCGAGACCCCCTGGTCGTACGCCGGGTAAACTCATGCCCCCACGGCCCCCCCGCGGCGCGTCCCCGGCCATGCAGGAGCCGCGCGCTTCCCGCGCGTCCGCGACAACGCAGGACCGCCGCCCACGCCGCGTTCCGCTGCCCATCCCGCCTGACGCCGGGGTGATGCTGGCCGAGGCTCGCGTGGGCCGCCTCGCAACCGCCGACGCCAAAGGCCGTCCTCACGTCATCCCGGTGTGTTTCGCGTTCGATGGGCGCCACCTCTACACGGCCATCGACGAGAAGCCGAAGCGGGCCGCTCCGCGGCGCCTCCGGCGGGTGCGCAACATCGAGGCGAACCCCCAGGTCGCGCTGGTCGTCGACCACTACGAAGAGGACTGGGGACGGCTGCGCTACGTGCTGGTTTCGGGGACCGCGCGGGTGATCGCCGACGGGCGGGAGCATGCAGCCGCGATCGCGCTCCTGCGTGAAAAGTATCCGCAGTACCGGGCGATGCGCCTGGAGGGACGCCCGGTCATCACGATCTCACCGCGCCGCGTGGCCGCGTGGGCCGGATCGCTTATTCGAGCCAGACGGTCTTCTCCGCCGCCGGGGTCCGGCGCCGCTGCGGCACCTCGGCCGGATAGCCGGCGAAGACGATGCCGATGACGCGGCGATTCTCGGGAAGGCGGAGGAGCTGCCGGAGGCGGGGATCGTCCCGCAGGGCTCCCGTGCGGAAGTAGGTGCCGAGCCCTTCGCTCCAGGCCCCGAGCATGAACGCGTACGCCGCGCCGAAGGTGGCCCAGACATCCTCTTCCCTGGTCTCCGGATCGTCGGCGAGGTGGGAGGTCACGGCGATGATGACGGGGGTCTCGAGCGTGGACTGGTAGACTTTCTCGAGCGCGGGCTGCACCTCGGGCGCGTCCGGGTTGGGCATCAGGGTCCGGCGGAAGTCGCGCCGGATCTCCGCAAACCGCCGCTTGGACTCCCCCTCCAGCACGAAGAACTGCCACGGCTCGGTGACCCGGTGATTGGGGGTCCAGACCGCCGCATCGAGCACCTTCATGATGAGATCGCGGGGGACCGGATCCGGCTTCATCTTGGCGACGCTGCGGCGGCCGCGGATGGCGTCGAGGACGCTCATCCGCGCCCCCTGGGACAGTGTCGGGCCTCCATCGGTCATGGCAGGTTCCTCCTCGTGCGGCTGCCCCGGCGTCGGCGAATCGGGGGCCGCTGAGTCAATACGCGTGGGTGTCGCGGGACTATTCCCCTACCTCGCGGCCGGCAGGCGCGCGCCAAGCGCCAAGACGGCGGCGGCCGCCGCCTCGACAAGGTCGTCGGTCTCGCGCTCGGTGATCACGAGGGGCGGCGCGAGGATGACCGGGTTGTCCACGAAGGCGAGGACCCCGCGGTCGCGCAGGTCCTGGGCGACGCGATCGAGGTCGCGCGCCTTGAGGCGCAGCGGCGTCCGGGTTCCGCGATCTTCCACGAGTTCGACCGCGACCATGAGCCCGAGGCCGCGGATCTCTCCGACGATCGGACAGGCCGCCAGGGCCCGACGGAGGCCCTCGCGAAGCCGCGCCCCCTCGGTGGCGGCGCGGACCGTCAGCCCCTCCTCGTCCACGATCCTGAGGCAGGCGAGGGCGGCGGCGCACGCCGCGGGATGGCCGCTGTAGGTAAACCCGTGCGGAATCAGCCGGCGATCCAGACGTTCGGCGATGTGCCGCCGCATCGCCACCGCTCCGAGCGTCTGATAGCCGCCGGTCATCCCCTTGCCGAGGATCATCAGGTCGGGGACGGCCTGCCAGTGGTCGGACGCAAACCACCGGCCCGTCCGCCCAAAGCCGGTGATCACCTCGTCGGCGACGAGGAGGATTCCGTCTCGATCACAGATCGCCCGCAGGCGCGGCCAGTACTCGTCCGGGGGCACCAGCACGCCTCCGGGGCCCGGGACCGGCTCCGCGATCACCGCGGCCACGCGGTCGGGGCCCTCGCGCGCGATCGCCTCCTCCACGGCGCCCGCGCACGCGAGCGTGCACGCCGGACCGTCCGCGCAGAACCGGCACCGGTACCGGTAGGGCGCAGGCACAAAGCGGATGCCGGAGATCGGGGCGCCGATCCCGCGAAGGAGTCCGCGGTCGGGATCGCTCAGCGAGGCGCCGGCGTAGGTGCTGCCGTGGGTGGCGTACTCGCGGCTGATCACGATCCGGCGCCGCCGCCGGCCGCCGGCGTAATGGTACAGGCGCGCAAACTTGAGCGCCGTATCGACGGCTTCGGAGCCGGTCGGCACGAGCGCGACCATGGTCAGGTCGCCGGGGAGCACCGCGGCGAGCCGGGCGGCCAGGTCCACCGCCACCGGGGAGGCCGCGTCCGTGAGCGGGGCGAACGAGAGCCGCCGCAGCTGGTCGTGCACCGCCGCGGCCACGTCCGGGCGGCCGTAGCCCACCGTCACCGCCCACACCCCGGACCGCGCATCGAGGTAGGCCCGGCCCCGATCGTCCCAGACGCGGCTGCCCTCTCCCCGCACCAGGAGCAGCGGCCCGCCCGCTTGACGAAGCGCCGCCTGCACCTGACCTTGAAACCAGAGCGATGAGCTCATCAGTCGATTCCTCTCCGGCGTGACCCCGAGGTGATTCTCCGTCCGCGCATCAATCCCCGGCCGCTCTCGGCAGGCAGGATGTTGGCCGGACATGTATGAAAAAACATCGAGGCAGCGGGCCGGCACGTCACGGCTCCGTTCCGGATGCCGGCGGGGCGCCGTCCTCGCGGTGCCCAGCGGCGAGGAGGGGGTAGGGTATGGCAGTCAGGGAGTTTCCACTCTTCATCGACGGCCGCTGGGTCAATGGTCAGGTCGCAGGCAAGTTCGAGGTGCTCAATCCGGCGACATCCGAACCGATCGCCGTCGTCCCGGACGCCGGGCCCGAGCAGGCCCGGGCCGCGGTGGACGCCGCCGCGCAGGCGTTCCCGATATGGGCCGCGCTCACCGCGCTCGAGCGGGGCGCTCTTCTATTGAAGGCTCGGGACATCCTCTTCGCAAAGATTGACGCGCTGGCGCGGCTGATCACCGAAGAGAACGGCAAGCCGGTCGCCGAGGCCCGCGGCGAGGTGGGCTTCGCGATCCAGTACCTGCCGTGGTTTGCCGAGGAAGCCCGCCGCGTCTACGGCGAGATCGTCCCCCCGCCGGTCGCGCACAAGCGGCTCTGGGTGACCCATCAGCCCATGGGGGTCGTCGCGGCGATCACCCCCTGGAACTTCCCGGCCACGATGGTCCTGCGAAAGATCGCGCCCGCGCTGGCCGCCGGATGCACGGTGGTGCTCAAGCCCGCCAAGGAGACCCCCCTCACGGCGCTGGAGATCGCCCGCGCGTTCATGGAGGCGGGGCTGCCGCCCGGGGTGTTCAATGTGGTGGTGGGGAAGCGCGCCGCGCCGATCGCGGAGGTCTTCCTGAAGGATCCCCGCGTCCGGAAGATCGCCTTTACGGGGTCCACGGAGGTCGGCAAGGTCCTGATGGCCCAGGCGGCCACCCAGCTCAAGCGCGTGGCGTTCGAGTTGGGCGGCAACGCCCCGTTCATCGTCTTCGATGACGCGGACCTCGACCGGGCCGTGGCCAACGCGGTGGCGATCAAGTACCTTCGGGTCGGCGGCCAGTCCTGCATCTGCGCGAACCGGATCTACGTGCAGCGCCCGGTGGCGGACCGCTTCCTCGCCAGGTTCACGGAGGCGGTCCGGGCGATCAAGGTGGGCCCGGGGTTCGAGCCCGGGGTCCAGGTCGGGCCGATGATCAACGCGGAGACGCTCGAGAAGGTCGAAGGGCTCGTCAACGACGCGGTCGCCAAGGGCGCCCGCCCGCTCACGGGAGGGCGGCGCCTCACCGACGGCGCCTACCTGAAGGGATTCTTCTACGCGCCGACGGTCCTCACCGATGT
>VBAK01000079.1 GCA_005882275.1 Candidatus Segetimicrobium genomatis
CGCGGCATCAGGCCGCGACTTTTTGCGTGATGGGCGCTTTCGGCAGCCAGCTCTCGCCCGGCTCGAGGATGAACGTGAATTCGAGCGAATACTCGTCGCCGTTCTTCTGGAAGTTCCCGATCAGGGCGCGGGTGACGCCGAACTGACTGTCGGTTTCGAGATGTGGATCGCTCGGGTCGTAGACCTGCGAGGCGATGGTCTTGAAGCCCGGCTTGTGGATGAGGAAGTGGAGGTGCGCCGGGCGGAAGTTGTGCCGCTTCTGGGCACGCAGCAGCGCGCCGGTCGGCCCGGCGGTCGGCACCGGGTAGCCCGAGGGCTTGACGCTGCGGAAGCTGAAGGCGCCGTTCGCGTCGGTGGTGAACCTGCCGCGCAGGTTCATCTCGGCCTGCGTCGCGTCCTGGTTCTCGTACAGGCCTACCGGCGACGGATGCCAGACCTCCGCCGTGGCGCCGGCGATCGCCCTGCCGTCCAGGTCGCGCACCGAGCCGCGGAAATAGAGCGCGGGACCAGGCGTCGGCGAGCGCACGATTGATGCGCCGTTCTCGCAGCGCGGCGCGCCGGCTCGGTAGAAGGGCCCGAGGTTGTTCGCCTGCGTCGGCCGGGTACCCTTCAGGCCGTTGTTGAGCAGGCAGATCAGGTTCGAGACGCCGAGCGCGCCCGCCATCAGCATCGCCTCGTTGTGGCTCGGCGTGGTGTTCTGCCCGATCGCGTTGAGGGTGCCGATCGCCTCCTCGAACTCGCGCTCGGTGAGCTTCACTTCGCGGACGAAGGCATGCAGGTGCTTCACCAGAGCCGACAGGATTTCACGGGTGCGCGCATCGGGCGTGCGGTGCATTTCCTCCAGCACCGCGCGGGTAACATCTTCCTGCTTGTCGATGATCATTTTTTACCTAAGTAGTTGATGTAGAGAATGATAATAACCGTACTGGTCTCGGACACCCACGACTCCACGATTCGAGCGTATTGCCGTGTTGAAAGTTGCGGCGAGTGCCTGACCCGGCAGGCGAACAAGAAGTACCCGCGTTGGCGCAGCATTCCTCAATGAGGAATGCAATGAATTTCCGCAATGAATCTGCAGGGATCCCCTGATATGCCATAGGCGTCGACTGGGCCACACTCGCGCATCCGCGAATCGCGGGCAATTCACTGGTGCCCGATGGACTACTACAACGCTAGCAAATCCACACGGTTTGCGAGCAACTTCGTCCGAATCTCGCTGACCTTTAGAAGAAGAAGACGTCTTCACGAACCTCCAGACGACAGCGCTGCCTGCGGCTTGCACTCTTCGCGCGTAGTCCTTTTGGCGTATAGACGCCCAAATCTGGCCAGCGTAGCTTTTATCTAAACGTCCAGCGTAGCTAAAGACGCATGAGCGAGCGTTCGGATCCCCGCAAAGTGGATGGGCACCCGAACGCTCAGTTCGCCAAGGCGGCCGGCACCCTGGCCCTCCTCCTAGTGCTCGGAGCCGCTCCGTCCGCCGCCTGGGCCTTCGATCGCGGCGGCTTCAAAGCGCGCGCCGAGGCGACACTGGCGGAGCTCAACACCAAACGTCTGGCGGACAGCAAGGCAACTCTCGCCCGCCTCGACCAGATGATCGCACTCGGCATCGTCGGATTGAAGGAATACGGGGCCAGCCATCCCAAATACGCCAAGCTGATGGACGCGGCGATCGCTGATTCCCAGGCGATGAAGCGGATGAGCGACGTCGAGATCGAGGAGAAGTGGGGCGAGAGCGGCACGGCCGGCGACGCCCTCGGTATTCCGTTGAAATCGCTCGCTGATTTCGGCGAGGAGCGGGCCTATCTCGAATTAGTGGTCGGTCCGGCGCATCAGTACATCTTCGTCAAGAAGTGGGAATCGGCAAAGAAGGCTCGCTGGCTTGAGCAGGCGAGGGATGAGGCGGTTGAATTGCTGAAGCATCTGGAAGTCGTTCGCGGCAAGTGACAGGCACAAAGAACACAGAGTTCTGCCAACCATTCTCAATGAGGAATGCAATGAATTTCCGCAATGAATCTGCAGGGATCCCCTGATATGCGATAGGCGTCGAATGGCCCACACTCGCCGAATCCGCGAGTCGCGGGCAATTCACGGGTGCCCGATGGACTAGTGCAGGGGAGAGTCAATGGAACATATCGTATTGGCCTGTTTGCGTCTTCGCATCGTGGTCGCTGCGGTCGCGGCCGTCCTGGTCGCGGCCGGGCTCTGGCAAATCCGTCAAGCGCCGCTGGATGTCGTGCCCGAATTCTCGCCCGAGACTCTGCAGGTAAGGACCGAGGCGCTTGGGCTGTCGGCGGCGGAGGTGGAGTCGCTAATCACTGTGCCCCTCGAGGCCGATCTCTTGGTTGGCGTGCCTTGGCTCAAATCCATCGAGTCGGAATCGATAACGGGCGTGTCTTCGATCGACCTGTTGTTCGCGCCGGGAACCGATCTCATGCGTGCCCGACAGATGGTCAACGAGCGGATGACCCAGGCTCGCGCCCTGCCGAACGTATCGACCCCGCCGACGTTGCTACAGACGGTGGCAACGGCAAGCCGCATCATGAACATCGGACTGAGTTCCAAGTCCGTCTCGCTGATCGATATGTCCGTGCTGGCGCAATGGACCATCGTGCCCCGGCTGACCGGCGTGCCCGGCGTCGCCAATGTATCGATCTGGGGACAACGCAATCGGCAGGTTCAGGTCCTAGTCGATCCCGTCAAGCTCCATCGTAACGGCGTCACGCTCGACCAAGTCGTCAAGACGGCGGGTGAAGCCGTGTGGTCATCGCCGCTGACCTATCTGAATTCGTCGACTCCCGGCACTGGCGGGTTTATCGATACGCCGAACCAGAGACTTAATATACGTCACGTCTTTCCCATCACGGCGGCCGAGGATTTCGCCAGCATCCCGGTAGTCGGAACGTCGCTCGAGTTGCGCAGGGTCGCCGATGTAGCCGAAGGTCATCAGCCGCTTATCGGCGACGCCATCCTTAAGGATGGTCCTGGCCTCCTGCTTGTGATCGAGAAGGCCCCTGGGTACAACACGGTGGAGGTTACCAAGAACGTAGAGGCTGCGCTTGACGAACTGCGGCCTGGCATGACCGGGATCGACGTCGACACGGCCATCTATCGACCCGCGAGCTTTATCGAGCGGGCGACCAGCAACTTGTCCACTGCGAGCCTGATCGCTGCTTTCCTCGCGATTGTCGCGCTGAGTGCTGTGCTCGGCAGTTGGCGGGCGACACTGGTGGCGGCAACATCGCTTACCCTGTCGCTGGTTGCCGCCGCTTCAGTGCTCTACTTGCGCGGCGCCAACTTCAACATGATGGTGGTTGCGGGCCTGCTGACGGCGATTGCCGCGGTGGTCGATGATGCCATCGTCGATGTCGAGAATATCCTCGCGCGCCTTCGCGAGCGGAATCCTGGAGGATCGCGGCCGCCGACATGGCGCATCATTACCGATGCGGCGATCGAAATCCGCAGACCGATGCTTTACGCAACCCTGATCGGCGTCGTCGCGGTGGCCCCGGTCTTGTTGATGCAAGGGTTATCTGCGGCATTCTTCAAGCCTCTCGTGTGGTCCTACATCATCGCCATAGTGGTTTCGCTCCTGGTCGCGACGGCGGTCACGCCGGCGCTGACCATGTTGCTTTCAGCGCGCGCATCCGGGCCGCTGTCGGGCGGATCCGCTTTCCTGGGTGGGATCCAGCGGCTTTATAGCCGTATGGCTGGGCCCGCGCTGCGCTCGCCGGCGCTCGCCTTGGCTTGTGTGGCAGCCGGGATCGTGGTTGCGGTTCTTGCCTGGTGGCAGCTGGAACGCTCGCTGATCCCGTCCTTCAAGGAGACTGACGTATTTGTCGAATTGCAGGCGCCAGCGGGCACATCCGTGCGGGCGATGGATCGCCTCACGGGAACGCTCATTCACGATCTGCGAGCGGTCCCAGGAGTGCGCAATGCGGCGGCGCAGATTGGCCGCGCGCTGCTGTCGCATGATGTCTCCGATGCGAATTCGGCGCAGGTCTGGGTAAGCCTGGATCCAAAGGCCGACTACCAGGCGACGCTTGCGGCCGTGCAGCAAGTGGTCGCTGCCCAGCCGGGAGTCGACGGCGAGGTGCAGGCCTATCTCTCCAAGAAGATGCGCGAGGGCGTGACCGGCGAGGATCAGGCGATCTCCGTGCGCGTCTACGGGGAAGATCTTGGCATTCTCCGCTCCAAGGCAGAAGAGATTCGGCAGGTTCTGGCGGGGATCAGTGGAGTCGTGAGCCCGGAGGTCGAGCCGCAGCCGGAGCAACAGGAAATCTCCGTCGAGGTCGATCTCGATAAAGCCCGGGAATACGGTCTTAAGCCCGGTGACGTGCGCCGGGCTGCGTCGGCGCTGATCGGCGGGATCACGGTGGGCAGCCTGTTTCAAGAGCAGAAAGTGTTCGACGTCGTGATCTGGGGACATCCGGACATCCGCAAGGACCTCAACGATGTCCAGAACCTCTTGATCGATACCGAGTCCGGTGCGCAGGTAAGGCTGAGAGATGTTGCCAAGGTGAGCAGCGTCGCGGCGCCAAGCGTGATCCATCGTCAAGGCGTGTCACGGCGCATTGACGTCGAGGCGGCGGTCAGCGGACGCTCGGTGGACGCTGTGACGCGGGAAGCCAGGCGTCGCATCAGGGAGGTCGCGTTTCCCTTCGAGTACCACGCGGAAGTGCTCGGCGAGTATGTCGAGCGGAGCGCCGCTTGGCGCTCGGTATACAGCTACCTAATTGCGGCCGTCGTGGCGATCGTTCTGCTGCTGCACGCCGCTCTGGGAAGCTGGCGGCTGGCCGCTCTCCTCATCCTTGGCGCGCCGGTGGCGGCGCTTGGAGGCTTCGTCGCGGCCTCTCTCGGCGGCGGGGTGCTCACGCTCGGCTCGTTCCTGGGATTTCTCGCGATTCTTGGCCTTGCTTTGCGCAACGGGATCATCCAGATCCAGCGGTTCCAGTATCTCGAACAGCAGGAGGCAGGGCGTGGCAGCAGTCTGATCTTGCGAGGGGTGGAAGAGCGCCTGCGACCGGTCGTCGCAAGCACCATCACAACCGGCGCGATCGTTCTCCCCTTTGTCGCGCTGGGCAACGTCGCCGGACTGGAGATTCTTCACCCGGCGGCTGTTGTGATTCTTGGCGGTTTGGTGACTTCGGCAATTTTCGCGCTGTTCGTGCTGCCGGCCTTGTATCCGCGATTTGCGGCCGCGATCGCAGCCACGAGAGGTCCGTGGATTGCGGAGCCAGCCTGATGAACCCTTTCCCGAGCAACCGGAGGTTGAGGACATACGCTATGCCGCTCAAAAATGCTGCTGCTGTCGCTGTCGCGATGATCGCTGTGGGTTTGCAAGCCCTGGCGCCTGAGGCGCGGGCCGACTCCCCCGCTCCCCCGCTACCTGAATCGCAGGCAACCATCAAGCGTCTGGGGTTTGGCCTGAACCAGATCACCTTGCTGCCCAACGCGGCCCGCAGGCTCGGAATTCAGACCTCTGAAATCACCGAAAAGCAACCGGGCATGAAGATCACGCCATATTCATCGATCATCTACGATCGCGACGGCGATGCCTACGTGTACGCCGTTGCGGCGCCGCTGACCTATGTCCGTGCGGCTGTCGTGATCAAGCGGATCAACGGAAACTACGCCTACCTTACCGACGGTCCGCCTGCCGGAACGCGAGTCGTCACGGAGGGGGTGCCCGAACTCTACGGTACAGAGATAGGCGTCAACGGCGAATAGCGACTGGGGAGGCTGACGTCATGATTCGCTGGATCGTCGGAAACAGCCTGCGTTTTCGCTTCATCGTCGTGGCATTTGGCCTCGGTCTTACCTTTTTCGGTGCTCAGCGGCTGCGAGATATTCCGGTCGATGTCTTTCCGGAATTTGCCCCGGCAAGAGTGGAGGTCCAGACCCTCTGCCTCGGGCTGTCGCCGGCCGAGGTGGAGGCGCAGGTCACCGTCCCGATCGAGAATGCAATGAACGGCGTGCCGGGCGTAGAGATCCTCCGATCGAGCTCGGTTGCGCAGCTTTCTTCCGTCACCGCGATCTTGGAGCGCGGCGCTGACGAATTGGCCGCCCGGCAACTCGTGACGGAGCGCGTCGCCATCGCAACGCAGGGTATGCCGACCTGGGCGGCCCCGCCGGTCATGATGCCGCCCGTGTCCTCGACGAGCCGCGTGATGAAGATCGGCGTCACGACGAAGGAGAGGTCCCAGATGGACCTCTCCATGCTCGCGTACTGGAAGATCAGGCCGCGGCTACTCAGCGTGCCCGGGGTTGCCAATGTCGCAATCTGGGGCGAGCGGTTGAAAATGCTTCAAGTCCAGGTCGATCCCGAGCGGCTGGAGCAGCTCGGCCTGACTCTTGATCATGTCATGGAAAAGACATCGGACGCGCTGGATGTAGGGCTGCTGCGCTATGCCGGCGGCGCGCATATCGGTACCGGCGGTTTTATCGACACTGCCGACGTGCGTCTTCCTGTCCATCATATTCTGGCGACCACGACGCCGGAAACTCTTGCTCAAGTGCCCGTTGCCAAGCGCAATGGAAAGCAGCTGGTCCTCGGCGATGTGGCCCAGCTCGTATGGGGCCCGCAGGGAATGGTTGGCGATGCGGTGATCAACGACGGCCCCGGGCTCATGCTGATCGTCGAGAAATATCCGTGGGGCAACACGCTCGAGGTGACCCGCGGCGTCGAAGCAGCTTTGGAAGAGCTAAAACCTGGTCTTGCCGACGTGGAAATCGACACCAAGATCTTCCGCCCGGCCGAATACATAGACGCTTCCATCGACAATCTGTCCCACGCACTGGTCCTGGGATGCGTGCTTGTCATTCTCGTGGTTTTCGCCTTTCTCTATGAGGTGCGCACCGCGCTGATCTGCATCGTGGCCATACCGCTTTCTCTGCTGGCGGCCGTGCTTGTGCTCGAATGGAGCGGCTCGAGCCTCAACACGATGGTGCTGGCGGGCTTTGTGATCGCCCTCGGTGTGGTGGTCGATGACGCCATTCTCGACGTCGAGAATATCATGCGGCGCCTTCGCGAGCGCCGCGCCGCGGGCGACTCGCAATCCGCCGCGCGCATCATACTTGATGCGAGCATCGAGGTGCGGAATCCCATCTTCTACGCGACACTGATTATCGTGATTGCCGTGGTGCCTGTGTTCTTCATGCACGCATTATCGGGCGCGTTCTTCAGGCCACTCATTTTGGCCTATGTCACGGCGATCCTCGCGTCCCTGATCGTTGCGGTGACGGTTACCCCGGTCTTGTGCCTGTTTCTGCTGCGCAATGCGTCGCTAGCGGGCAAGGTATCGCCCTTGGCCGAATGGCTTGGGCGCATCTATGCTCGGGTGCTTGCCCGGGCCACGCGCTCACCGCGCGCGGCGTACGCCACCGTGGCGGTCATCACGCTTGCCGGTGTCGCGGTCTGGCCGATGCTGGGCTATTCGCTCATGCCGCCGTTCAAGGAGCGGGATTTCCTGATCCACTGGATCACTGATCCAAGCACATCGCATCCGGAAATGCTTCGCATCACTCAGCGGGTCAGCCGTGAACTCCGCGCCATCCCCGGGGTTCGCAATTTTGGTGCGCATATCGGTCAGGCCTTCCTGGCGGACGAAATTGTCGGCGTCGCCAACGGTGAGAACTGGATCAGCATCGATCCCAAAGTCGATTACGACAAGACGCTTGCCGCCATCAAAGAGGTGGTCGACGGCTATCCTGGCCTGTACCGCGGTGCGGAAACCTACCTGGATGAGCGAATCGAGGAAGTTCTGTCAGGGGAGAGCGAGCCGATCGTCGTGCGTATCTTCGGTTCCGATCTGCAGGTCTTGCGCGACCAGGCGGAAGTCGTGCGGCAGGCCCTTGTCAAGATCAAGGGGATTGATGAGGTTAAGAAGGACATTAATCTCGATGTGCCCCACATACAGGTTACCGAGAAACCTCTTGAGGCGCTGCGCTACGGGCTGAAGCCGGGAGATGTGCGCCGCGCGTCGGCCGTTCTGATGGCGGGCGAGGAAGTCGGCGACATCTTCTCCGGCGGGCGCACCTACGATGTGCAGGTCTGGACAACGCCGCAGTGGCGCCATAGCCTCACCGCGGTCGAACGGCTGCTGATCGATACGCCCACGGGCAAGCGGGTCCGCATGAACGAGGTGGCCGATGTTCGCATTGTGCCGACGCCCAATGTCATCAAGCGCGAGGGCGGATCGCGCCGCATCGACATTCAGGCGAGCGCCAAAGGACGGGACTTGGGAGCAGTCGCCCAGGACGTGCAGCGGACGCTGGAAACAATA
>VBAK01000003.1 GCA_005882275.1 Candidatus Segetimicrobium genomatis
CGCGGGGAACGCCATCGCCGTCATCCTTAATCGATAGATAGTGCTCGCCGTGCTCCCGGCCGCGCGTCATGGTAATTGTCTTCGCGTGCGCGTCGATGCTGTTCTCGACGAACTCGGCGATCGCCTTCAGTGGATTCCCCTGCGAGAGCGCGATGATACGGATTGCGTTCCAGTCATCGCCGATCTTGAGCTTGCCGCGGTCGGCGACCTTGGCCTGCCGAGGGGCCTTCGACTTCGAGCGCCGCGCGGAGCTATCGCCTGGATCCAGAGATAAGTCCTTTTCGCTCACCCGTTCACCCTGCCGTTCTGAGGTTAAACCCGAGTCCCGCGTCGCTGCGGAGGTTCCGGCGATGGATCAAGCCAAGGATTGAACACCGCGACCTGTGCTTTGAGGTAATCGCCAGTGTCGCGCGAGACGATCGTGAGCCCATGATGCTGGCCGGTTGCCGCGATAATCAGGTCGGGCTGGGAAAAGGTATGGCCCGCTTTGCGGCCCTCCTCCACCAGCAGTCTCCACTTAAACATGATGTCTTCGGTAATCGGCAGCACGCGTTGCTCGAACATCGGACGCACTTTGTGGGCAAGCCAGTCGTTGAGCGCGATGCGGCGTGCAACCTCGGGCAGCAATTCGATGCCGAAGCGAATCTCGGCCAGCGTCACCGTACTGACGTAGAGCAGTTCGAGCGGCTGCGCCTCGATGAACGCAAGCACCTTGGGCTCCGGCCTCGGGCGCCGAATTTCCGACAAGATATTAGTATCGAGCAGCCATCCCGTCACGGCGTCACGTCGCGCACGGGCAGCGGGCTGCGCCTTGCCTCGATGTCAATGTCACGATGCGGGGATGCCTGCACGGCCTCAATCAGCGCTTTTCCCGTGATGCTGCCCTTGAGACGCCGGAAGTCCTCCGCGGCAATGACGACGACCTCGTCCCGTCCGTGCACCGTCACGTGCTGCGGTCCCTCGCTGCGAACCTTGCGGACGAGCTCGCTAAAGCGGGCCTTCGCGTCCTGAAGGAGCCAGTACCCGGAGCGCGACCTGGAAACATGCGGTTTTCGGGCTTTCGACGCGCCAGACTTTTGTTTGGATAATCTAGTCATTCTGACTAGATTATCACAGGGCGGCGCTCCTCTCAAGGCACGCGCGGCCCACCGTGCCCGCCGCCCAGGAAGGAAGTTGGCGCTGGGCGACTACGCGGTTCGCTTGGCGGGCTGCCGGCCGCCTTCTGGCGGTCCTTGACCAAACCCGCGAGGAACTCACTAAACGGTCGCACGTTCTGACCGACACTCGCGGCTTCGAGCGCCTTCAGGTAGTCGTGGCGACGCTCAACAGGAACGACCGTCCAGGGATAGCCCCCGGACGCCAGCTAATCGCGCCCGGGCTCCTGCATCCACGCGGGGATGTCGCGCGTGCCATTCAGCACGCGCCAAACGTCGACATGGTCCGTGGCTTCGACGTAGAACACGATGTGCGGGAAGCGCCTGATAGGCCAAGAGCGTAGCCCCGGCAGGTTCAATTCCACCGAGTAGCGCGTTGAGCCGCTCGCAGGATGCCGGCTGATGTGCGTATACGCTTTCTCCAGCGCGTCAATGAAGCCGAGCGCGACCTCGTCAGTGGCCTCCTTGAGGTAGTACTCGAGGGCTTTATCGACGTCGCGGTTGGCCTGCTCACGGGGGACGATCGGCTTGCCGATCACCGCCGGGCGCCCGTTGTGCGGGCCGCCCGCACCCGCGTACGAAGTCTCTTGAAGTAGGCTGAATCAGCCGGTGCGGCGGGCTTGGAAGCTGCGCCCGCGAGCAGAAGCTCACGCAGGTGTAACCGCTGCTGATCCTTACGGATCAGTTCGCGCACGTATTCGCTGCTCGTGCCGTAACCCCGCTTGACCTGTTCGTCAACAAAGTCCTTAAGCGCATCGGGTAGAGAAATGTTCATCGTGCCCATGTCGCAAGCATAGGCCGACTTGGCAAAATTTGGCAAGTCAAAGATTGGCGGCGATGACCCTGCGGCCCTCGGATTTCATCGCTGCCTCGATCGCGGCGATGTCGATCTTCTTCATTCCCATCATCGCCTCGAACGCGCGCTTGGCGGCCGCCTGATCCTGGCTGGTCGTCGCTTCCAGGAGTGCACGCGGGGTGATCTGCCAGGACAAGCCCCATCGGTCCTTGCACCACCCGCACGCGCTTTCGGCTCCTCCGTTGCCGACGATCGCATTCCAGTAACGATCGGTCTCGGCCTGGTCCTCGGTGATGACCTGGAACGAGAAGGCTTCGCTGTGTTTGAAAGCGCGGCCGCCGTTCAGGCCGACACAGGGTATTCCCAGCACCGTGAACTCGACCGTCAGCACCTGTCCCTGCTTGCCAGCCGGGTAATCGCCGGGGGCGTGATGGACAGCCGTGACGGCGCTGTTTGGGAAGGTCCGGGCGTAAAATCCGGCGGCATCTTCTGCTGTGCCGTTGTACCAAAGGCAAATCACGTTCTTAGCCATCGTCTGTCGCTCCTCATTCGGGGTCGCTGCACCAAACACTTAGCGGAGTCTCATCGCGGCACTTGGTGGCGTTTTGAGGCAGCGACTGTGCCAATAGTGTGCCAAAGAAGCAGCTCGGAATGTGCTCAAACCAACGATTCATACCGGAGGCGGAATCTTCCGACCGCCAGTAAGCCCGTGACGAGGTAGAAGATCAGCACGATGCCTTGCGCAACAACAAATGATAGTTCTGATCCCGTCGGTGCCATCGCGTGCAGTACTGGAATCTTCAGGAACGACTGCACGACGAGTACGAAGGAGTTCAAATAGAGCGCCGCCACAGCGCCGATGACGTAGATCCAGCGCCACGCACCGGCCAGGTTGAAGCCGTAGCGCGCGGCGATTGTCGCGCCGAGGATGAGAAGCGACAGGATGCCGACGCCCAGCGCCGGCGTGAAGCCGTGGAAGGGAAAAAAGAAACCGGTCACGCTCGTCGCGACCGTCGTTGCAAGGAAGAGCAGCGTCAAGCCGTTCATCGGATTCGCGGTGAGCAGCCCCAACAGGACCATCAACCCCGACAGGATACCGATTAAGCTCAGCAGCACATGTACGGCGGTGAAGGTCGTCATTCCCAGGATCATGCCGGCTCCCTCCTCGCCTGCGCAGCGGCGAAACTGACTGCTTTCAAGAAAAAGAACATCAGCTTCGTTTCGCGTCGCACTCAAAAGCGGTAGTTGATGTGCGCCTTGTACCAGCGCGGCATGCCGGGGTAGACCTGCGCCAGGCCGTTGATCGAGGTGTTATCGAAGCCCATCGTGCCGTAGTGCTTGTCGGCGAGATTCTCGACCGAGACACCGATCTCGAGCTTGCCGCTCGCAGGTGTGTAGCTCGCGCGCGCGTTCGCGACGCCGAATCCGGGCTGCAGCACCGCCGGGTTGTCGGACAGGTTGAACCAGAAGCTTGACAGGTAGTTGCCGTCGACTTGCAGCGCAGCGTGTCCGCTGCCGACTGGAACCGTGTAGCGCGCCATCGCGTTCGCGGTCCATTTCGGCGCGTTGCCCGGCACATAGTCGCCCTTGACCCCGGTCCCGCGTGTGTCGACGTTCTTCACGATCGCATCGACGTAGGCGACACCGGCCCCGAAACGCCACGCTTCGGAGGGCGCCCACTCGAGCTCGAGCTCGGCGCCCTTGTGCGTGGCATCGGCGTTGACGATCAGCTGCTCGAGGCTGACGGTGTAGATCAGTGCCTGGTAGTCCTTGTAGTCGTAGTAATACGCCGCGCCGTTCAAGCGCAGCTTGTGATCGAGGAACTCGGACTTGAAGCCGACTTCGTAGGAGGTCAGCTTCTCGGGCTTGAAGATCAGTGCGCTCGTGTCGTTGATGAAGAACGGAAACAGCGGTGCGGTGAAACCGCCACCCTTGACGCCGCGGTTGTAGCTGACGTAGGCGAGCAGATCCGGTGCGAGGTGGAAGTCGAGCTGCGCCTTGCCGCTAAACAGCGTGTCGGAGCGACTGTTGATGTATTGGTGCAACGGCAAACTCGCCGTCTGCGTCAGCACGGTGATCTGCCCGGTCGGGCTCTGCGGATAGTAGAGGTACGGGATCCAGGTGAAGTCAAAGTCCTTCTTGTCCGAGGTTACCCGACCGCCGAGAGTTAGCCCGAGGAGGTCGGTGAAGCGGTACTCGACCTGGGCGAACCCCGCGTACGACTTGGTCAGCAGGCTGTACGGCGAGCGCGTCGCGGGAACCGAGCCCGGCGGCGCCAGCGTCGAGCCGGGCGGCGCCTGGACGACATCGTTCCAGTACGGCGCCGTGCCGATGGGCCAGGCGCCATCTACTGGGAACCCATAGGCGTTCTGATAATTCTGCGTGTTCGGATTGGTCGGGCTGTGGAACTCCTGCGCGGTGAAGAACGCAGGACCCTCCCACCCCTCGTAGTAGCTGCCGTCGATCCGCAAGCCGTAAACCCCCGCGGTCCAGTTGAGCTTCTTGCCCCCGCCGTTCAAGCGGGCTTCGACCGACTCCTGGTTGACCTTGCTGCCGTTGAAAAACTGAAACAGCGTGACCGGGGAGGCATCCGAGTCTTCCTGATAGTCCTTGCGCAACGAGGTGTAGTCGCCGATGACGGTGAGCGCCGTGCCGCTCAAGTCGCGCGTGTACTTTGCGGTCAGACCGCCGCCCTGGAGCCGGGTAAAGCCGCTGATGCTGTCGCGAATCACGAACGGGCCGCTGTTCGATAGTCCCGAAGCGTTGCAGCCCGGGCAGGTGCCGTAAGGGTTGTCGTTCGGGCCGGCGAGGACGTCGATGCCGAGCGCGATGTTCTTGGTCGTGAGCGTTTCCCACGAGCCGGCGTGCACGTCAGTGCGGCTGAGGCGCCCGAGCAGCAGGAGCTGCGAGCTGTCGGGCAGCTTGAAGAGCAACTGACCGCGCAGCCCCCAGTCGTTGCCGTTCTCCGCGTCGCTCGCGGGTCCAAAGACGTTCTTGAACAACGGGTCGTAGTGGTTGGTCTGGAACGATATCCGGCCGTCGACGCGTTCGGTGAGTGCACCGCCGAACCCGCCCTCGATGCGCAGCAGGTTCCGCTGTCCGAACGTCACGTCCATGTAGCCGCTCGTCTCGTCGGTCGGCCGGCGCGAGATGAAGTGCGCGAGGCCACCGGTCGCGTTGCGACCGAAGAGCGTTCCCTGGGGTCCGCGCAGTACCTCGACGCGGTCGATATCGAAGGTCGAGAATGCCAGACCGATCATCTGGCTGACGTAGACGTCGTCGACGTATATCGCGGC
>VBAK01000004.1 GCA_005882275.1 Candidatus Segetimicrobium genomatis
TGTTATAGTGTAGGGTACCAAAACCCGATGACGGGGGCGAGTACTCCCGGCCGGTCCTAACGAGAGACCCGCGTGGACGGTGCGAGCGCGGGAGGACGCCGGAGAGGAATGGACCCCGAAGGGGCGGCACGAACGGCGGAACATCGCTGAGTAGTCGCCGCCGGCGACCTCCACCGTAACCGGAGGCGGGACGGAGCGGTGTGGTTGCTCTGTCCCGGCCAAGTGTCCCGGCCATGTAGGGCGTCGTGCCTGCGACGGCATCGTCCGCCGGGAAATTGGGGTGGTACCGCGGGTGGCGCTTCAGGCCTCCCGTCCCGAGAGGACGGGAGGTTTTATGTTTTTAGGGACCGAGGAGGCAGGAGCATGATCGTCGTCATGGGGCCCGGACATACCCGGCCGCAGCTGGATGCGGTCATCGCCAAGATCGAAGAGGCGGGCCTCCGCGGGCAGATCAGCGAGGGGGTGGAGCGCATCGTGGTCGGCGTCGTCGGCGACAGCCACACGAAGGAACTCCTGCGCGAGCGCATCGAGGCGATGCCCGGGGTGGAGAACGTCGTCCGCATCCTGCAGCCGTACAAGCTCGTCAGCCGCGAGTTTCACGGGGGCGGCGATTCGACCGTGTGGGTGCGGGACGTGGCGATCGGTGGAGGCCGGGTGGTCGTGATCGCCGGCCCCTGTTCCGTGGAGAGCCGCGAGCAGGCCCTCCAGACCGCGCACGCGGTGAAGGCGGCCGGGGCGCAGCTGCTCCGCGGCGGCGCCTTCAAACCGCGGACGTCGCCCTACTCGTTCCAGGGGCTCGAGGAGGAGGCCCTGCGGATCCTCGTGGAGGCGCGTGAGGCCACCGGACTCCCGATCGTCACCGAGGCGATGGACGCCCGTCAGCTCGAGATGGTGGTCAAGTACGCGGACATGGTGCAGATCGGCGCTCGGAACATGCAGAACTACACCCTGCTCAGGGACGCTGGCCGGGCGGGGCACCCGGTGATGCTCAAGCGCGGGCCGAGCGCGACCATCGAAGAGTGGCTGCTCGCGGCGGAGTACATCATGGCCGAAGGCAACCCCAACGTGGTGCTGTGCGAGCGCGGCATCCGGACGTTCGAGAACTACACGCGCTTCACGCTGGACCTCAACGCCGTGCCGGTCCTCAAGCGGCTCACGCACCTGCCGGTCCTCGTCGATCCCTGCCACGGGACCGGGAAGTGGGAGCTCGTCACCCCGATGGCCCGGGCCTCGGTGGCCGCGGGCGCCGATGGGCTGCTGGTGGAGGTGCACCCTGAGCCCGACCGGGCGCTGAGCGACGGGCCGCAGCAACTGACCCCGGAGAACTTCGCGGTGATGATGCAAGAGCTCGATGCGGTCGCCCTCGCCGTCGGCCGCCGCGCCTAAGGACGCTCGCTCGTGCCGACGCAGATGTTTGACCGGGCGACGATCGTCGGGGTGGGCCTGATCGGCGGCTCCCTCGGGATGGCGCTCCGCGCGCGCGGGGTGGCCCGGGAGGTCGTGGGGGTGACGCGCGCTGAGGCATCGATCGTCTCCGCGAGGGCGGCGCGCGCGATCGATCGGGGGACTGTCGATCCGGCCGCGGGGGTTGCGGGCGCCGACCTGGTCGTCCTGGCCGTCCCTCCGGACCAGGTGGTCCCGATGGCGCGCCGGGTGGCGCCGCACCTCCAGCCGGGAGCCCTCCTGACCGACGTCGCGAGCGTCAAGGCGGAGATCGTGGAGTCGATTGAGGCGCTCCTGAGACCTGAAAGCGGCCCGGCGTTCGTCGGGGGCCACCCCATGGCGGGAAACGAGAGGCAGGGTGTCGCCGCCGCCTCTCCCGACCTGTTCGAGGGGACGGCGTACCTCATGACGCCGACGCCGCGAACGCCCCGCGGCTCGGTGGAGCGCCTGGCGGGGCTGGCGCGGGCGCTCGGCGCGATCCCGCTGGAAGTGGAGCCGGCCGAGCACGACCGAATGGTGGCGTTGGTCAGCCACCTTCCGTACCTGGTCGCGGCGGCCCTGATGGGGACCGCGGGCGCCGCGGGTCCGGCGGCGGGCCCATCGCTGCTCGGGGCGACCCGGGTGGCGGGCAGCCCGGTGGCGATGTGGGCGCAGATCTGCCGGCTCAACCGCGAGCCGATCCTGGATGCGCTGCGCGCGTTTCGGAAAGAGCTCGAACGCCTCGAGACGGCGATCGCGGATGGGGACCGGCTCGACGCCCTCCTCGAGGCCGCGCGCCGGGCCCGGCTCCGGCTGGGCGGAGCGCCCTCGAAGGGACCGGACAAGGGATAGAGGGGATCCAATGGCCAAGGCGCTTGTCCTGGAACCCGGGACTCAGGAATTCGATCGCCGGGCGCGCGAGGGGAACCTCGTGCCCGTCTCCTGCGAGGTGGTCGCGGATCTCGAAACCCCGATCTCGGCCTATCTGCGCCTGCGCGATCTCCCCCGGCCCTTCCTGCTCGAAAGCGTCGAGGGCGGAGCGAAGGTGGCGCGCTACTCGTTTCTGGGCGCGCAGCCGCGCCTGACCCTGAGAGCCTCCGCCACGGGGGTGGAGGTGATCCAGGACGGCGCGGCCCGCCGCGTCCCCGGCGATCCGCTCGCGGCCGCGCGCGCGGTGATGCAGCGGTACCGGCCGGTGGTGGATCCCACCCTCCCCCGATTCTCCGGCGGCCTCGTCGGCTACTTCGGCTACGATCTGATCAGATCGATCGAGCACCTCCCGAATCAACCTTCCGACGACCGCCGCCTGCCGGTCCTCAGCCTCGACCTGGCCGACACCGTGATGATCTTCGACCACCTCCGGCACCGCATCCGGGTCGTGGCGAACGCGGACGTGGAGGAGGGCGCGGAGCGCGCCTATCGCGGCGCGCGCGAGCGGATCGAGCAGTGGCTCGAGCGGCTGCGGCGGCCCGTCCCGGAGCCGCGCCCGCCCGCGGAGGCGCCGGCGCTCAAGATCCGGTCCAACATGACCCGCGAGCAGTACCTGGCGGCCGTCGGTCGCTGCAAGGAGTACATCTACGCGGGGGACGCCTTCCAGATCGTGCTCTCGCAGCGGTTTGCCACGGAGATCGGTGCGCTCGATCCGTTCGCGATCTACCGGGCGCTGCGGATGATCAACCCGTCCCCGTTCATGTTCTTCCTGGAGGGGGAGGAGGCGACGCTCGTCGGCGCGTCCCCGGAGCTGCTCGTCCGGCTTGAAGGGGACCTCGTCGAGATGCGGCCGATCGCCGGCACGCGGCGCCGCGGCCTCACCCAGGACGAAGACCGCCGCCTGGCCGAGGAGATGTTGGCCGACGAGAAGGAACGCGCGGAACACGTCATGCTGGTCGACCTGACCCGGAACGATATCGGCCGGATCGCGCGCTACGGCACGGTCCAGGTGTCGGAGCTGATGGCGGTCGAGCGCTACTCGCACGTCATGCACATCGTCAGCCACGTCCAGGGCCGGCTCGTGCCCGGCCGGGACGCCTTCGACGTCCTGCGGGCCGTGTTTCCGCACGGCACCGTGAGCGGCGCCCCCAAGGTGCGGGCGATGCAGATCCTGGACGAGCTCGAGCCCACCGCGCGCGGACCGTACGCCGGGGCCGTCGGCTACGTGGGGTTCGGCGGGGCGCTCGACACCTGTATCGGCATCCGGATGCTCACGATCCGCGACGGCGTCGCCTACGCCCAGGCCGGGGGCGGGATCGTCGCCGACTCCGATCCATCCGCCGAATACGACGAGACGATCAACAAGGCCAAAGTGCTGATCCGGGCGATCGAGACGGCGGGGCGGGGATTGTCGCCATGATTCTGGTGATCGATAACTACGATTCGTTCACGTACAACCTCGTGCAGTACCTCGGGGAGCTCGGGGAGGAGCCGCGCGTCTTCCGCAACGACGCGATCACCGTCGAGGAGATTGTCGCGCTCGCCCCGGAAGCGGTGGTGATCTCACCGGGGCCGTGCACCCCGGCCGAGGCAGGGGTCAGCACGCCGGGCGTCGCCCAACTGTGCGGCCGGATTCCGATCCTCGGCGTCTGCCTGGGCCACCAGTGCATCGGCGCGGCGCTGGGCGCGCCGGTGGTCCGCGGCCGCGCCCCGGTCCACGGCAAGACCTCGCGGATCCACCACGACGGCCGGACGATCTTCCACGGGCTCCCCACCCCGCTCGTGGGCACGCGCTACCACTCGCTCATCATCGACGAAGGCGGGCTGCCGGAGTGCCTCGAGGTCTCGGCCCGGACCGAGGACGGCGTCGTCATGGGCGTGCGCCACCGCGCGGCGCTCGTGGAGGGCGTGCAGTTTCACCCCGAGTCCGTCCTGACCGAGCACGGCCGCGCGCTCCTCAAGAACTTCTTGACCCTGGCCCGCGGGGGGGCGGTCTCGGGCGCGGCGGGGGAGGGATAGCGATGGCGCTCCGGCCCGCGATCTCCAAGGTCGCCGCCCACCAGACGCTCACCGAGGCCGAGGCCCACGAGGCGATGGGCCGCATCATGGACGGCGAGGCCACCGCGGCGCAGATCGCGTCCTTCATCACCGCCCTCGCCATGCGCGGGGAGACGGTGGAGGAGATCACCGGGTTCGCCCGCGCGATCCGCGAGCACGCCGTCACGATCGCTCCCCAGGCCGATCACTTGGTCGACATCGTGGGCACCGGCGGCGACCGGCTCAACACCTTCAACATCTCCACCACCTCGGCGTTCGTGATCGCGGGGGCGGGCGGGCATGTCGCCAAGCACGGCAACCGGGCGGCCAGCAGCAAGTGCGGGAGCGCCGACGTCCTGGAGGCGCTGGGCGTGAACCTCGGGGCGCCCCCCGAAGTCGTGCAGGCGTGCGTCGAGGAGGTCGGGTTCGGGTTCATGTTCGCGCCCCACTTCCACCCGGCGTTCAAGCACGCGCTGGCGCCGCGCCGCGAGATCGGCATCCGCACGGTCTTCAACATTCTCGGGCCGCTGACCAACCCCGCGCGGGCGAGACGGTACCTGCAGGGCGCCCCCAGCGCGGCGTACACCGAGCTCATGGCGCGGGTGCTGTCGGCGCTGGGCGCCGACCGGGCCTTCGTGGTCCACGGCCAGGACGGCATGGACGAGATCTCTCTGTGCGCTCCGACCCAGGTCTCCGAGGTCGCCGACGGCGCCGTCCGCACGTACACGATCGCGCCCGAGGAGTTCGGCTTCCGCCGTGCGGCCCTCGAGGACCTGCGCGGCGGGACTCCGCAGGAGAACGCCGAGATCTGCGTGAGCGTCCTGCGGGGGGAGCAGGGGCCCCGGCGCGACGTGGTCCTCCTGAACGCCGGCGCCGCGCTGGTGGCGGCCGGAGTGGCCGGAACGATCAAGGACGGGGCCGCCCAGGCCGCCCGCAGCATCGACTCGGGCGCGGCCTACGCCAAACTCGAAGCGCTCCGGCTCAAGACGAAGTTTGCGTAACGCGCCGTGGCGACCGTAGACATGCCGTGCTCAGGACGCGTGACCGGCCCGTGAGGGACAGCCGGGGCACGGGGGCGAGGGCGGCGGGGGTCTTGGGCGCGATCGTCGCGCACAAGCGCGAGGAGCTGGCCGGCCGGCAGCGCCGCGTCCCGCTCGGCGAGGTGCGCCGCCGGGCCGCCGACGCCGCTCCTCCGCGGCGGTTTCTCTCCGCGCTCCGGGGAGCCCCCGGAGCCGGCGGGTCCGCAGCGGCCGGAAGGCCGGGGATCCGGCTCATCGCGGAAGTGAAGGGCGCCTCGCCGTCCGCCGGCACGATCCGGGCGGCGTTCGACCCCGCCGCGATCGCGCGCGCGTACGAGGGCGCCGGGGCGGCGGCGATCTCGGTTCTCACCGACGTCCGGTTCTTTCACGGATCGGACGCGGACCTCACCGAGGTCCGCGGGGCGGTCCGGATCCCGGTGCTGCGCAAGGACTTCATCGTGGACCCCTACCAGGTCTACGAGGCGCGCGCGCTCGGCGCCGACGCGGTGCTCCTGATCGTGGCGGGCCTGCCCGCCGCCGCGCTGGCGGACCTGCAGGCGCTCGCGCACGAGCTCGGCATGGGCGCGCTCGTCGAGGTGCACACCGAAGCCGAATGCGCCCGAGCGCTCGAGGCCCGCCCCCCGCTCGTCGGGATCAACAACAGGAACCTGGACACGCTCGAGACGACCCTGGACGTCTCGCGGCGGCTGCGCCCCGGGATCCCGGAGGATGTCACCGTCGTCGCCGAGAGCGGGATCGAGGAGCGCGGCCAGGTGGTGGAGATGGAGCGGCTGGGGATGCACGCGGTGCTCATCGGCACCGCGCTGATG
>VBAK01000005.1 GCA_005882275.1 Candidatus Segetimicrobium genomatis
GACTACCTGAGCGTCGGCATCGACCCGGCCAAGAGCACCATCTACCTGCAGTCGCTGGTGCCGGAAGTCACGGTGCTCCACCTCATCTTCTCGATGCTCACCTCGGTCCCTCGCCTGCAGCGCGTGCCGACCCTCAAGGAGGTGATGCGGGACTACAAGCTCGAGACCGCCTCGCTCGGCCTGCTCTCCTACCCGGTCCTCCAGGCCGCCGACATCCTGATGGTGCGCGCCGACGTGGTGCCGGTGGGGAAGG
>VBAK01000006.1 GCA_005882275.1 Candidatus Segetimicrobium genomatis
ATCCCCTTGGTCCAGGTGTACAGGCTGACCCGCCAGTTCCACGGGGCCTGATGCGGGACGTCGTAGCTCAACAGCGCGGCCGCCGAGGAATTGGTCCACCCGCTCGGGTGGCCGGAGGTGACCTGGTGGGGGAACCGGCCCTGCTCGCTCCACATGAAGAGTCCGCCTTCGGGGCGGCGGGCGGCGATCGGGTCGAGGGCCGCCTGATGGGCGCCGCGATAGAAGAGCTTTGGCAGCGTCGCCTTCTCGGGCCGCCGGACGGCGACCGGCTCGCGGTTCACGATCCGCGCGACCAGGGATCCGGGATCGTTGAGGTCGCCGACCAGGATGGCCTCCGTCGGACAGACCACGACGCACGCCGGCTCGAGCCCCACGTCGATGCGGTGCGCGCAGAAATTGCATTTCTCCGCCGAATGGTCGTCGGGGTTGATGAAGATGGCGTCGTAGGGGCAGGCGGCGATGCAGGCCTTGCAGCCGATGCAGATGGACTTGTCGAAGTCGACGATGCCGTCCGGCCGCCGGTACATCGCGGTGGTGGGGCAGGCGGTGACGCAGGGGGCATCGTCGCACTGGTTGCAGCGGGTCACCTGGAAGACCCGGCGGGCCTGGGGGAACGTTCCGACATCGACATACTTCACGTAGGTGCGGGTGACCGACAGCGGGACCTCGTTCTCGGACTTGCACGCGGTCGTGCAGGCGTGGCAGCCGATGCAGCGCGTGTGATCGATGACCTTGGCCCACTTCACCGGGCGGAGCGGAGGGGCTGAAGGCGCCGCGCCGCCGGTCTCGGTCTGGGGTGGAGTCATTGAGGTCTCAGCAGCCACCCCTGGACGCTCACGAGCGCGACCGCGCCCAGCCGCTCCAGAATGGGCCGGCTGGTGGTGTCGCGGGCGTCGATCGTGAGGAACCGGTAGCCGCGCCGGAGCGCCTCCGCGGCGCGATGGGCGACGAGGCCGCGATAGATGCCGCGGCCGCGGTAGGCCGGCAGGGTGCCGCCGCCCCAGAGGCTGGCGAAGGACCGGCCGGCCGGCAGTTCCATCCGTCCGGCCGAGACCGGGCGCCCGCCGGCATAGGCGACGAAGAGCCCCAGCGTTGGATCCTCGAGGCGCGCGCGAAAGACCTCGAGCCGCCGCCGATCATCCCGGCCGAACGCCGCGCCGCTCACCCGGATCATGTCCTCGAGGCCGGCCGCATCGTTGACGCGCCGGAACTCGACGCCGGCGGGCACGGCGCCGTCCGGCGGACGCAGGTCGAGGTCAAACGCCATCAGGGTCTCCTGCCCATCGGGCTCGAACCCGGCCGCGGCGAGGCGGCGGCCCAGGTCGGCCGGGAGGTCGTGCCCGTAGACCTTCCACTCGAATGCGGCGCCGATCGCCCGGAAGGACGCCGCTTGATCGGCGATGACCGCGTCGGCGTCGGCGGGGTCAAGATTGGAGAAGAGGATGCAGTTGTACACGCCCACGGCGCGGACGATCCCGCCGTCGCGCTCGTGCCGGACGCCCGCCTCATCCGGGGGATTGGCGCGCATCTCGGCGTCATAGCGGGCGAGGATCTCGGCGGGAGTCACGGGTCCTTCCCTACCGCGCCCTCGGCGCGGATTCCTGCCGCTGCCGTGCGAACTGGTCCCGAGCCCGCTCGCGGCGCGCGAGGCGCGGCGAAAGCGCGGCACCTCGAGTTCAACTGCGGGAAGCCTGCTCTGAGCGCGCTGCGGTCCTCAGCCAGACCAGAATCCGGGAGACGCCGGTCAGCGCCATCGCGGCGATCAGGCCGAACGCGGCGTAGCCGAGCGGCTGCACGAACACCGGCACCCTGCCGAGCCCGCTATGAAACACGGCGGTGTACGTGTCGATCCCCCCTTCGTCCGGCGTGATGTCCACAACGCCCGCGCTCACGAACCCGGCTTGGCCCGGGCCGAAGCGCATGTGGTAACCCCAGCGCCCTCCTGAAGGGAATGCGTATTTAGCCTGGTAGACGCCCGCGCCGGTGGGCTGGAGGACCTGGCGGTTGGTCACGCCGCCGGGAGTGAAGATCGAAAGGAGCAGCTCTCCGCCACCAGCGGCGGCGGGTGGATCGAGGCGCACGAGGACGAGACTGGGTCGGCCGGGGCCAAGATGCCTGATCGTCACCTGCGCCGTGATACGGACGCCACCGGTGGGTGGCTCCGATGGCCCGGGCGAACCGGCGAGAGAGGACCCGCCGATCAGGACGGCGGCGGCGGGCACGACGGCACCGGCGAGCCGCCTCACCATTCGTGCGCGCCGCCTCGCCGCGGCTGTCAACGGTTCAACACGCGCGCGTTCCGGCCTTCCGAGGGGCGCCGCCGCCGAGCGAATCCGCCACCGCCGCCCCCGCGGCGCCCATGAGCGCCGATAGCATCAGGCCCGGCACGAGGGCGCGCAGGAAGGCGGCGGCGGTCCAGAAGAGTCTGATCCCGCCGAAGGCAGGAGCCGACGCATCGATCAGCACCAGGTTGCTGCCGAGCGTCGCTCCCCCTGCCGCAAGGCCGGCCCCCCACCCCTTGATCTGGCGGGCCGCCAGAAGGTCCACGGCCAACCCGGCCGGGATCAGCAGCGGGATCGCCGGCCGTGAAGCTCCAGCCAGGTCGGCATGGGATGCGGCGATCAGCCAGCCTGCGACCGCCACCCGAAATCCTGTGAAGCCGAGCGCCACCAGCGTGGCCGCCCAGCGCCTCGGGACAAGCCGGGAGGCCAGCACGAGGCCGAAGACCGGCAGGCCCGCCAGCAGCACAGGATGCCATACGGTCGGGTACTGCGGCACCATGAACTCAAACTCGGCGACCACGACCACCGTCCATCCCACGAGGAGCACCGCGAAGTAGAGCGTGAGGTCACCGAGCAGGCGGCGCCGGCGCGGTTCGCGCACAAGGGCCCGCTCCAGCCGGGCGCACACCACCCCGCCGAAGCACCCGAGCGTCATGCCAAGAATCCCGACGAGGTGCATCGGGCCCCACAGGGTGACGTCCGGCCCGAACAGCCGGTGCCAGAGATCGTCCAATGGAGCGAACACCAGCACGAGCGCCGCGCCGGCCGCGACGATCAGGATTCCAGCATGCAGGCGATAGGCGCCGGCGGGTAGATGGTATGGGGTGTCCCGACGGTCCCGCCACAATCCGGAGAGGCTCACGGTGAGCACCACCGCCATCGCCGTGTAGATGAAGTCATGCGGAGGGGTGAAGAACGTGTCCCGCCCTTTGTCGATGTGCCAGGAGATGTCCCAGTAGAGACCGAGCAGCCCGGCCAGCAGACCGGCGGCCAGCGTCGGGAGGATCCCAAGCGCCCACAGGTCCGCTTCGCCGTCGCCTCGGATCACGGAGTTCGGACGCATGCGCGCCGAAGCCTTCATACCACCGGAATCTTTGACGCTGCGCGGAGGATTACCTCCGGTTGATCGGCCGGACCGGAGGGGAATCGGCCGCGGGGCATGGAATACCCGGGCCGTGAAGACGGAGACCGCGATCGCCGGCGGCCTGGTCGCGACGCACACCGGCGTGTTTCCCGCCACGGTGGCGATCGCCGGCGGGCGCGTGGTGGGGCTGGTGGACCCCGCGGAACGGCCGGACGCGGGCGAGGTGATCGACGCCAGGAACCGGTTGGTCCTGCCCGGGTGCATCGATCCGCACGTCCACTTCAACGAGCCCGGACGCACGCATTGGGAAGGCTTCGAAACGGGCAGCATGAGCGCCGCGGCCGGCGGGGTCACGACGGTGATCGAGATGCCGCTCAACGCCAATCCGCCGACCATCGACGCCGGCGCCTTCGCCCTGAAGGTGGACGCCGTCAGGCCGCGGGCGGTGGTCGACTATGCCTTGTGGGGGGGCCTCGTCACGGATAACGTGGAGGCCCTCGAAGGCCTGCACCGGGCGGGGGCCATGGGCTACAAGGCCTTCATGATTGACACGGGGACCGAGTTCGCCCGCGCGGACGACGGCGTGCTGTGGGACGGCATGGCGCGGATCGCCCGGTGGGATGCGGTCCTCGGCGTCCACGCGGAGAGCAACGATATCGCGCTCCGGCTGCGCGCGCGCCTCGAAGGAGCCGGGCGCCGGGACGTCCGCGCCTGGGCGGAGTCGCGGCCGCCTGAAGTGGAACTGGAAGCGATCCAGCGGGCGTTATTCCTCGCGGGGGCCTCGCGGTGCCGGCTGCACATCGTGCACCTGAGCACTCCCAACGGGGGATCCTGCATCGCGTCGGCGCGGAGCGCCGGACAGCGGGTGACCGTCGAGACCTGCCCGCACTATCTGCTCCTCGACGAGGAGGCCGCGCAGACGCTCGGGCCGGTCGCCAAGTGCGCGCCGCCGCTGCGCCCCCGAGCGGCGGTCGACGGTCTGTGGCGGCAGGTGTTCGACGGGACCATCGACTGCATGGCCTCTGACCATTCTCCCTGCCCGCCCGAGGAGAAGGCGCGCGGGGACGGAGATATCTGGGCGGCGTGGGGTGGAATCACCGGCGTGCAGACGCTGCTGCCGCTCATGCTCTCGGAGGGCGTGCGCCGGCGCGGCCTGCCGCTCGAGCGGTTGGTGGCGCTGACGTCCACGAACGCGGCCCGGATCTTCGGGCTCTACCCGCGGAAGGGCGGCCTGATGCCGGGGTCCGATGCCGACGTGGTGATCGTCGACCCCAACCGGGAGTGGACGATCTCCGCCGACCGGCTGCTGTACCGTCATCGCCAGACTCCGTACCTCGGATGGCGGATCACGGGGTGGGTGGACCGCGTGCTGGTGCGGGGCCGCACGGTGTTTGCGGATGGGGAGGTCGTGGCTTCCCCGGGGTCCGGCCGGCTGATCCGCGGGCCCGGTCATGCGGACGCGACCGCGCCCTCCACCGGGGCGCCGTCCGGCGGCCGGCGCAAGGAGGCATGATGAGCGTCCTTATAAAGGAAGGAAAAGAGGAAGGGAGCCCGGACGCGCTGGCGGGGTTTCATCCGCTCGTGCGGCGGTGGTTCGTGGAGCGGTTCGGGACCCCGACCGCGCCGCAGCCGGCCGGATGGCGGGAGATCGCCACCGGGCGCGATGTCGTGATCGCGGCGCCGACCGGGTCCGGGAAAACGCTCGCCGCGTTCCTGTGGTCGCTGAACCGCCTCGTGCTGCAGGCGGAGGCGGGCCGGCTGGCGGACCGCACCGATGTGGTGTACGTGTCTCCGCTCAAGGCGCTCGGCAACGACATCGAGAAGAATCTCCATGAGCCGCTGGAAGGCATTCGGAGTCTCGCCGCCGCCTCCGGGAGCCCGCTGCCGGAGATCCGCGCGATGGTGCGGTCGGGCGACACGCCGGCCCGCGAGCGCTCCCGGATGGTGCGCCGTCCGCCGCACATCCTGATCACCACCCCCGAGTCGCTCTACATCCTGCTCACCGCCGAGAGCAGCCGCCGCCTGCTCGCCACCGCCACGACCGTGATCGTGGACGAGATCCACGCGGTCGCCGGGGACAAGCGGGGCGCGCACCTGGCGCTCTCCCTCGAGCGGCTGGACGCGCTCTGCGGGCGGCGCCTGCAGCGCATCGGCCTGAGCGCCACCCAGAAGCCGATCGAGGAGATCGCGCGCCTGCTGGTCGGGACGCGTCCGCAGTCCGGCGGCGCACCGCCGTGCGGCATCGTGGACGTCGGGCACCGGCGGGCGCTGGACCTGCGCATCGAAGTGGTGGACCAGGAGCTCGGGCCGATCACGACCCACGGGCTGTGGGAAGAAGTCTACGACCGCGTTGCCGCGCACGTCCGCGGGCACCGCACGACGCTTGTGTTCGTCAACACCCGGCGCCAGGTGGAGCGCATCGCGCACGCGCTCACCGCGCGGCTCGGCGAGGGCCGCGTGGCCGCGCACCACGGCAGCCTCAGCCGGCCGGTCCGCCTCGCCGCCGAGCAGCGGCTCAAATCCGGCGAGGTGCCGGTGGTGGTGGCGACCGCTTCGCTGGAACTCGGGATCGATATCGGCCACGTGGACCTGGTCTGCCACATCGGCGCGCCCCGCGCGCTGGCGACGCTGCTCCAGCGGGTCGGGCGCTCCGGACACTGGCGGGGCGCGACGCCCAAGGGCATCCTCTTCCCGCTGACGCGGGACGACCTGCTCCAGTGCGCCGCGGCGGTGCGGGCCGTCCGGGCCGGAGACCTCGACCGGACCCGGCAGCCGGTCAAGCCGCTCGACGTGATGGCGCAGCAGATGGTCGCCGCGGTGGCGGCCGCCGAGATGGGAGA
>VBAK01000175.1 GCA_005882275.1 Candidatus Segetimicrobium genomatis
TATGACGCCGGCGCCTACTGCCCCTACGGGCTGATCGTCCCGATCGTCGCCGGCACCACCCTTCCCGGCCCGTACCACGTTCCGAATTACCACTGCGAGTTCACCGCGGTCTTCACCAACAAGACGCCCGTGAGCCCGTACCGGGGCGCCGGCCGGCCGCACGGGGTCTTCGTGATGGAGCGGCTGCTCGACCGGGCGGCGGACGGCCTCGAGATCGACCGCGCGGAGATCCGGCGGCGCAACCTCATCCAACCCGACGAGTTCCCCTATGACGTGGGGCTGATCTACCAGGACAACGCCCCGGTCCAGTACGACAGCGGTGACTACCCGCGGTGCCTCGCCCGCGCCGCGGAGATGATCGGCTACGCGGACTGGCGGGCCCAGCAGGAAGCCTACAGGACGGCGGGGCGGTATCTGGGGCTTGGCGTCGCCTGCTACGTCGAAGGCACCGGCATCGGCCCCTACGAAGGCTGCCGCGTCACCGTCGAGCCGTCCGGCCAGGTGTTCGCCGCCACAGGGGTCGGAACGCAGGGCCAGGGCCACATGACCGCGTTCGCCCAGATCGTGGCCGATCACCTGGGGGTGACCCCCCGGGACGTGACCGTGCGAACCGGCGACACGGCCGCGTTCGGGTGGGGCACCGGCACCTTTGCCAGCCGCGCCGCGGTCGTCGCCGGGACCGCCGCCTCGATGGCCGCCGCAGCCGTACGCGAGAAGACCCGCATCGTCGCCGCCACGCTGCTGGAGGCCCGCCCGGACGAGATCGAGCTCGCAGACGGCAAGGTCTTCGTGCGCGGCGTGCCCTCCCGGGCGCTGCCGCTGGGCGAGGTCGCGGCGGCGGCCAACCCGCTGCGCTTTGCGATGCCCCGGGAGTGGGAGGGCCCCGGCCTCGAGGCCACGCGGTTCTTCGCGCCGCCCCGGGGCACGTTCAGCAACGGGGTCCACGCCTGCATCGTCGAGATCGACCCGGAGACCGGGATGCTGAGCCTCCACCGCTACGTGATCGTCCACGACTGCGGCCGCGTGCTCAACCCGCTGATCGTCGAGGGACAGATCCACGGCGGGGTGGCTCAGGGGCTCGGCGGCGCGTTCTGGGAGAAGGTCGTGTACGATGCGCAGGGGCAGCCGCTGACCACCACCTTCATGGATTACCTGCTGCCGACGGCCGCGGACCTGCCGTCCTTTGAAGTGGGACACGAGGAAACCCCCACCCCGCTCAACCCGCTGGGGGTCAAGGGCGCGGGCGAAGCCGGCGTGATCCCGGTGGGGGCCGCGATCGCCCAGGCCGTCGAAGACGCTCTGCGCCCGTTTCGCGTTCACATCACCGAGATGCCGCTCAGCCCCAGCCGAGTGTGGGAGCTGGTCGCCGGAACCCGGAGGAGCGCATGAAACTCGAGGGCACCAATACCCTGCCTGCATCAGTGGACACGGTCTGGAAGACGATCAACGATCCGGATGCGCTGCGCAGCTGCACGCCCGGCCTCAAGGAGCTCAAAGCGACCGGCCCCGATACCTACCAGGCCACGCTGCAGATCGGGATCGCCGCCGTCAAGGGCACCTACGCGGGGACCCTGTCCATCACCGACAAGCGCGCCCCCACCCACTACAAGATCACCCTGGAGGGGACCGGCGGGGCCGGCTTCATGAAAGGCGAGGGCAGCGTGGATCTCGAACCGCAGGGGAGCGGGACCCTGCTCAAGTGGACCGGCGATCTTCAGGTCGGCGGGCTGATCGCGGGCGTGGGGCAGCGCATGCTGGGGGGCGTCGGGAAAATGCTGATCGGGCAGTTCTTCAAGTGCCTGGAAGAGCGCCTCGGGGGGAGCGCGTGAAGCCCGCGCCGTTCGAGTACCACTGTCCCCGGACCGTCGACGAGGGGACGGCCCTCCTCGCCAGGTACGGCGACGACGCCAAGGTGCTGGCGGGCGGGCAGAGCCTCGTCCCCCTGATGAACATGCGGCTGGCCCGGCCGGCGAACCTCATCGACATCAACCGGATCGAATCGCTGGCCTACATCCGGGACGACGGGCGCGCGCTGCGCATCGGCGCCCTCACCCGGCAGCGCGCCGCGGAACGCGCGCCTCAGGTGGCCGAGCGCTGCCCGCTGCTTCGGGACGCGCTCCGGCTCGTGGGCCACGCGCAGATCCGCAACCGCGGCACGATCGGCGGCAGCATCGCCCACGCCGACCCGGCCGCGGAGCTGACCGCGGTCCTGGTGGCGCTGGATGGCGAGGTGACCGCGCGGGGCCCCAAGGGGACCCGGGTGATCGCCGCGCGCGACCTGTTCGTGTCGTATCTGACGACTTCGCTCGATCCCAGAGAACTGCTGACCGAGGTCTGCCTCCCCGCCCCTCCGAAGGGCGCAGGATGGTCGTGGATGGAGATCGCCCGCCGCCACGGCGACTTCGCCCTGGCGGGGGTAGGCGTGGTCCTGGCCGTTCGCGGAGGAAAGATCACCGCCGCCCGGATCGGGCTGACGGGGGTGGGCCCCACGCCGGTCCGGCCCGCGGAGGCGGAGCGCCTGCTGACCGGCCAGACGCCCTCCGAGGACCTGTGGAACGGAGCGGCGGAGGCGGTGCGGGCCGCGGTGGCCCCGGACGGTGACATTCACGCCTCCGCGGAATACCGCACACACGTCGCCGGTGTGCTGACGCAGCGGGCGCTGCGGGAAGCCTGGGAGCGCGCCCGAGAGGCCGCGTGAAGACGCTGCGGCGCATCACGCTGCGCGTCAACGGGACGGCCTACACGGGGGAGGCCGAGCCCCGGAAAACCCTGGCCGACTTCATCCGGGAAGACTGCGGGCTCACCGGGACCCACCTGGGCTGCGAGCACGGAGTCTGCGGCGCCTGTACGATCCTCATGGACGGCCAGACCGTGCGGTCGTGTCTCATGTTTGCCGTCCAGGCGGAAGGCGCCGAGATGACGACGGTGGAAGGGCTGGCCGACGGCGATCGGCTGCACCCGATTCAGCAGGCCTACTGGGACCACCACGCGCTCCAGTGCGGGTTCTGCACGCCGGGGTTTCTCATGACCACGGTCGAGTTTCTCAACGACAACCCGCAACCGACCGAACGCGAGATCCGGGAGGCCCTGGCCGGAAACCTGTGCCGGTGCACGGGCTATCAGAATATCGTCACAGCGGTGGCCGCGGCGGCGCACACGCTCGCCGCGGCCACCGGGGCTCTGCGCGAGACCGGGGCCGCGGTCCCGGTCTCGCGCGCGACCGGCGTCGCTGCCGGGCCGCGCAAGACGCGCGCCACCCGGGCGGCCCCCCATCGCGCCCGGCAGACGGGAAAGCCCTCCAAGCGGCGCAGCGGACCGAAGCGATAGGCGGCCGCGGGGCGCCCACCCGCGCGCCCCGCGGATCGACGCGGAGGAGACGAATCAGGGGAGATGCGGTGCGTGCGGTGAACCAGGCAATGACCGACCGGGTTGAAGCGCTCTCGATGAGCTGGCGGGTGGCCCGGGCCATCCGCCGGGAGGGGTGGAGCGGCGAGATTTTGGGTGTGCATCCGCGCAGCTGCTACCTCATGGATGAAGACGGGGAGATCTACGCGATCGTCCAGGAGAACCTCGGCAACGGCCCCCTCAACCTGGTCATCCCCGGCTCCGCCGCCCCACCGTTTCAGCAGCTTGCCGTCGGCGAGACGGTCCGGTCGAATGGGGACGTCCTCATGCTGAGCGCCAGCCTGGACGTGGGGCTGGCAAAGGCGGAACTCTGGGATCCCAAGCCCTACGTCGCCCTCGGGGCCGACCTGGGTCTGCTCCGCCGGTCGCTCGCGGTCCTGTTCGAGGCCGCCACCACGGATCCCCCGGACAAGAGCCTGACCCATCTGCTGCCCTACCTCGAGGAAGAGGATCTGCCCGCGCCCCTGCTCAAGGTCCCCCATTTCCCCCGAAGCCACGCCCTGATGGCCGGCGTGGCCGAGGGTCTGGCGAACCGGAACCGGCGAGGGCTCAAGGTTGTGACCTCTTCGCTGGCCGGCCTCGGGCCAGGCCTGACGCCCGCCGGGGACGACTTCCTGGCCGGCGTGCTGCTCGTCCTGGCGCTCGTGCAACAGTACCGGGCCGATGCGGAACTGGGGGAGATCGGCGCCATGCTGCTGGAAACGGCGGCGCCCCGGACGCACGAAATCAGCGCGGCGTACCTCAAGGCGGCGCATGCGGGAGAAGCCAACGACCGGTGGCACCGGCTGCTCGCCGCTCTGGCGGTGGGGGAGCCGCCCGCGATCGCCGAATCCGCCCGGGTGGTGATGCAGACCGGGGAGACCTCGGGGGCGGACATGCTCGCGGGATTTGTCATCGCGATGCGCGCGGTCCACGACTCGCCGGCCAAGGACGCCTGACGGGAAATCCCGGTCTCGTCCGAACATCATTCCCGCGCTTTCGATAGCCATTCACCCTTCTTTCGATCCGATATCCCGACCTTCGAGATCCCGACGTCCGCGCACTCAGCCGTCCATACATGACCCTAAGCATGGCTCGGTGGTTCACCGTGCGCTGACTAGGGGATTCACCGGATTGGACCCCTCAGTACAGCGCGACAGAGTAGATTACGGGTAAATCCGACGGAAATAAGGGAAAGCTCCGTAACCTGCACACCGCAGACCCGGGAGCCTCGGGGGGCGAAGCGATATGAGTGACCGCGCGATCAAAATCATCGGTCCGAAGGCCGGCTGCGCCGTCCTGGCGTGGCTGCTGCTCATGACCGCGCCCATGTCGGGGGGGCAACCCAGGCACCCCCCTCGCGCGCAGGTGGCGAGCACACCGGTAACGGCCCTTCAGGGAGAGGTGCCGCTCGCGGACCAGCAGAGCGGCCGGTCGCAGAACGCATACTCGTTGAACGTGAGCGTTGTCGGCCACAACTCAATCCTGAACCGGGGCTTCAATGGGAACCTCGGCTGGGTCGATGACTGCGCCTATGTTGCGCCGTACTACGGCGGGACTCACCAATTTGCCGGCCTGGCGGTCCTCAAGGTCACCGACCCGACGAATCCTCTGCTGGTCAATATCTTCCCCGGAACGCCCGGCACGCGAGGAGGACAGGTGCACGGCAGCCAGACCTCGCGGATGGTCGTCGTCATGACGTTTGCCGATTGGACGATCTTCAGCGACCCCCTGGGGCCGAACCAGCTGCAGATCTATCAGGTGCCTGTCAACGACTGCGCGCACCCGGTCCTGGCCGGGACCTACGATTTCGGCCCGATCGTCCCGCACGAGTTTCAGATCTGGCACGACAAGATCTACGTGACGAACTTCGGCGGGTCGCCCGCGCCCTCCACTCCGCCCGGGCCCTCCATCATGGTGATCGACGCGCACGATATGACGCACCCCCAGCTGCTCACGACCTGGGACCTGAGCGACGAGCCGGGCATGCCCAAGAGCATCGCCCACGACCTCAGCATCCTGGGCGAAGACGACGCCCTCGCCGGGGACGGCACCCGCGCCTACGTCAGCGTCCAGCTCAGCCAGCCCATCTCGTTCCCGCCGACGAGAAACGGGCTGGTCATCCTCGATACGTCGGAGGTCGTCCAGGGGAAGCCCGCCCCCGTGCTTCACCGGATCAGCCCGGTGCTCACCTGGTCGTTGCCGTGCTGCCTGTCGCACTCGACGGACATCGTCAGCATCGCCGGGCGCCGGTATATCCTGGCCCAAGACGAGACGTTCAGAACAAACTTCTGCCCATGGGGGTCGGCCCGGATCTTCGACGTCACAGACGAGACGCACCCGACGCAGGTCTCGACGTTTTCGCTCAAGGTCCAGGACCCGGCCAACTGCCCCCAGGCCCTTGCCGACAACGCGATGTACTCGGCGCACTACCTGGGCGTGGATAATCCGAACGATGCCAGACTCGCGTTCTTCACGTGGTACTCGTCGGGCCTCCGGGTCGTCGACATCTCGAACCCCTTCAATCCGCGCGAGGTGGGGTATTTCGTTCCGGGAGCGACACCGAACACGATCTTCTCCGACTTCAACCTCATCCGGTTCTTCAATCGGAATGTGGACTATGCGTATTCCTACGTCCGCTACTATCAGGGCAATATCTGGTTCTCCTCGGTCTACGGCGGCTTCTGGGTCGTCCGCTACCAACCAACTTCCTGCGGGCCGTGAGGCAAGCGGTGAGCCGCCGCGCGATCAACCTCATCGGTCCACAGACCGGCTGCGCCATCCTGGCGTGCCTGCTGCTCCTGACCGCTCCCATGGCGGGAGGCCAGCCCGGGCGGCCCCTTCGCGCGCAGAAGGTCAGCGGGCGTCCCGCGGTTCCATCGGGACCATTCGTTCAGACCGCGCCGGGGCAGCCCCTCCAAGGACAGGTGCCGCTCGCGGACCAGCAGAGCGGCCGGTCGCTGACGCCGTACACCTTGAACGTGGGCCTCGTTGGACGCAATTCGATCCTGAACCGGGGCTTGAATGGGAACCTCGCCTGGGTCGATGACTGCGCCTACGTGTCGGCGTTCTACGGCGGCACCCACCCGTACGCCGGCCTTGCGGTCGTCAGCGTCACGGACCCGGCGAACCCGCGGCTGGTGCAGATCTTCCCCGGAACGCCCGGGACGCGAGAGGGACAGGTCGAGGGGAGCCAGACATCGCGGATGCTCGTGGTCATGACCTTCAGCGATTACACGGCCTTCGGCGACCTCCCGGGGCCGAACCTGCTGGAATTCTATCAGGTGCCCCCGGGCGACTGCAGCCACCCGGTCCGGGTGGGGACCTATGACTTCGGCCCGATCGTCCCGCATGAGTTTCGAATCTGGGACGACAAGATCTACGTGACGAACTTCGGAGGATCGCCGGGGCCGTCCCTCATGGTGATCGACGCGCAGGACATGGCAAACCCCCAGCTGTTGACGACGTGGGATCTCAGCGACGAGCCCGGCATGCCCACGAGCATCGCCCACGACCTCGACATCCTGGGCGCCGACGACGCCCTCGCCGGGGACGGCTCGCGGGCCTACGTCAACGTCCAGCTCAGCCAGCCCATCTCGTGGCCGCCGACACGAAACGGGCTGGTCATCCTCGATACGTCCGACGTCGTCGGGGGGACGCCCAATCCGGTGCTCAGGCGGGTCGGCCCCGTGCTCACGTGGCCCCTGGTGTGCTGCCTGTCGCACAGCGCCGCGATTGTCAGCATCGCCGGGCGCCGGTATGCCATTGCCCAAGACGAAACGTTCAGCACGGCGGACTGCCCGTGGGGATCGGCCCGGATCATCGACGTCACGGACGAGACGAACCCGACGCAGGTCTCGACGTTTTCGCTCCAGGTCCAGGATCCGGCCAACTGCCCCCAGACCCTCGGCGACAACGCGATCTACTCGGCCCACTACCTGGGCGTGGACGATCCGAACAACGCCAGGCTCGCATTCTTCACCTGGTACTCATCGGGCCTCCGGATCGTCGACATCTCGAACCCCGCGGCCCCGCACGAGGTAGGGTATTTCATTCCGGGAGCGACACCGCACACGCTCTTCTCCGACCCCTTCCTCACCCATATGTTCAATCGGAACGTGGACTACGCGATCTCGTACGTCCGCTACTACCAGGGCAACATCTGGTTCACCTCGGTCTACGGCGGGTTCTGGGTCGTGCAATACCAATCACCCGAAACGCTGGGAACAGGCATCCCGGTGACGAACGGCAGCGCCCCGGCGACCGTCACCATCCCGGCGACCGGCGTCCCCCCGGCGACCGGAGCCGCCCCGTAGCTCCGGCCCGGCAGGCGTCTCCGCCCCCGGCGGCGTCATCACCGCCGCGGCGAATCCACAGGAGGTCGGATGTTGAGAGCGTGTGAAGCGCTCATTCGAGAAACCCGTACGCACGTTGACCCTCGGGAGGGATGAAGCGATGAGATGCCGCACGATCAAGATCCACGGCGCTGAGATCGGCTGCGCCATCCTGGCGTGCCTGCTGCTCATGACGGCTCCCATGGCGGGGGGCCAGCGGGGGCAGCCCCTTCGGGCACAGATGCCGTTTGTGCCCCCGCCCGGGTATGACGACGATGACGACCACGGCGGCGGGGGCCGGCCGGAGCCGCTCCTTCAAGGAGAGGTGCCGCTCGCAGATCAGCAGAGCGGCCGGTCGTTGGCCGGGTACTCGTGGAACGTGCGCCTCGTCGGACACAACTCGATCCTGAACCGGGGATTGAATGGGAACCTCGGCTGGGTCGATGACTGCGCCTATGTGTCGGCGTATTACGGCGCCGCCGACCCCCTCGCCGGTCTGGCGGTCCTCAAGGTCTCCCACCCCCGAAGGCCGCGGCTGGTGCAGATCTTCCCCGGCATCCCCGGGACGCGGGCGTCGCAGGTGCACGGAAGCCAGACATCCCGGATGATGGCCGTGATGCCCTGGAGCGATTACACGGCATTCGGCGATCTCCCGGGGCCGAACCTGCTGCAGCTCTATCAGGTGCCCCAGGGCGACTGCGGCCACCCGGTCCTGGTCGGGACCTACGACTTCGGCACGATCATCCCGCATGAGTTTCAGATCTGGCGCGACAAGATCTACGTGACGAACTTCGGCGGGTCGCCGGGGCCCTCCATCATGGTGATCGACGTGCAGGACATGGCGCACCCCCGGCTGCTCACGACCTGGGACCTCAGCGACGAGCCGGGCATGCCGAAGAGCATCGCCCACGACCTCAGCATCCTGGGCGAGGACGACGCCCTCGCCGGGGACGGCACCCGCATCTACGTCAACGTCCAGCTCAGCCAGGCCATCTCGTTCCCGCCGACGCGAAACGGGATGGTCATCCTCGATACGTCCGAGGTCGCGCAGGGGAAGCCCACCCCGGTGCTGCACCGGATCGGCCCGGTGCTCACGTGGCCGCTGGAGTGCTGCCTGTCCCACTCGACGTCGATCGTTCGCATCGCCGGGCACCGCTACGTCCTGGCCATGGACGAGACGTTCAGAACAGACTTCTGCCCGTGGGGGTCGGCCCGGATCATCGACGTCGAGGACGAAATGAACCCGGTGCAGGTCTCGACGTTTTCGCTCCAGGTCCAGGATCCGGCCAACTGCGCCCAGACCGTCGGCGACAACGCGATGTACTCGTCCCACTACCTGGGTGTGGACAATCCGAACGATGCGAAGCTCGCGTTCTTTACCTGGTACTCGTCGGGCCTCCGGATCGTCGACATCTCGAACCCCGCGGCCCCGCACGAGGTAGGGTATTTCAATCCCGGAGCGTCGCCGCACACGCTCTTCTCCGACCCCTTCCTCACCCACTTCTTCAACCGGAACGTGGACTACGCGCTCTCCTACGTCCGCTATTACCGCGGGAACATCTGGTTCAACTCCGTCTACGGCGGCTTCTGGACCGTCCACTTCGGATCGCACGACGGCGATGACACAGGACAGGGGGACGACGGCGAAGGGCAGGGAGACGACGGGCAGGGGGGACACTAGCGTTCGGCGTCCGGGTGGATCAGGCCTCCCCGCGGCCCCGCAGCCACCCGCGCGAGAGCACCTCGGCGCGGGGGAGCCGGCGGCCCAGCACGTCGAGCGCTTCCTGCATCTCCCGGCGCACGATCTCCCGCCAGTAGACGCCGACGCGGCCGACATGCCGGTACTTGGCGTAGCGGCGCGCCAGCAGCCGGCGCCGCGGCACCCGGCGGAGGTCCCGGAGGACCGCCCGCAGGTGCTGCTGTAAGATCGCGGCGGCGCGCTGCGGGTCGAGGTGCGCCCCGCCCTCGGGTTCCGGCACGATGCCGTCGATCACCCCGAGGCGGAGGAGATCCCGGGCGGTCATCTTGAGGGACTCGGAGAGCTCCTCGGCCTTGTTGGCGTCCCGGAAGAGGATCGCCGCGGCCCCCTCCGGGGAGATGACCGAATAGATGGCGTGCTCGAGCATCAGCACGCGATCCGCCAGGCCGAGCGCCAGCGCGCCGCCGCTCCCCCCTTCGCCGATGATGACGGACACGATCGGCGTGGGGAGGCAGGACATCGTCGCGAGGTTGCGCGCCAGCGCCTGAGCGATGCCGCGCCGCTCGGCCTCGTAGCTCTGGTTGGCGCCGCGGGTGTCGATGAGGGTGACGACGGGGAGCCGGAACTTGGCGCCGAGCGTCATCAGCCGCAGCGCCTTGCGGTAGCCTTCCGGATACGCCATCCCCCCGGACGCCGCCTCCGCCTCCTCGGGGGAGTGCCCCCGCTGATGCCCCACGATCACCACGGTCTCGCCGTCCAGTTCCGCCAGCCCGCCGACGATCGCCGGGTCGTCTCCTCCCTGCCGGTCGCCGTGGAGCTCGACGAACCGCGCGGTCATCGCGTCGATGTAGTCCCGCGACTGCGGCCGCGCGCTGAGGCGGGCCAGCCGCACCTGCTCCCACGCGGCCAGCGCGCCGGCCCGAACGGCCGGGGAGATCTCCGGCGGAGCGCCCCCCGCCCTCTTCCCGCCGCTGAGGTGCCCGACCAGATACGCGACCGTCTCCCGCAGGCGATCCCGGGGGACGATGAGGTCGATCATGCCCGCGCGCAGCACCGTTTCGGCCCGGTGCGAGTCCGCCGGCAGGGGGGTCCCGGTGGTCTGCTCGATCACCCGCGGCCCGACAAACCCGATTTGGGCGCCGGGCTCCGCGATGATCACGTCGCCCAGCGAGGCGAAGCTCGCGGTCACGCCGCCGAAGGTCGGATCGGTCAGAATCGAGATGAACGCCAGCCCCTCGCTGTCGTGGCGGGCCGCGGCGGCGGAGACCTTGGCCATCTGCATGAGCGAGAGCATGCCTTCCTGCATGCGCGCCCCGCCGCTGGCGGCGACGCTGACCATCGGGACCCGCCGGCGGGTCGCGTGCTCGAAGGCGTTGGCCACTTTCTCGCCGACCACCGACCCCATCGTCCCGCCCAAAAACCCGAAATCGAAGACGGCGAGCACGACCCGGCGCCCGCCGATCCGGCAGTAGCCGGTGGTCACCGCCTCGCGCAGGCCGGTCTGCCGGCGGGCTTCCACGAGCCGCTCCCGGTAGGGCCTGCGGTCCATGAACTGGAGAGGGTCGACGGAGATGAGCCTGCGGTCCACCTCGCGAAACGTCCCGGGATCGGCCAGCATCGCGATCCGGGCCCAAGACGGCATCGCCAGAGAGTGGCCGCAGCCCGCGCAGATATAGAGCCGCTGCGCCAGCGCCCCGGACGGGTGCGCCAGGCCGCAGCGGGGGCACGCGGCGGACTCGGGAAGGGGACGGCCGCGCCGCGGCACCTCAGACCACCCCCTCGCGGCGGAGCGCGGCGATCTCCTCCGCGGGACATCCCAGTTCGCGCAGCACCGCCTCGGAGTGCTCCCCCAGCATCGGCGGCGGGCCGGTGACCGCCCCCGGGGTGTCGGACAGCTTCACCGGCACCCCGTTCACCCGGATCCGGCCGGCCCGGGGATGCTCGAGCTCGACCACCATCTCCCGGTGCCGGACCTGGGGATCCTCCATCACCTCAGGCATGGCATAGATGGGCCCGGCCGGCACCCCGGCCGCCAGGAGGCGGTCCACCCATTCCGCGGTCGTCCTGCGGCCGAAGACCGGCAGGAGCACCGCGAGCAGCGCGCGGCGGTTCCGCACCCGGTCCGCATTCGTCGCGAAGCGCGCGTCGGCGGCAATCGGGAGCTCGACCGCCTCGCAAAACTTCTGCCACAGCCCCTCGCTGCCGACCGCGACGTTCACGAACCCGTCGCGCGTCTGGAACGGCTGGTAGGGGACGAGGTTGAGGTGGGCCGAGCCGACGCGCGGCGGGGCTTCGCCGGTGGCGAAGTAGTTCGCGGCCATATAGGTCATCCAGGCGACCTGGCCGTCAAGCATCGCCGCATCGACCCACTGCCCCGCGCCCGTGCGGTCGCGGACGCGCAGCGCCGCCAGGATCCCGTACGCCGCGAACATCCCGGCGCAGATGTCCGCGACGGCGACCCCCACCCGCATCGGCGCCCCGTCGGGCTCGCCGGTGATCCCCATGATCCCGCCCATGCCCTGCACGATCAGGTCGTAGGCGGCCCGCTCCCGAAACGGGCCGGTCTGGCCGAACCCCGAAATCGAGCAGTAGACGAGCCGCGGCGCGAGGTCGTGGACCGCGGCGTAGCCGAGCCCCAGCCGGTCCATCGCCCCGGGCCGGAAGTTCTCGACCAGGACGTCCGCGCGCCGCGCCAGCCGGAGCAGGAGGTCGCGTCCCCGGGGGGCCTTCAGGTTCAGGGTGAGGCTCTGCTTGTTGCGGTTGATGCTGAGGAAGTAGGCGCTCTCCCCTTCGTAGAACGGCGGCCCCCAGCCCCGCGTGTCGTCGCCGCCGTCCGGAGTTTCCACTTTGATGACCCGCGCTCCAAGATCGGCGAGCATCATCGTGCAGTAGGGGCCGGCCAGCGCCCGCGTCAGATCAACCACGGTCAGATCGTCAAGGGGCCGCACGCGGCGGGCACCTCCGGGGCGCTGGGGCTCCACGTGTCAATTGTACCCCGATCACTTCTGCACAAACGCAAAGCACCGGCAGAAGGCCGCCTCCCCACCCTTGAACCGGAACGGGAAGGCGCCGAACCACAGCCGCATGTCCAGCACCTCGTCGATCATCCCGCCGACGTTCTCGACGTGAAACACCCCCTTGGGGAACAGATAGGTATGGGTCGCCTGGTACGCCCGCGGCCAGGGGAAGGCCTCGTCGATGGACATCCCGATCTTCTTCTCCACCTCGGGCACGAGGTCGGGCCGCGCCCGGCGGATGTTGGTATTGAAGGGATGGTCCGTCGAGATCGCGTCGATGGCCATCCACCGGATCCCGCGGTCCACCACCCAGTCGCAGAACTCCAGCTGCGGGCCCGGGTGCCTGAGGAACGCCCGCGGGAGGTTGGGCTTCTCCCTGTTGCGCACCTTGTACCAGTCCTCGTTGTAGTAGTGGTGGTAGCCGGTGTGGATGACCAGGATGTCCCCCCGCCGGATCCGCGTCCTGTGCTTGCGCTCCCACATCTCGAAATGCTTCGGCCCGTAGATGTCGTAGTCCCCCACCCCGAACTGGCTCAGGTCGACCACGCACGCCGGGCCGAAGAGATCCTCCAGCGGGATCCCCGCGACGTCGGGACCCGGGTCGTTGAAATGCAGGGGGGAGTCCAGGTGCGTCGCGATGTGGTTCGTGCTGCTGATCAGCTGAGCGTTGACGCCCTCGAACGCCATCTTCTTGACCCACTTGATCGTCGGGCCCTCGTAGAAGGCGAACGGCGGCGAGTCCACGCTGAAGTTCTGCGAGAGATCGAGCACGCGAAACCGGCTCATGTCCACGGGCTTGACCGCCATCCCCCCACCCCCATCCCCCGGATCCTCGCGGCGATCCGCGCATCGTGTCGCGGCCGCGCGCCCGCCCGGGGGATCCGCTAGCGCCCCAGCGCCGCCGCCATCGCCGCGACCGCCTGATCGAAGCACGCCCTGGGGGCCCGCACCAGCCCCGCCCCAATCTGGCCGATCCCCGCAGTGCGGTGGGCGATCCCGGTGTTGATCCGCGGCAGGATCCCGGTCCGCGCCACCCTGCGGATGTCGATCCCGGTCGGGGTGCCGCGGAAATCGAGCGCGGGGATCCCGAACGCGGCGTTCTCCGCGAGCGTGATCTCGTACATCTCCAGGGTCGACGTGAGCGCGTCCCGCGCGGTGCCGCTCACGAACTTCACGATCGCCGGCGCGGCGGCCATGGCGAAGGCGCCGATCCCGGCGGTCTCGGTGATCGCGGAGTCGCCGACGTCGGGGTTGGCGTCGGCGGCGGTGAACCCGGGGAAGTAGAGCCCGTGCGGGGTTTCGGCGGGGGCGGTAAACCATCGCTCCCCGAGCCCGCTCACCCGGATCCCGAACTCCGTGCCGTTGCGCGCCATCGCGGTGACGAGCGTGCTCCCCGCGACGCCGTGGGCCGCGTCCATCGTCGCTTTGCAGGCCGCCATCACCGGGTTCAGCGCCGCGAGGTCGTTGTCCGCGAGGTACCGGAAGACCTCGCTCAGGTCGCCCGTTGACAGCCCGGTCCGGACGAGATGCGGCCCCAGCAGCCGTCCGAGCAGCGCCGAGCCCGCCCGGTTGCGGTTGTGGCCCTCATCCCCCATCGCGAGCGCCTGGGCGATGAGGGACTTCATGTCGATCCCGCCGCAGAGGTCCAGCGCGCGCCCGAGGGCCGGGGCCAGCGTGCGCTCCATCCACCGCAGCCGCTCCAGCACCGCGGCGCCGTAGGCGCCGTAGCGCAGCACCGCGCCGTAGCCTTCGTTGAGCGTGGCGTAGGCCCGGTTGCCGCCCCGCCGGTTTTCCACGATGCAGACCGGCATCGACCCGGAGACGATCCCGGCCATCGGGCCGACCGCGGCGTGGTGGTGGCAGGGGTCGAACCGGATCCGGCCCGACTCCACGAGGACCGCCGCCTCCGCCTCGGTCCCCGCCTTCCGCTCGTACAGCAGCGCGCCGGTCACCGCGCCGCGCACCGGACCGGACATCCGGTCCCACGGGATCGGGGGGCCGGCGTGGAGCAGGAGATCGTCGGCCATGTCCGGGATCACGTCGCGCGCGCGGCCGACCCCGACGAGCACCGGGGTGGCCTCCAGCACCCGCCGGACCGCCGTGGCGTTCGCGTCGTCGATCTGCGTCATTCCAGCCGGGCGAGCAGATCCAGCATCGCCCGGTCTCCACCCGCCGGCGGCCGCCAGTCGAGATCGATCACCGGCACCTGCTGCGCGCGCAGGCTCTCGGCGAAGATCGCCAGCCCGACGTTCACGACCCCGGGGGCCCGGGCGAGGAGCGCCGCCGCAGCCTCGGAGGTGCGCCGCGGGCCGGACGGGTCCTCCGCCGCGGGACGCGCGGGCGCCGCGGGTCCCGGCGCGCCCCCCGCGGAGAGGGGCCGGCGGAGCGAGTCCAGGGCCGCATCGCCGGCGAGGACGGCGCCCGCGAGGGCCGCCGCCCTGGCGTTACTTTCTTCCACGAGCACGCCGGCGGCTTCGAGCCGCGCGGCCTGCTGGGAGCGATTCTGGGGATCCGCGTCGGTGCCGCAGACGGAGGCGACCACGACGAGATCCCGCCCCGACGCGGCCGCCGCCCTGCGGGCCTCGTCGACGACAGGCGACAGCGCTCCGGCCGGGTCGGGATGCACGCCCTCGCCCAGCACCACGTCCAGCAAAATTACCCCCACCTCCGGATCCGCCGCCTCCTGCCTCAGGCGCTGCGCGCGCAGCGTCATGTCGAGCATCGGATGGAGGCGCCCGACGGTGAACTCATCCGCCCCCAGATCGAGCACGGTGTGCGCCGCGCTGCGGGCGGGAGATCCCAGCGGCCGCGCGCTCCCGACCGGCACGTTGGTATAGAGAGGGCGCAGCACGGAGTGCAGGAGGCCCACGCATTCCGCGCAGAGCGTCCCGCCGCTGTAGAGCGCGCGCAGGTACCGCTGCGCCGGGGCGAGCCGCGCCGCCGCCGCCCCGGCGCGACGCCGGGCCCCCGGCCGCCAGGCCTCCACGGGGTCCTCCGGATCCCGCGGCGCTCCCCCGGCCAGGTGCGCGCCGAGGCGCCCCGCCTCCTCGAGCGTCGAGGCGGAATGCAGACGTCCGCCGGCGTCCGTGACCGGAGCCGCCCCGACAAAGGCCACGACCACCGGCTTACCGATCCCAGCCGCGTGCGCCAGGAGACGCCGGGCGACGCCAGGATCCGGCGGTTTGGACACCAGCACGACGGCGGTGGTGGAGGGATCGGTCCCCAGGAGCGTGAGGACGTCCGTCATGGCCGCTCCCCCCACCTCGGCGGTGAGGTCCCTGCCGCCGGTCCCGAGCGCGTGCGAGATCCCTCCTCCGAGACGGTGCACGATGGTGGCCACTTCCTGGAGCCCGGTTCCGGCCGCCGCCGCCACCCCGACGGGTCCCCGCCGCACGCGGTTGGCAAACCCGAGCGCGGCGCCGCCGATGATCGCGGTCCCGCAGTCCGGCCCCATGCAGAGCCGCCCCGCCTCCCGGCCGATCCGCTTGAGCCGTACCTCGTCCTCGATCGGCACGTTATCGCTGAACAGCATCACGTGGAGTCCGGCCTCGAGCGCCTCGCGCGCGACGCCGGCGGCGAACCTGCCGGGCACCGAGATGAGCGCCAGGTTGGCGTCCGGCAGCAGGCGGGCCGCGGCGGCCACGGTCCGCGGCCGGTAGACCTCCCCGCCCGCGCCGCCGGGCGGCCGCCCGTCCATGCCTACGGCGTGAGCCAGAACGTCCTCGCGAGGCTGGGTCGTGCCGGAGGTCCCGGGCCGGAGCAGCGCGTCCAGCGACGCCAGCGCGGCCTCCACGTGCTCCTCGCGGTCGCCGCGGACGGCAACGACGAGATCGTCGGGGGTCGCGGTCGCGCTCCCCGGGTCGAGTCCGGCCTGACGAAGGAGATCCAGGTTGGCCTCCGTCCCCATGACCACCCCGGCCTCGGCGATCCCGGGGAAGGCGCGCAGCGCCTGCTGCGCCTGCATGAGGGTCACGGAGTCGTAATAGGCGCTCCGGCGGATGGCGATCCGGACGACCGTCGCGCTCATCGTGCGTTTCGGACCGGCGCCGGGGCGGTCAGATCCGATGCCCGCGGCCGTCCACGAGGCCCTTGCAGCTCAACACCTCGGTCTCGTCCAGCGCCTGGACCTGGTGGCGCACGTTCGGCGGCGCCAGGAACCCCTCGCCCGGACCGAGGTCGCTCGTCTGCCCGTCGAGGATCACCCGCAGGCGTCCGGAGAGCACCACCATGATCTGTTCCTGGGGATGCGCGTGCGGCACCGCGCCCTCGCCCTTCCCGAAGCGCAGCCGCCCCACCTCGATCTGCGTCCCGGTGAGGAGCGGGCCGAACGCCTTGGAGTATTTCGGCGTCACGTACTCGCTCTTGAGATCGGCGAACCGGAACACCGGCATCGGATCCTCCTCGGCTAGCGCGGGCGGCGATCGCGAACCGGCGCCGCCGCCGACCAGCCCTTGCTCCCCTTGCCGTCGACCAGGTTCTTGCTGCTCAGAAACTCGCTGTCCTCCAGCGCGCGGACCTCGTGGACCGCGTCGGCGGGGAAATGGACGACATCGCCCGGCTCGAGGATCCGTTCCTCCTGCTCCACCCGCACCCGCAGCTTCCCCCGCAGCACGTAGACGATCTGCTCGTTGGGGTGGCGGTGGGGATCCGCGCCTGTGCCTTTCGCCATCGCGTATTTCCCGACCTCGATGATCTCGCCCGTGACGGTCCCGCCGGCGGCCGTCGAGTAGTGGGGAGAGATGGTCTCCTGCTTGAGCTGCTCAAACCGGTAAAATGGCATGCCTCATCCTCCTTCGAGGTTCATGGTTCGCGCGATCCTGTTGCGCGGTGCCCCCTCACGATGACCCGTCCCCGGCCGCCGCCGCCCCCTGGGGTCCGGGCTCGCCCTCGAGACGCAGCACCCAGTAGAGCCTCGCGATCGACCAGGCCGCCGCCGGCCGCACCCGCACCAGATGGACCCACCTTCCGCGTACGCCGGTGACGGTCCCGCGGTCCTGCAGGTAGCGGATGTGAAACTCCTCCGGGGGAAACGGAAACTCCACCCAGAGGCTCACCGGTTGATGGGCGGCGAGCGCGGTGCGCAGCCCGGGATCCAGCTTCTGCCGGGCGGTGATCGACGCGTAGCCGGACCAGCCCGCGGAGAGCGCCGCCAGCGCCCCCAGGAACACGATCGTCCGGTGCAGGAACCACCGCCGCGCGGGCCGGACGCCGCTCAATGGTACAGCCCCCAGCGCACGACCGTGGCGCGCTCGATCGGGACGAGGATGAGGCTGTCCATGGCGACGGCGACGCCGCCGATGACGAGGATGCCCGCCAGGATGATGTCGGTCCGGAGATAATTGGCCGCGCTGAAGATCATGAACCCCAGCCCCTGGGTCACGGCGACCAGCTCGGCCGCGATCAGCGCCCGCCAGCCGAACCCCAGCCCGAGGCGAATCCCGGCGACGATGCCGGGGAGGGCCCCCGGGAGGAGGACGTCCCGCAGCGTCCGCCACCGGGAGGCGCCCAGGGTCAGGATCGCCTGCTCGTACAGCCGGGGCACGCCGCGCACGCCCACCAGCGTGTTGAAGAATACGGTGAAGAAGATGGCGTTCCCGATCACGAACAGCACCGTTTTCCAGGTGAGCCCGAACCAGGTGATGGCCAGCGGCAGCCACACGATCCCGGAGAGGGCGTTGAAGAATCCCGCCAGCGGCTCCACGATCAGCGCCAGATGCCGGCTGATGCCTACGAGCACGCCCAGGACGATCCCCGCCGCGCCGGCGACCACCATGCTGATCACGAGCCGGCTCAGGCTGACGCCGAGGTGGCCGAGGAGGGTGCGGTCCCGAACCCCATCGACGAGGACGCTCGCCACCGCCGCGGGAGAGGCGAGCGCCATCGGCCGGACCCACCCGTGCGCCGTCAGCGCGTACCACACCGCGAACAGGGCGCCGAAGGAGACGGCCCCGCGGCCCAGCGCCATCGCGGCGCCCACGATCCGGCGGGGACGCGACGCGGCGGGGCGCTCCGCCCGGGGCGCGGCTACCGGTAGACCAGTCCCCATCGCTCGATCGTCGCC
>VBAK01000007.1 GCA_005882275.1 Candidatus Segetimicrobium genomatis
TCGCCCGCGAGGTGGAGAGCCGGACGCCCCGCGAGCGATTCGTGGTGCCGATCCGCTCCGGCAGAGCCTGGACCGTCCCCGCCGGCCACCTCTGCCGCATCGTGGTGATCGAGGGGCCGCAGGTGGCCGACTTCAATGTCTGGCACCGGCACAACCCGCGCGAGCGCTTCTGGGCGTCCCGCACCCGCCAGTTGTACGGCACGCACGTCACGACGTTCGACCGCCTGTGGTCGTGCCTGCCGTACCTCCGCCCGATGCTGACGATCACCAACGACACGATCCACTACGGCATCGACGAGGACGGGGCCGGGTGCCACGATCTGCTCGGCACCCGCTGCGACCCGTATGTCACCAAGGTGCTGAACGGGGAGGAGTTCGACTTCACCTGCCACTCGAATCTGGTGCGCGCGGTGGCCCCCTACCGCCTCACCGAGTTCGACGTCCACGACGTCCTGAACATCTTCATGGTCACCGGGCTGCGGCGGGACGGCCGGTACTTCGCGAAGGCGAGCCCGGCAAAAACCGGGGACTTCTTCGAGTTCTTCGCCGAAATGGACCTGCTCTGCGCCCTCTCCACCTGCCCGGGCGGCGATATTTCCGCCCAGATCTTCGGTCCGGAGCGGGGCGATCCGCTGGCGACCTGCCGGCCGCTCGCCGTCGAAGTGTACCAGCCGGCCGGCCGGCTGCTGGCGGGCTGGACGCCCGCGCCGCCCGCCGACTACCGGAGCCTCCACGGGCTCAGGAGCCCGACCGCCTGACGCAAGGGGACCAGGAGGTGTCATGACGATGGAGTCCATCCTTGGGTACATGGAACGGTACGACTACGAGAACCTCTTCATCTGCCAGGACCGATCCGTGGGCCTGCGTGCCGTCATCGCCATCCACGACACCACCCTCGGCCCGGCCACCGGGGGAACCCGGATGTGGACGTACCCGTCCGAGATGGACGCCATCGAAGATGCGCTCCGGCTGGCGCGGGGCATGACCTACAAGTACGCGGCCGCCGGCGTGAACCTGGGGGGCGGGAAGTGCGTGATCCTCGGCGACCCGCGGCGCGAGAAGAGCGAGATGCTGTTCCGCGCCCTGGGGCGGTTCATCAACCGGCTCGGCGGGATCTACCTCACCGGCGAGGACGTCGGGACCACCCTGCGCGAGATGGAGTACATGAGGATGGAGACGCCGTACGTCGTCACCCTGCCGGCCTCCTGGGGAGGCGCGGGCCCCATCGGCGGGGCCACCGCGTTTGGCGTCGTGCAGGGCATGAAGGCGTGCGCCCGGGCCGCCTACGAGACGGATTCCCTCGAGGGGCGCACGGTCGCCGTCCAGGGGCTGGGGGCCGTGGGGTCGGAGGTGGTCCCCCTCCTGGTCAGGGCGGGCGCCCGGGTCGTGGTGAGCGACATCGACGGCGAGAAGGTCGAGACGATCACGAACGGGTATTCCGTCACCGCCGCGCCCCCGGATGAGATCGCCGCCCACCCGGCGGACATCTTCTGTCCCTGCGCGCTCGGCGGGATCATCAACGCCGAGACGATTCCGCGGTTCAGGGTCAAGATCATCTGCGGCTCCGCCAACAACCAGCTCCGGGAGGAGCGCGACGGCACGGACATCCACGCCCGGGGCATCCTGTACGCCCCGGACTACGTCGTCAACGCCGGGGGGACGATCTTCGACACGGACCGGCTCAACCCCGGCGGATTCAACCGGGAGCGCGCCATGACCAACGTCTCGCGGATCCTGGAGACGATGGCCTCGCTCATCCGCATCTCCCGGGAGGAAGGGATTCCCACCTACCGGGCGGCCGATCTGCTGGCGGAACGGCGCATCGACGCCGTCCGGAAGGCCAAGGCCCTGGCGGCGCGCGGCGAGGCGCGGCTGTAAAGGAGGAAGAAATATGCGGCTCGGCGGTCAAGTGGCGGCGATCACGGGATCGAGCATGGGCATCGGGGAGGCGATCGCGTGGGCGTACGCGCGGGAGGGCGCGCGCCTCGTGATCAACTCGCGCTCGGAGGAACGGGGGGAGCGCGTGGCCCGCGCATTGCGCGAGGAGGGGCACGAGGCCATCGCCGTCTCGGGCGATGTGCGCGAATCGGCGACCGGGGAGCGGCTGGCGGCGGCGGCCCGGCGGACGTGGAACCGCCTGGATGTCCTGGTGAACAACGCCGGCACGTCCATGATCGGCCCATCCGAATCGCTGCCGGAAGAAGGGTGGCGCCTGACCATCGACACCAACCTCACCGGGGCCTTCCTCTGCGCGCAGGCCGCGGCGCGCGTGATGATCCCTCAGCGGCGGGGCGTCATCCTCAACATCTCGTCGATTCTGGGGGAAGTGGGCCTGCCGAAGCGCGCGGCGTACTGCGCCAGCAAGCATGGGCTGATCGGCCTCACGAAAGTCCTCGCCGCGGAATGGGCGCGCCACGGCATCCGGGTGGTCAGCATCGATCCCGCGTACATCAAGACGCCGATGGACGAGCGGGACCAGGTCTCCGGAGACTATTCCAATGCCGACATCGAGCGGCGGACCCCGGCCGGACGGTTCGGGACCGCCGAAGAGGTCGCCAAAGTGGCGACCTTCCTCGCCACCGATGACGCCGCCTACATCACCGGGTCGTGCGTGACCGTGGACGGCGGCTGGGTCGCGTATGGAGGCTGGTAGACGCTGCGCGGACGGCGCATGACGGAGCGGCGTAAGAGCGCGGCCGCGCCGCGCGCCGCGGTCTCTGCCGGCCTGACGGCCGACGACCTGCGCACCCTGTACCGGTATATGCTCCTCCAGCGTCTGGCCGAAGACCGCATCGTGAAACTGTATCAACAGGGCGCGGTGGTGGGGGCCTGCTTCACGGGGTACGGGCACGAGGCGATCGCGGTCGGGGCCGCCTACACCCTGGGTCCGCAGGACGTGGCGTCGACGCTCCACCGCGATCTCGGCGCCCGGCTGGTGCTGGGCATGCCGATTGGGTACTACTTCGCGAACTTCCTGGGGCGCATCGGGTCGCCGACCCGGGGACGGGAAGGGAACCTGCACATCGGCGGCCTCGGACCCCGCATCCTCCTCCACATCGACCACATCGGCGCCAGCATCCCGGTGGCCGCCGGCGCGGCGCTGGCGTTCGTCGTCCGGCGGGAGGCCCGTGTGGCGATGGCGTTCTGCGGCGAGGGGACCCTGGCCACGGGCGAGTTTCATGAGGGCGCCAACCTGGCCGCCGTGCTCCGGCTCCCGCTGGTGATCGTCTGCTGGAACAACCAGTTCGCCTACTCGACGCCCGTGCACCGCGAGGTCACCGGTCCCATCGCAGACAGGATGGCGGGGTACGGCATGGCCTCCTGCTCCATCGACGGCAACGACGTCCTCGCCGTCCACGACGCGGCCCGGCGCGCCGTCGACCGCGCGCGGGCGGGCGAGGGTCCGTCCTTTCTCGAGTGCCGGACGATGCGCATGCGCGGCCACTCCGAGGCCGACGACGCCTCCTACGTCCCGAAGGCGCTGCTCGACGAATGGCGGCCGCGGGACCCTGTGAAGCGCTTCGAGGACCACCTGGTCGAGACCCGGGTCCTGACCACGGATCAGGTGGAAGCCCTGCGGGGAGCCGTCCTGGCGGAGGTGGACGAGGCCCAGGCGTGGGCCGAGGCCAGCCCGCCCCCGGATCCATCCGAGGTGGAACGCGGGGTGTACTGCGAGGGCCGGCCGTGGCCGTGATGACCTACCTGGAGGCGATCGCCGACGGCCTGCGTCAGGCGCTGCGCGCGGACCCCTCCGTGATTCTCCTCGGCGAGGACGTGGCCGCGTACGGAGGGGCGTTCAAGCTCACGAAGGGGTTCCTGGAGGAGTTCGGGCCCCGCCGGGTCATCGACACGCCGATCAGCGAGGCGGGCGCGGTGGGCGCCGCCGTCGGAGCGGCGCTCTTGGGTCTCCGCCCCGTGGTCGAGATGCAGTTCGCCGACTTCATCTCCAACGCGTTCAATCAGATCGTCAACGTCGCGGCCACGTCCGCCTACCGCGCCGGCGGCTGTGTGCCCCTCGTCATTCGCGCGCCCTGCGGGGCGGGAACGCACGGCGGCCCGTTTCACTCGCAGTCGGTGGAGGCCTACTTCTTTCACACCCCGGGGGTGAAGATCGTGTTCCCCGCGACCCCTGCGGACGCGAAGGGGTTGGTGCTCTCGGCGATCGCGGATCCCAACCCCGTTCTCTATCTGGAGCACAAGGCGTTGTACCGGTCTCAGCGCGGCCCGGTGGACGAGGGCCTGGCGTTCGTACCCCTGGGCAAGGCCGACGTGCGCCGCCGCGGGCGCGACCTCAGCGTCATCACCTACGGGATGATGGTCCACCGCTGTCTCGAAGCGGCCGAGGCGGCGGCCGCCGACGGCGTCGACGCCGAGGTGATCGACCTCCGCACGCTCCTGCCGCTCGACCTCGAGACCCTCACGGACTCGGTCACGCGCACGAGCCGGGTCCTGATCGTCCACGAGGACCGGCTCCGCGGGGGGATCGGCGCCGAGATCTCGGCCCACGTCGCCGAGCACCTCTTCAGCCTGCTCGACGCCCCGATCAGCCGCATCGGCGCCTTCGACACGCCCGTCCCCTACGCGCCCCCGCTCGAGTCGGCCTATCTCCCCAGCGTTGAGCGCATCCACGGCGCCATCGTCCGCCTCGCGCGCTGGTAAACAATCCTGCCGGTTAATAGAACGGGCTTTTGCACCTTCTGAGGGGATCTTTAGCCGAAGGCATCTGCCACACACGCCCGAAAACCGCCAGTCAACAACCGCGCCGGGATGTACCGATCGCCCGCAAACGGCGAGGCTCAGGACCTCGTGGAACGGGTCGGCGCCGCGCCCTCTAACGGAGGCAGAACTCGATACATAAACACTACTCGATGATCGTAGTACCGATACTTGTGCCAATCCTCATTGGAAACCACTTTGCATTCGATTGTAAATAACTCACTGACGTGCGAGCGCTCGATAAGAATGGTCACCTTGTTACAGTCCATCAGACGCGCTGAGTCCCATTCCCACACGATGGCGTACTGCCCTGGTGAGAAGGCGGGATCAATCTCAACTTCCACACTTATGGTTTGGCCCGGCCGAAGCTCGTGGGCTTGGTTCTTCCGATAGTCGAAGATCTCAGGGTTATGTTGTTGATTTGGGAGCGCTACGTTTCCGAATGAATCAACAGCCCGGATGACAGAGGGTACGTTGTATTCTGCTGCCCGACCCACTGCACCATAGTACTCCTTTAGGGAATCAATGACATCATTCGAGTAACAGATCACCCGCTCGGCTTGCCGGACGCTGATCGGATTTGCATGTGATAAGCGGTTCCTGGGTTCGACTAACCGCGTAAGAAAAGTCCGTGCCTCTGTCGTACCATCGGGAAATGCTCCCTCAAGTGCCGCACGGAAGTACCCGTAGAGTTGCTGGTGACAGAGAATCTTGATCTCGTCGTCGAGCAACGCTGCATCGATAAGACGTGCGTATCTTTGTGGTTCTTGTCGCTTGCGTTGGGCAACGTTCTCACGAACTTCGCGGTTGATGATGTAGTTACCATGATCGTCCTGCGCATTGAGGTAATCAGCACCATATGTTGGAGTCAAGACATCGTCAATGAGGCGGCGGAGCCAAAGCTCCAACGACTCCATTACCCGCCTGCAATACTCCCTCAAATCTGCTTCGGAAAGCCCGTAGAGCGCCACGGTTACTCGACACTCGGTCTATTTTGATCAAAAACTTCAGCAGCGCGTTGGTCGTCTCCTTGGACCATCCAACAGTACCCAATGTGGGTTACATATGCACCGGCGCCTGCGCTGGCGCACCATGTTGTTGAAGGCCTGTCTCATAACACCTCGCCAGAAGTAGTCTTGCCTCAGTCGGTGCACGACGCTTCCCGAGACTACGCCACCGTCACGAACTCGGCCCGCTCGAGCGCCTCCTGAATCCTTCTGACGTCTTCGCCGGACGGGACGCTCATCGGCCGGCGGGACCGCCCGCCGTTCCGGCCCTGGAGTGTCAACGCGGCTTTGACGCGCGCCGGGAGGTTGGGGCCGCTCAGCGCCATCCACACGGGGAGCAGGCGGTTGTGGATCCGGAGGGCGGCGGC
>VBAK01000116.1 GCA_005882275.1 Candidatus Segetimicrobium genomatis
CTGCTCCTTCAGCCGGGCGAACAGCGGGGCCTCCTGCAGCCGCAGCCGGATGTACATCGCCACAGCCAGAAGCACGGCGGAGAGGAGGAACGGGATCCGCCAGCCCCACTGCCTGAAGCCGGCTTCGCCCAGCGAGAGCCGGGTGATGAGGACAACCATCAGCGCCACGAAAAACCCCACCGTCGCCGTGGTCTGGATGTAACTCGTATAGTAGCCCCGCCTGCTGTCGGGCGCGTGCTCGGCGATGTAGGTCGCCGCGCCGCCGTACTCGCCGCCGAGCGCGAGCCCCTGGAGCAGCCGGAGGAGGACCAGCAGCGTGGGGGCGAGGATCCCGACCTGGGCGTACCCGGGCAGCAGCCCCGTGAGGGTCGTCGCGATCCCCATGAGGCTCAGGGTCACCAGGAACGCGTACTTGCGCCCGACCAGGTCGCCGATCCGCCCGAAGACGATCGCCCCGAACGGCCGCACCGCGAACCCGGCCCCGAAGGCGGCCAGCGAGGACAGCAGGGCGGCCGTGGGGTTGCCCTTCGGGAAGAAGTACACGGCGAAGAAGACGGCCAGGCTGCCGTAGATATAGAAGTCATACCACTCGATCACCGTGCCGGCCGATGCCGCCAGAATGATCTGCATGAGGCTCATCCCGGATGATCGACCACGCGGCATCGCCATCGATTGTGCAGCCATACATGAGTCCCCCCTCACCTCTCGAGTCGGCGGTGCTTCCCCTCAGCACGATCCTCGGTGACCCAGATTCTCCAGGGTGAATAGCGCTTCCTTGAGCCAGGCCGGGCCAAAAACAACGGGTCCCCGGCGCTGGTGCGCCGTGGACCCGGCTGGTTTGGCGGGACGAACGATTACTTCACCGCAAGCTTGAGCTCCTTCGACGGCGTGAACCGGGGAACGGTCCGTGCCGGCACCTTCACGGGCTCACCGGTCTGCGGGTTGCGGGCAATGCGGGCCTTTCGCTTGGAGACCTTGAACGTGCCGAACCCCGGGAAGCGCACTCGATCACCCTTCTTGAGGGTGTTCGTCAACAGCCCGGTCACCTCATCGACGATCCGGCCCCCTTCAGCCTTGCTCACCTTGAGCTTCTCGGCGAGCTTCGCCGCGTACTGTGCCTTCGTCATACATCCCTCCCGCGTCGGATCAACTGGTCATCGGGACTAGTCTGTTCGGGGGAGGCGCGCCGTTTCCTTCCGGGAACCGTATATTATTTGGCCCCGGCGGGCCCTCCGGCCTCGCGGATCAGGCCGGATAGGGCGCACGGACGGTCGTATGTTTCCGGGCAGCCTCGGGAAGGCTTCCTGGAGGCCCGGGGCCGGTCCCCCGCGGATGGCCGCACCCTCTGCGTGCTGGTGGTCCTCCTCTGGCTTGGAGCCCCCCCAGGGGGCAACGGGAGAATCCGCGGACGGCGCGAATCTTTCTTTCCGGGCGGCCGGCGGCCCCCGGGCATCCCAGGCGTCGCGTCCACCACGGGACGCTCCGGCCCCGGCAGCCCTCCACGGTGAGGAGGCGAGGCACAGATGCGAAGCGTGGCGGCGGCGATCACACTCGTAATCCTGGGGGCGGGTTCCCTCCCGGCATTTGCGGACGATGTCGAAGTGCCGGCAGGCACCTCGGTGCCCCTCAAGTTTCTGGCCCCGATGGATTCCGCGACCGTCAAGGAGGGGATCCCCGTCCAATTCGAGGTGGCCGCCGACGTCCTGATCGGCCGGTCCGTCATCTTCCGCAAGGGGACCCCCGTCGAGGGCACCGTGACCGACGTCTCGCAGCCGGGCATCTTCGGGCAGAGCGCGCGCGTGCACATTGGGTTCATCAAGGCCACGGCTGTCGACGGGCGGCCGGTGGGGCTCTCCCCGCTTGAGGTGACGCCCGAATCGATCAAGCAGGTCAAAGACGTGGGGGCGGCCGCCGGCTCGAGCGTCGCGGGAGCCATCCTCCTCGGACCGATCGGCATCGCCGCGGGAGCGCTGATCCACGGCGGGCAGGTGAGCGTCCCCACGGGAGCGGTGGGGATTGCCAAAGTGGCCGAGGCGTTCAAACTGGCTTTACCGTAACGTCGCCTCGCGACAACACCGCCGCCAACAGCGGAGCGGCCGAGGGCGTTCCTGGCCGCGACGGTCCTAGAGGCACACCGCGCCCTGCGCGGAGGAACCGACGAGGGCCGCGTACTTGGCCAGCGCTCCGGTGCGGTAGCGCGGCTCGGGCGCCCGCCAGGCGCGCAGCCGGGACTGCACTTCTTCAGCCGGAACCTCCAGGTCGAGCCGCCGGTTTGGGACATCGATGGTGATCATGTCCCCGTCGCGCACCACGGCGATCGGTCCGCCGTTCGCGGCCTCGGGGGCGACGTGGCCGATCGAGATCCCGTGGGTCGCGCCCGAGAACCGCCCGTCGGTGATCAGGGCCACATCCTCCCCCAGGCCCTGGCCGAACAATGCGCCGGTCACGGCCAGCATCTCCCGCATCCCGGGCCCGCCCTTGGGTCCCTCGTTCCGGATCACCACCACCTGCCCGGGCGTCACGCGGCGGTGAACCACGGCGTCAAAGGCATCCTCCTCCCGCTCGAAGACCCGGGCCGGCCCGCGGAACACGAGGCGCCGGACGCCGGCGGTCTTGATCACCGCGCCCTCCGGGGCCAGGGACCCGCTCAGGACGGCGAGGGTGCCCGTCGGCGTGATCGGCCGGCCCACAGGGCGCACGACATCCTGCTGCTCGGGGCGCCGGACGCCTTTGAGGTTCTCGGCCATCGTCCGCCCGGTCACGGTCAGCGCCTCCCCGTGGAGGAAGCCGCCGTCGAGCAGTTCTTTCAGAACGACCGGGACCCCCCCGACTTTCTGGAGATCCGCCATGGTGTACCGGCCGCCGGGGCGCATGTCGGCGATATGCGGGGTCTTCCGGCTGATCCGGTCGAAGTCCGCGAGCGCCAGCGGCACGCCCGCCTCCCGGGCAATGGCCAGGAGATGCAGCACGCCGTTGGTCGACCCCCCCATGGCCACGAGGGTGGTGATCGCGTTCTCGAACGCCTTCCGCGTGAGGATCTCGCGGGGCCGCACGCCGCCGGCCAGCAGGCGCATCACGGCTTCGCCCGTCTCGCGGCACACCTGCGGGCGGCCCGGATCGACCGCGGGAATCGCCGCGCTGCCCGGCAGCGACATCCCGAGCGCCTCCACACACGAGGCCATCGTGTTGGCCGTGAAGAGCCCGCCGCACGACCCCGCGCCCGGACACGCGACGCACTCGAGCCGGTAGAGCTCTTCGTCGGTCATCCGGCCCTCCGCGTGCGCCCCGACCGCCTCGTAGACATCGCCGATGGTCACGTCCCGGCCGTCAAAGTGGCCGGGCATGATGGTCCCGCCGTACAGGAAGACCGCCGGGACATTCAGGCGGGCGATCGCCAGCATCATCCCGGGGAGGCTCTTGTCGCAGCCGGCGATGGCGACCAGCGCGTCGAAGGCCTCGGCCACCACCATGAGTTCCACGGAATCCGCGATGATCTCGCGGCTCACCAGAGACGCCTTCATCCCCTCGTGGCCCATGGCGATCGCGTCGCTCACCGCGATCGTCGTGAATTGGATCGGCGTGCCCTTCCCCGCCCGGACCCCCTGCTTGACGTCCCTGGCATCGACATCGAGGTGGAGGTTGCAGGGAGTGACCTCGTTCCACGAGGACGCGACCCCGACGAGCGGCCTGCGGAGGTCGTCGTCTCCAAGCCCGGTCGCCCGGAGCATCGCCCGATGGGGCGCGCGCTCCGGCCCCTCCGTGACCTGTCGCGAGCGCGTCCTCGGATCGGCGATCGTTCTGACCATGATGCGGGATCCTCCTGCGAATTCCTGCGGGCCCGGCAGGCGTCCGGACGGACAGGTGGAATGCCGGCCCCTTCTGCGCACGTGCAATCGAGTCCTGCCCCGCGGCCGTAGGACTCGCGGGCGGGGGCGGCGAAGGCCCGCGTCACGCATGATCCGCCTGATCTGTCCCCACTGCGGGGTGGCGTTCCTCCGCCTGGCCCCGGCCGACGATGGCGAAGCCGTGGTGTGTCCGCACTGCCGGCGATCGTTCGTGCCCGAAGAAGAGGAATGGGTGGATCCCGAGGACGACTGACCGCGGTCTCGGGCGAGCGTGTTTACCTCGTGGGCCCGGTCCCCCCCGCCGCCCGCGCCAGTTTTTGGAGGCTCCGCACCTCCCTGGGCGGATCCAGTTGGCGCCCGTACATCGTCCAGGAGACCTCCCCCACATAGACGTCGCCGCGCGAGTCCACGGCGATGCTGTGCGGCGCCACAAACTGCCCCGGATCCGTCCCCGGCAGCCGGTCTCCCAGCCGGGCCAGGCGCTGATTGCGCGCCGTGTAGACGCCCACGCGCGCCCCCAGATTGGCGACGCCCGCGCTGACGGGGAGGCTGGGACCCAGTTCTCCAACGTAGACGCGCTCGCCCCGGGGGTCTCGCCGGTCGATGAAGAGCCCGCACGGCCGGTACAGGTTGTTCCACTGCGTCTCAAACGCGCCCTTGGAGTCGAAGACCTGGACGCGGTGATTCTCCCGATCCGCCACGTACAGGTATCCCTCGCGATCAACGCAGATGTTGTGCGGAAGATTGAACTGCCCGGGGTCGGTGCCGGGCTCTCCCCAGGAGAACAGGTGCCTCCCCTCCGGAGAGAACTTGTGGATGCGGGAGTTCCCATAGCCATCGGAGATGTAGAGCGAGCCGTCCTGCGCCACCGCCAGATGCGTGCACCGGTTGAACGGCTGGCCGCTGTGGAGCGGCGCCGGAGCGCCGGGACGTCCGATGGTGAGCAGGACCGTTCCCTCGAGCGTGCACTTCCGGACGGTGTGGTCGCCGTCGTCGGTGAGGTAGATCGTGTCGTCAGGGCCCATCGTCACCGCGTGGGGCCGCGTGAAGAGGCCCTCGCCCCAGGAGCCCTCGAAGCGTCCGTCGCGGTCGAAGATGATCACGGGGTGCGCGCTGCGGGAGAACACAAAGACGCGGTCTCGGCGGTCCACCCCGACGCCGGAGACCTCCCGGAAGGACCACCCCTCGGGGAGCCTGGCCCAGTCCTCCACCACCTCGAAGACGTACTCGCCGCCGCCCACCCTCGTCACGGGTCACCTCACGGGGCGTCCGGGCGCGGCGACGCCGACCCCGGCGCGCCGGGTCCGGGCTTCCTCGCCCGGATGAACGCGCTCACGAACTTTCCATCGACGAGCGGAGCCACGGCCGCCGCATCGATGCCGGCGCGCGAGAGGAACTCGCCGGCATCGGCCACCCGATAGACGCGCGTCGGCTCCACGCCGATGGAGTCGAACCCCGCCTGTGCCAGCCCCTTCACGTACTCGCGCTCCTCCAGGGCTCCGGCGACACACCCGACCCACAGCTCGATGCTGTGCCGGAGATCGGCCGGCACCTCTCCCCGTACCACGATGTCCGAGACGGCGAGCCGACCGCCGGGCCTGAGGACACGGAACGCTTCCGCAAACACCCGCTCCTTGTCCCCCGAGAGGTTGATGACGCAGTTCGAGATGATGACATCGACCGAGTTGTCGGGAAGAGGAATGCGCTCGATCTCGCCCTTGAGGAACTCCACGTTCTCGACGCCCGCCTTCCGCTGATTCTCCCGCGCCAGCGCCAGCATTTCATCTGTCATGTCGAGCCCGTAGGCCTTGCCCACGGGGCCAACGCGCCTGGCCGAGAGCAGCACATCGATCCCGCCCCCGGAGCCGAGATCGAGCACCGTCTCTCCGGGGCTCAACTGGGCCAGGGCCGTGGGATTTCCGCAGCCCAGAGAAGCCTGCAGCGCCTCCGCCGGGAGCTCCGCAACCTGATCCCGCTCGTACAGGTTCGACGTGATCGGATCGGCGCTACACGAGGGCCCGCAGCAGGCGGACGCACAGTCCGCGCCCTCGCCCTTCGTGACCTGGATGGCGGCCCGCGCATACTTTTCCTTCACCGCATCTTTGATGTCCATCGACGCCAGCCTCCCCGAACTCCTCCATCAACTCTTCCGGCTTCGTCCGTCACTCCAGATAACCTCGCGCGAACTCACCGCCCGGCTCCGCGTGCAGCACTCCGCGTAGAGGAACCCCAACAACGCGCTCAGCGTCTCGGTGTTCGCGGCGTACCGGAGGTACGTTCCCTCCCGCCGAACGGTGACCAGGTCCTCATGCCGCAGCTTTTCCAGGTGATGGGACAAGGTGGAGTTGGGGATGTCCAGTTCGGTCTGAATCTCCCCCACGACCATGCCGTCGGGGTGGGCGGAGAGCAGCAGCCGGATGATCCGAAGGCGCGCTTCTGTCCCAAGGGCTGAGAATAGGTCTGCGTAGCGGGCGGTGTCCTCGATGCCGCCCTTCTTCTTCACCTCATCCGTGATCAAAGGCCATACCTCGCCGGAGGAGCCTCTTTCTTCGATTAATTCGATTATATCAGAAATACGGAATAATTCAAGACCCCCCGGAGTCCCGGATCGCAGTGAACCCCGGGGGGCAAACCGGATCTTACCTGCCGAATCGCCAGCCCAGCGGCCACGGAGGTGGTGGTGGGAGCAGCGGCGGCGGCGGCGGCAGGGGCACCGGTGGCGGCAGCGGCAGTGGCGGCGGTGGTGGGGGCGGCGGCGGCAGCGGCAGTGGCGGCGGTGGGGGTGGCGGCGGCGGCGGCAGTGGCGGCGGCGGCGGGGGTGGCGGCGGCAGCGGCAGTGGCGGCGGCGGTGGGGGTGGCGGCGGCGGCGGCGGCGGTGGCGGCGGCGGGCGGTGGGGGGGGCGGCGGCAGCGGCAGCGGTGGCGGCGGCGGCAGCGGCAGCGGTGACGGCGGTGGTGGTGGCGGCGGTAGCTGTATTGGCACCGACGGCGGTGGCGGCGGTGGTTGTGGCGACGGAGATAGCTGTTGCTGCGACGGTTGTGGCGCCGGCGACGGCGGCGGCGGCGGTGGTGGTGGCGGCGCGCCCGTGCCTGTGCCCGTTACGATTCGCGAAGTCGCGCCGCCGCCGCTCCATGTAAAGTCGACGCTCGATCCGTAGGCGGTGCCCGCTTTGGGGCTGAACCGGACCACGACCGGCTGGCTCGCGCCTGGGTCGAGGCTGAACGAGTTGCCGGCGACCACAATGAACGGATCCACAGCGAAAGCGGTGCCGGTGACCGCGCTGCTGCCTGGGTTCGCGACGGTGAACGAACGATCCGCCGACCCCCCCACAGGCACCGACCCGAAGTCCTGAGTCTGGGGGGTGATGGACAGAGGGGAAGCAGAAGGATCGTTGGCGGTGGAGACACCGGAGATCACATTCGCCGTCGCCGCGTTGATCGCATCGATATCGGCCCCGACATCCTTGCCGTCGGTTCCGGCGTTCTTGTAGGGGCTCCCGGGGACCAGATGGTAGTCGGAACCGTCGTAGTAAGCGTTGACAATGGGGGTCGACCCCGGCGGGAACCAGTTGCCGGCCGGGTACGCCGAGGCAACCCCGTCCATCATCACGTTGTTGGCGAACACGGTACCGGGGAACCAGTTGGCCAACGCCGCCGACGGGTTATTTGCGGCGTACGCGGTCACGTTGCCATCGCCGATATTGTTCGTGAAGACGAGCCCGGTGTTCGGAACGCCGGCGACGACCTGCGCGTGCAGCGGGTCCCCGCGCTGAAAAGCGGTATTGTGATCGATAACGGTGTTCGCCACCCCGTCCCGCTGCTGGTACAGCGTCCCCACGGAGCCGCCGTTGCCACCGAACGCGCCGATGTCGTCGAAGATGTTGTTCTGGATGAGCACCCGCTGCAGTTGCTGGCTGGGGTACGTGTAGTCCCACCCCAGCATGTGGACGCCTGCGGTGGAGTGCCGGACGATGTTGTGCGTAAACGTGACATCCTGGACGGTCGACCACGGCGAGTCCCCGCTCTGGTTGCGCGGCGTGAACACGATGGCGAATCCGTCCTGATCGGCCTGCTTCCAGTTGTTCTCGAAGATGTTGCCGTCGATCAGCACCCGCTGGGCGTTCTTCAACTCAAGGAGGTTCTTGACGATCCACGGGGTCCCCGCGTATGCGGGATCGCCGAAGCGCCAGGACAGCGGTCTGGCGAAGTAGTTGCCCCGGATCTCGATGTCGGACGCCACGAGGTTCGGGATCACCGGGTCCGCCCCCCCGAACATGACGCCCATCCCGGCCCCCTCGAGGTAATTGTTCACGATCTTGAAGGGGCCCGTGCCGTTCTCGCTCTGGATCGGCAAGGCTTCGCTGTAGGTGAGTTTGAAATCGGACAGGTACGAGTCGATCACGGCCGTGAATGCCGAGTCCATCAGGATCCCGCGCCGGCCCCCCGCGGACGGGTCCCCGTGGATGTAGCAGCGGTCAAAGATGATGTTGTTGGGGAGCAGATCGGCGGACCACTCCCCGGTGCCCAGGCGGATCAGCGAGAACGACGAGTTGACCGAGCCGGGGGCAGGCGCGAACTCGATCCCGATAAACCGGTAATGGTGCGCTCCGGGGTACGTCCCGATCGCGCGTACTCCGGGGGCGATGATCTTGGGCATGAACCCCGCCAGGGCCGGGGCGACGCGGGTGCCGGGGGGTGGCAAATTGGAGTATGCCGAGGACTCGATATAGATCCACCCGGCCCCAGGCTTGTTGGGCAGGGTGAACGGCCCGGTGTACGTCGCGCCCGCGGCGAGCGTGATGACATCACCTGGGTTGGCCTCGTTGAGGGCCTCCTGAAAGTCACCTCCGGGCGGAACCGACAGGAAATTGCCTGTAGGGGTGACCAGGGTCGTATCGATGTACGCGCTGGGCAGTTCCGGGAGGGCAGACTGTGCCTGCGCGACGAACCACTGCGGGAGCAGAGGGGAGATCGATACCGCCGTGACGAGAAGAACGTACCAGATCGCGAAAAAGCGAACATAAGTGCGCAACTAAATGACCCCCCCTCCCACCAAACCTCCGTGGGGTATATATCATGGTGAGTGAGTGATCGCCTAAGAGAGTAAACCCTAGGCATCTCCTGCGCCTATCCATTAATTACCAGATACCAATCCCAGGAGAATACCTGAAGTCTCTGTCGCTTCGGCGTGGATAGAACGCAAAGCTGAACTGACCGGTGGGTCACCGATCCACTGGCCAGTTCGCTACACGAGCTTTTACTACAGGAGATTTGCTACAGGAGGTTGGTACAGGGAGAAGCGGGGAAGATTAGGAGGAAATACTCATGCCAACGGTTCACGGTGGTCCCTCGGTCCCGTCAGGTTTTCCGACCAGCGTACTCTCTGCCGATGACGCCCGATCGCTCTCAAGATAGGCGAGGCGGGACTGCCCACGCTCAGACAACCGGTAGCGGTATCCTCCGCGCTCCGAATAGCGCTGCCGGGTTGCGAGTCCCTGACGGACCAGGCGCAGCAAGGCCATAGCGGCGAGAGAGTAGCGAACCCCAAATTCTCGCACGACGCCCTGGGCGTCCACTTCACTCGCCCGAGAGAGGTAGTCAAGCAGATCTCGTTTGGTGAGGGCCATCGAAGTGTATATGCTCGATCAACTTATGACGGTCGCCATTCCAAAACTGACCGGACCGACATCGGACAAAGGCCTCCAGGTATCATCGATGTCGAACTGGCCAGGATTAGAGTTAACTCTCTATGCGGAGATGGGTATTTGGCTGACTGCACGGTTGAGCCCAGCTATTCTGCCAATCGCCAGCCTATTGCTCACAATCAATTGATGAACAAAGGCGCAGTTGTGATGACGAGAATCGTCTCTGGTTCTGACATAACGTATAACACGACTTTACTCGTTGTCCTTTCGTTCACCCTTTCGGGTAATAAACCCTAAGGACCGGCTCAAAAAGTTCAATCGCGGAAAGGCTCCTTCCCGATAAAGGCAAACCCGAGGCGACTCGGGGACGCAAAGCCACCGGACCTCAGGAGAGGTCAGCGGGGTTACCGAAGGAAGGACAGGTTCTCCGGGACATGGGGGCCTTCCGTTCGATATAGGGAGGCCCTATGCGTTTCCGTGCGTACATCCGGGCCGCCGCGGCGTGGCTGGCATTGATCGCCGTCGCGGTGCCCATTCCGCCCCTGTTCCCCGCGCCCTTCGCCGCTCAGGCGCAGGTGTCTCCGGCGCAGCCCCAGACCTACCTCGACACGACCTACGCGCCCCCGTCGGGGAACACGCTCACCGTCCCCGCCGGCGGGGACTTCCAGGCCGCCCTCAACAACGCCAACCCGGGCGACACCATCCGGCTGGCCGCCGGCGCATCGTACACCGGGCCCTTCACCCTGCGCAACAAATCCGGCGCCGGGTGGATCTACATCGTCTCCTCGGCCCTCTCCAGCCTCCCCGCCCCGGGCAACCGGGTCGCCCCCGCCCAGGCCTCCGCAATGCCGAAGCTCTGGGGACCCTGGAACAGCCCTGCCATCCTGACCGACCAGAGCGCGCACAATTACCGCTTCGTCGGCATCGAGATCAGCCCCGCCCCCGGCGCCCAGCAGCACGCGCTCGTGTATCTCGGGTCGGGCGGCGGCGCGTGGAATTTCACCTTCGACCGCTGCTACATCCACGCCGACCCCTCCACCGGCGGCACCCTCTGGGGCGTCCAGGCCGACGCCGGCTGGACCGCCATCATCGACTCGTATCTGTCGGACTGGCGCGACACCGTCAACGAAGCCACGGCGATCAAGGTGACCAACGGCACGGGCCCCTTCAAGCTCGCCAACAACTACATCGAGTCCGCTGGCGAAGACGTCATGTTCGGCGGCCAGGATCCCTCGGTCACGAACCTCACGCCCTCCGACATCGAGGTCCGCGGCAACTACATGACCAAGCGCCTGTCCTGGCGCATCGGCGACCCCACCTACGCCGGCGCCCCGTATATCGTCAAGAACGTCTTCGAGCTCAAGAACGCCCAGCGCGTGCTGATCGACGGCAACATCTTTGAGAACAACTGGCGCCAGGCCGACCAGGACGGGTTCGCCGTCGTCTTCACCCCCCGCAACCAGAACGGCGGCTGTCCCTGGTGCGTCGTCCGGGACGTGACGTTCACCCACAACATCGTCCGCCACACGGAAAACGGCGTCATGGTCCACGGCACCGACAACACGAACCCGAGTCAGAACACGCAGCGGGTCCTGATCCAGAACAACCTGTTCTACGATATCGGCGCGTTCTCGGACAGACCCCTGCAGTGGTTCCCCGCGGGCTTGTTGATGGGCATGGACACCGGATCCTCCCAGAGCGTGGCGCTGGACCACAACACCGCGTTCGTGACCGCCGGCCCGGTGCAGGCGAACAGCGCCCAGAACGGGTTCGAGTTCACGAACAACCTCACCGACGGAAACTTTATCAACCTGGGCAATCTCCCCAGCCTCGCGTTCACCCACAACGTGCTCCTGGGCGGCAGTGTGTCGCTGTACCCGCTCGGGAACTGGTTCCCGTCGGGGGCGACCGCGCTCGTGAACGCCTATTATGGCGGGGCCGACTATCATCTGGTCTCCGGGAGTCCCTACAAGAACGCCGGAACCGACGGCAAGGATGTCGGCGCCGACATCGACGCGGTCAACGCCGCGACGGCGAACGCGACCTCCGGCACGTCCTCCGGCGCTCCGGCGCCGCCGCCCCCATCCCCGCCGCCCCCTGCCGCCAACGTGACGATCACACCCTCGACCCAGGATTTCGGGTCGGTGAGTGTGGGGGGAGCCGTAGATCGTTCGTTCACCGCCACGAACTCGGGCGGGAGCACGGTCACTGGCGCAGCCGCCACCAGCGCACCCTTCACGGTGATCTCCGGCGGCGCATTCGTGCTCGGCCCGGGCGGGAACCAGACGGTCGTCGTGCGCTTCACCCCTACCATGGCCGGCGCTTTTGGGACGGACGTCAGCTTCACGTGGAGCAGCGGCTCGACCAAGGCGACCGTGACGGGCACCGCGACGGCGCTAACGCCGATACCGCCACCGCTGCCGCCGCCACCGCTGCCGCCGCCACCGTTGCCGCCGCCACCGTTGCCGCCGCCACCGCCGCTGCCGCTACCGCCGCCGCCACCACCACCGCCGCTGCCGCTACCGCCGCCGCCACCACCGCCGCTGCCGCTACCGCCGCCGCCACCACCGCCGCCGCCGCCACCACCGGTGCCGCTACCGCCGCCACCGCCGGAGCCTCCAGGCCAGAAATAGAAAGATCCGGCTGGGGCCGGCCCCGAGCATGGGGCCGGCCCCGCGGCGCCTAACGGTCTTGACCGGTTAAGACTCTCATCCATCTGGCCCAACTGTTCCTCGGGCCGTCCTGGGTTTACGGCCGGGACGCCGTCCGCGACCACGAGGAGATCGCCGCGGAGATCGCGCCGGGGTCGGCGCCGATCTCTCTTCCATCCACCCCTGCATTTCTGTAGGCGCTGGAACGCGCGAGGCGGTAGTCGCCACCGGCGAAATTGACGAACGCCACGTCGCCGAGCATCGAGGGGAAAAAGTTGTTGGGCGGATAACTCGACGGATCCCCTCCCACCAGCACGTTGCCGGCGAACACGGCGCCGGGGAAATACGTGCTCAGGGCGTCCATCACGCCCTCGGTCTTGTCCCCCCTCACCCCCTCGTTGTTGAGGGTGAGATTATTCGTATAGACAAAGCCGGTCGATACCGCAAGACGGGGATTGTGCACCTGGGCATAGACCGGGCTCTCGTCCTGGAACGCGGTATTGTGGTCAATCACGACGTTCGCAGACCCATCGGCCAGCATGAACAGCCGGCCCACGGAACCGCCGTTGTTCGCGAAGGCGCCGATGTCGATGAACAGGTTGTTCTGGATGAGCACCCGCTGGGTCTGCCGGCTGGGGTAGGTGTAATCCCACCCCAGGATGTGGACGCCCGCGGTGGAGTGCCGGACGATATTGTGCGTGAACGTGACGTCCTCGACGGTCGACCACGGCGAGCCCCCGCTCTGGTTGCGCGGGGTGAACACGATGGCAAACCCGTCCTGGTCGCCCTGCTTCCAGTTGTCCTCGAAGACGTTGCCGTCGATCAGCACGCGGCGCGCGTTCTTCAGTTCGAAGAGGTTCTTGACGACCCAGGGGGTCCGGGCGTACGTCGGATCGCCGATGCGCCACGACAGCGGCCGGGCAAAGAGGTTCCCCCGGATCTCGATGTCGGACGCCACGAGGTTCGGGATCGTCGGGTCCGCCCCCCCAAACATGACGCCCATCCCGGCTCCCTCGAGGTAATTGTTCACGATCTCGAAGGGGCCCGGACCGTTGTGGCTCTGGATCGGCAGCGCTTCGCTGATGGTGAGCTTGAAGTCCGACAGGTAGGAGTCGATCACGGCCGACGACGCCGAGTCCATCTCGATGCCGCGGCGGGCCCCCGCCGCCGGGTCCCCGTGGATGTAGCAGCGGTCGATGATGATGTGATGCGGCAGCGCCTGAACGGACGTCTCCCCGCTCCCCAACTGGATCAGCGTCAGCCCCAGCGCGTTGTTCTGGCCGGGGGTGGGCGCGAACTCGATCCCGATGAACCGGTAGTGGTGCGCGCCGGGCGCCGTCTGGATCGCGGGCGGCCCGGGGGCGATGAGCTTCGGCATCACCCCCGCATACGACGGATCGATCCGGGTGCCGGGCGGGGGCAGGGCGCCGTCCGGGGCGCCCGTCCGCAGGGTGATCCACCCCGCGCCCGGTTTGTTGGGGAGCACAAAGGGGCCGGTGAACTTCGCTCCCGCCGCCAGCGCGATGACATCGCCCGGCCGGGCGCTGTTCAGCGCCGCCTGCACATCTCCGCCCGCGGGGACGGCGATCGTCCTGCCGGACGGAGGCACGTAGGTCGTGTCGACGCGGGCGCGGGGCAGTTCCGGCCGGGTCGGTCCGGCCGCCCCGTGCGCGCCGGCCGGCGCGCGGGCGACGGAAAGCCCGGCGGCGACAAGGACCGCACACACCCGGAGGCGGATGGTGGGGCCGGATCCTGGGATGCGGCGCGGGAGCGGACGCATTCAGTCGGCCTGGGTGCCCGCGGGGGCGCCTCCACGGCGCATCGGCGAGCCGTCCGCGTTGGCCTGCCGGGGTGTCCTGCTCCAGGACGGGCCCGCGGCGCCGCGGGCGAACTGAACGAACCCGAGCAGCAGCGCCGCGTTCAGCACCAGGAAATACCGAAGGGCCGCCGCCCCCCGGCCGACGACCGGCACGCGGCGCACCCAGGGAGCGAGCAGGGCGAGCCCGCAGCCGGCGAGCTGGCTGAGGAAGAGCATTCTAAAGAACGGAACGCCGAGGAGCCACAGGTTCGCCCCCCACCCGACCAGGATCAGCCACGGGCCGAACCAGCGGAGCACTTTGTGCGACACGTAGGCCAGGGCCGCCATGCCCTGCCACGGTAGGAGCAGCGGCCACGTCGACAGCAGCGCCTGGAGGCCGCCCGCGCCGAACCGCACGCGGCGGCGGAACTCATCGCGGACCCGCTCGGGCGACCGCTCCCAGGCCTTCGCGGCTGGCGCGCAGAACACATGGCCGCCGCCGTGCAGGCGCATGCGCAGCGGAATCTGGAAATCATCGATGATCGTGCCGGCGGGAATGGGCCGGTAGCGGCTGCGCGGAAACGCGTAGATCGCCCCGTGGGCCCCGAGGACGCAGCCGAAGCGTGACTCGAGGGTCTGAAGCCAGGCGTCGTAGCGCATGTACATCCCGTCGAGGTTCCCGGACGCGGCCGAGGTCCGGTACTCCACCTGCCCGATGACGGCGCACGCGGACGGATGGCGCCCGAACGCGCGCACGAGCTCGCGCACCGCGTCCGGCTGAAAGAATGTGTTCGCGTCCGTCAGCACGACGATCTCGCCCCGCGCCCGCGACACCAGGTCGTTGACGACGCTCGCCTTTCCCCGGCGCCCGGCGAACGCGACCAGGCGGAGCCGATCCGACTCCCAGCGCCGCACGATCTCTTCCGTCCGGTCCGTGGACCCGTCGGAGCCGACGAGGATCTCGAGGCGCTCGGCGGGATAGTCGAGCTCCAGCAGGTTCCGGATGCGCGTCTCGATCGAGAGCTCTTCGTTGTACGCTGAGAGGAGGACGCTGACGTCCGGCCACCGCGGCGCCGTCGCGCCCCGGTCGGCCTCGCGGGAGGGCAGCAGTCTGGCGAGCAGCCAGAGGAGCGCGGGATACCCGGCATACGTGTAGAGCACGAGTCCCAACGACGCGAAGACGAGGAATGCCGGGAGCGGGGCGATGCTCATCGGCTCACCTGGCCCCGGCCCGGCTCCCCCGGCGCGCGCCGGGCGGGGTCGCCGCGCTGCGCGTGAGATCGACCACGACCTGGTCGGGGCGCGCCGCGGCCACGGCCCGCCGGGCTTCGTCGCTCGCGCTGCCGATCACGAGCACGTCCGCGTGCTGCACCACCGCGTCGACGCTGTCGCACATCAGCGACGCGATATGGGGGATCTCCTCGTCGATATAGCGGCGGTTGGCGCCGACGAGCCTCGCCAGCGCGACGCTGGGGTCGACGATGCGCACGTCCAGGCCCTTGCCGATCAGCGCCTCGACCACCGCGACCATGGGGCTCTCGCGGAGATCGTCGGTTCCGGGCTTGAACGCCAGGCCGATGACGCCGGCGCGCCGCCGGCGTGTCCCGAGCACGGCCTCCACGGCCCGGCGGACCTGGGCCTCGTTCGAGGGGAGGATCGCCGAGAGCAGCGGCAGCGAGAGATCGGCCTCCCTGCCGGCGTGCACGAGCGCCCGAAGGTCCTTGGGCAGACAGGATCCCCCGAACGCGAAGCCGGGACGCAGGTACGCGTCGGAGACGTTGAGCTTCCGGTCCGCGAGGAAGATCCGCATCACCTCGTGCGGATCCGCGCCGGAGGCGGCGCAGACGTCGCCGATCTCGTTCGCGAAACAGACCTTCAGCGCGTGGAACGCGTTCGACACATACTTGACCATCTCCGCGGTCCGCACGGCCGTATGGACGAAGGGCGCCTGGACCCCCGGATACAGCGAACGCACCAGCGCGGCGGTCTCCGGATCGCCGCACCCCACGATGACGAACGGCGGCTCCGCGAAGTCCTGCAGCGAGGATCCCTCCCGCATGAACTCCGGATTGACGGCCACGCGCGCCGTCCCGTCGAGGGGCCGCCCCCCGCCCTGCACGAGGGCCGGGATCAGCACCCCGTCGGTCGTGCCCGGCAGGACCGTGCTCCGCAGGACGACGGTGTACGGGTCGACGCGGCCCCGGAGGGCGTGCCCGATCTCCCGGCCCACCTGCGCGACGGCGCCGGTGTCGGGCCGCCCGTTCGCCTGGCCGGGCGTGCCGACGCAGATCAGCGCCAGGTCCGTGTCGGCCACGGCCTTCTCGCCCGAACTCGTGGCCCGCAGCCGCCCCGCCCCGACGACCTCGGCCAGGAGGTCTCCCAATCCGGGCTCGACGACCGGCGAGGCGCCGGCGTTGACCATCGCCACCTTCTCGTGATTGACGTCCACGCCGGTCACCTCATGCCCCGCTCGGGCCAGGCAGGCGGCCGTCACCGCGCCCACATAGCCGAGGCCGAACACACTCACGCGCATGAACGCACACTCCTCCTCTGCGGCCCGCCTGCTTGCCGTGCCGCGTCCACGATGTCGGTGCAGCGCGCTTCGAACTCGCGCGCGACGTGCGACCACGAAAAGCGCTCCTCGACGAGCCGGCGCCCGGCGGTCCCCAGCGCCTGCCGGCGGCTGGGGTCGCGGAGGAGGGACACCACGGCGCGGGCGAACTCCGCGGGCCCGCCGGCGCTGAGGTAATGGACCCCCGGCTCGAGCGGGAGCCCTTCCGCGCCCACGGGAGTCGAGACGACCGCCTTGCCCATCGCCAGCGCCTCGAAGATCTTGAGGCGCGTCCCGCCGCCGATCCGGAGCGGCACGACGTACACCGCCGCGGTGGCGACGAACGGGCGGACATCGTCCACCGTGCCGGTGACGCACGCGCCGGCCCGGGCGGCCGCCCGGCGGAGGCGCGGGCTGGGGTTCCGGCCGACGACGGTAAGCCCGGTCGCCGGGATCTCGCGGCGGATGGCCGGCAGGATCGCGTCCAGGAAGTGGATGATCGCATCCTCGTTCGGGTACCAGTCCATCGACCCGGTGAAGACGAGCTGCGCCGGCGTTTCCCGCACCCCGTTCGGGGCGTAATACACGGGATCGACGCCGGTGGGAATCGCGGACACCCGCGCGCCCGGGGCGAGGGCGGCGAGCGCGTCGCGGTCGGCCTCGGACGCGGCCACGGTCAGCGCGGCCTGCGCGCACGCCCGGGCTTCCCACCGGCGCACCTTTCGCCATTCCAGCTCGAGGACGGCCCGCACCCAGGCTCTGGGTTCCACTCCACTCCGGCGCTTCCAGATCATGTGCTCGACGTTGTGGGCGAACAGAACGACCGGCACCGGGCCGGCGGGGGGCACATTGGGGGTGGCGTAGAGGAAATCGGCGACGCACAGGTCCGCCTCCCCGGCCGTCAGCAGACGCGTCACCTCGCGGCGCAGCGCGGGCACCCGCCACCGCCAAAAATGCACGGGAAGCGGCGACAGCCACGAGCGGAGCAGCGTGGGCGCCACACGCGCGCTCCCCCCCTTCGGGGGCGCGAAGGGGATCGAGATCACCCGCGCGCACCGCGGCAGCGCGGCCGCGAGGCCTTCCGGATCGTCGCCGTGACCGTGGGTCGTCGCCAGGACCACGTCGTGCCGCTGCGAGAGTTCCGAGAGGATGTGAAAGCTCCGCAGCCGGCCGCCCGTGTCGAGCGGCCAGAGCCCTCCGACCTTCACCCAGAGGATCCGCGTGGCGCTCACGCGCTCAGCCCGATCGCGGCGACGGCCTCGCCGTCGAGGAAGAGCCGCTGCCAGATCTCCAGGTTCACCAGCAGCCAGAGCCGGTCGCCGTGCTCCCGGATGCCCGCGCGGTGCTCCTCCGCGAGCCGCCGCAGGGCGGCCGGTTGGAAGAACCCCCGCCGCAGCGCCCGCGGGCCGAGCACGAACTCCTCGACGATGGGCCAGAACGGCCCGCGCAGCCACCGCCCCACCGGCACCGGAAAACCCATCTTCCGCCGGGTGAGAATCTCGCCCGGCACGATGTCGCGGAGGGCGGCCCGCAGCACGGCCTTCGTCCGCCAGCCGCGGAGCTTGTACCGGCTCGGCATCGCCGCCACGTACTCGACGAACTTGTGGTCGAGGAACGGCACCCGGCTCTCGACCGACGCGGCCATGCTCATCTGATCCTGCTTCATCAGCAGCTCGGTGAGGTAGGTCTGCAGGTCCGCGTGGCTCATCCGTTCCAGCATCCCTCCGGGGGCCTCCGTGTAGCAGCGCATTTCTTCGGCGTAGGGATCCCGGCCGTCGAGGAACCCGGGATCGGCCTGCAGCTCCCGCTGGAGCGCCACCGGGAAGACCGCGAAGTTCTCATAGAAGAGCCCGCGCAGGGACGGCTCGAGGGCCAGGAACGATCGCCGCGCGTAGCGGCCCAGCCGGGGCGGCAGCGACGGGATCGCCCCGCGGATCCGGTCGCGCAGCGGCCGCGGAGCCACGGCCCGGTACGCGCGTCCCAGGCGATCGTTCCACGACGTCACCCTGTACCACGGGTAGCCGAGGAAGAGCTCGTCCGAGCCTTCCCCGGTGAGCACGACCTTGACGTGCTCCCGCGCGAGACGCGAGACGAAGTACAGCGGCACGCTGGATGTGAACGCGATCGGCTCGTCCTCGTGCCAGACCAGGCCCGGCAGCGCGGAAAAGAACTCCGCGGGCGAGACGACCACCTCACGGTGCTCGGCGCCCACCGCCCGGGCGACGAGCCGGGCGTACTGGAGCTCGTTCGCCTCCTGCTCGGCGAACCCGACCGCGAAGGTCCGGATCGGCTCCGAGGCCATGGGCGCCATCAGCGCGGCCAGGCCGCTCGAATCCAGCCCGCCGGACAGGAAGAGCCCGAGCGGCACATCGCTCATCAGATGGCTCCGGACCGCCGCCTCGAGGCCGGCGCGCACCTCCCGGGCCACCTCCTGCGGCGGCGCGGAGGTCTCGTGGATCTCGGCGGGGAGCCTCCAGTAGCGCCGCTCGCGGAATCCATCCTCCGCCGACCACGACAGCGTCCGCCCCGGCAAGAGCTTCCGGATGCCCCGGAAGAATGTTTCGTCGCCGGCGACGAAGCGGGTCGCCAGAAACTCGGGAATCACCGCCTCGTTGAACGCGGGGCGAATGGAGCCGGCCGCCAGGATGGCTTTGATCTCCGAGGCGAACAGCACCTCGTCATCGGTGATGGCATAGTAGAGGGGCTTGATCCCCAGCCGGTCGCGGGCGAGGAGGAGTCGCCGCCGCACGCGGTCCCAGATGGCAAACGCGAACATCCCCTGCAGGCGCTCCACGCAGCGCTCACCGTCCTCCTCGTAGAGGTGGAGGATCGTCTCGGCGTCCGACCGCGTCCGGTAGCGGTGCCCGCGCTGCTCCAGGCCGGGCCGGAGCGCGGCGTGATTGTAGACCTCGCCGTTGTAGGCGATCCAGACGGTCTCGTCCTCGTTGGCCATGGGCAGGTGGCCGCCCGCCACGTCCACGATCGCCAGCCGCCGGTTGCCAAAGCCGGCCGGCCCGTCGGCGATGATCCCTTCGCCGTCGGGCCCCCGATGCCGCAGCACGCCGCACATCTGCCTGAGGCGCGCCTTCTCCGCGGCGTCATGGGAGTCCAGCTTGACGATGCCTGCGATCCCGCACACGGACGCTACCCCGCCCCGACCATTCGTCCGGCTGATGCGAATAGTCTGGAAACCAAACAGTACAGTGTCTTCACCATGGCTCGGCTGACCAGACCCAACCTTTCGTATCGTAATCGCGTAGATCGTAATCCCGTAGATGGATGCGCTCGAACGGCGGCGTTATCAGAACGTGACGTGACCCTCTAACGGCCGGCGGTCTTCCCTGCGCATCGGAGCATCCGGCACCCTTGCGCGCGGCACGGCTTCGCCCTTTCGGTTGGCGGCCATCTGCGGGCCTCTGGCCGGAACAGACAAAATCCGGCCGGAGAACCCCGCCCGGCTGGCCCCCCCCGTCCTCTGGACCGTGCCCCGCCGTCTTCCGAAGCGGGCGCCCTCACGCCGGCCCGACCATCACAGCTAGAGGATAGGTGACACCACCCTGCCCCAGGCATCGGGTAAACGCCTAATGCCATACTGGGAAAAACCCTCAAATCATCCAAATCTGCCATGCTGCCGCACGCCAATGCCTGGGCGCCGGCGGGCCGGACCGGCCTGTCAGGCCCGGGTGCGCGAGATGACAACCTCCTCGTCATCGAAGCGGATGCCGACCTGCTCGCGTTCGAACGCGAGCCCTGCCGGCCCGGGGCCTCGACCGGCGAGCGGCGACACGGCCGGTGGAGAAGCCAGACCGTCCGCGGTGGGGTAGAGCAGCGTCACCAGGCGGAGCGGCAGGACCGCGGCGGCAGAATAGATCACGACCGGCGCCGGCTGCCGCCGGCCATAGTTGAAAGACACCCACCCCTGGGGCGGGGCGACGTCGCCTTCGCGGATCTCCGCCCGCATCGCCACCCCGGCGAACGGGCGGATGAGCAGACCGGGCCCGCCGCGGCCCCGCGCCCGCGTCCACAACTCCTGATCCACCGTCACCGCCATCGGTGCGAACTGGAATCGAAGCTCCACCCGGTGCTCGGCGGCGCCCTCGAGGTCGTCCACCACGACCCAGTACCGCGGCTTGACGAAGAGCACGCGGCGCCGGTGCACCACCGGATCGGGGAGCCGGAGGTAGGCATCGTGGGACGCGTCGGCAAAGTCCACCGCCGCGTCCGACCGCCAGCGGCGCAGGCGGGCCTGGGGCCGCTGCCGCCACTTGAATGGTCCCGCCGGCGCCGCCTGCTCGACGCCGTCCACCATGACGGTGCTGTGCGCCGCGGTGCCGCGGAAGAAATCGCGCCAGACCGGTTCGACCGTATAGCCGTACGTCCCCGGGTCGACGAGGTGCGGCAGGCCGAACACGGAACACTGGATGCCGAGGAGATCGGCATGGGCGTGGCCCGCGCGCACCGGCGAGCCGAGCGGCCCGACGTCGAAGACCAGTTGATGCGCGTCCCGCTCCCACCCGCTCTGCATCACCGCATACCCGCCGTCGGGGAACAGGCGCGACGGCGCGGCCCGGGGGGGCGCGGGCGCGAGCGCCTCGTACGCGGTCGCCCCCGGAGCGCCCAGCAGCCAGAGCGGCTCAGGCGCCGGCCCGCCGGCGACCCACGCGTAGTCGGATCGGCCGAAGAAGGCCGCCGCGACCGCAAAGACCCCCCGCAGATCGTCGGGGGCCCTCGGGATGAGCGGCAGGAGCCATCCGCCGTCATCATCGCCGATGAGCGGCATCGAGCCGTCCGGCCGGCGAAAGGCCGCGAGCGAATCGAGCAGCCGCTGCAGGCGCGCGGGCACGGTATCCGGAATGGCGATCCCGTTTCTCGCCGCCAGGATCAGGAAGTGGAGATAGATCTCAGCGGTGTACCGCTGATAGTACGTGGCCTGCTCGAAGTAGACACCATCCGCAAGGATTTGACGCTCGCACTGCTCGAGGAGGATCCGCGCCCCGCGCGCCTGCCACCGCCGGCCGCGGGGGAGGTCGGGGAACAGGGCTCCCGCGTACACGAGGCCCAGCGCCTCGCCCGTCAGGTGGGTGTTGGGCGAGAAGTAGGACGAGAGATACCGCTCGACGTGGCGGGCATGCGCCCCGATGGCGGCGAGCAGGAGGGCGCGCAGCTCGGCGGAGACCGCCCGCGCGCCTTCGAACAACACCAGCGCCCAGCACCAGGCGATCAGCCTGAGGGCCGCCTCCAGGCTGCTCGCCCAGTTGATGCCGATCCCCGGGGGATTCGCCCGCAGCCATGCCCGCACATACCGGGCGAAGGCCTCCGCGTACCGCTCGTCCCCCGTCAACCGGTAGGCCTGACCGAGGTGGAGCCCCCACTGGTGGCGGCTCAGCTCCCAAATGACCTTGCTGTCTCCGACCGCAGCCGGATCGAGCGGATCGAGCCGGCTCCAGTGCACGAACGGCGCGCGCCGGCCCGAGACCGGATCCAGGTGCCAGTCCACGGGATCGCCGAAGTCGAGCCCGCGGTACCCCAGCAGATCGAAGCGCCCCAGGCAGACCTGGTCGGCGGCGGCGATGATCGCTTCGCGCGTTCCCGGGATCCGCTCGATCTGCCGGACCGCGTCGGCGGCGCGCGCGGCGCCCTCGAAAAAGCCCAGGGCCACCCGCTCGCGGAAGGCGTCGAGGAACGCGGCGGCCACGGGCCGGCGGCCGTCCGGCGCAACAAGCCGGTCGAGCCATTTCGACGCCTGCTGCCGGCCGCGCACGGCGACCTCGGCGGGCGACATCTGCAGCAGGCGCTCCAGCCTCATACCGCCGGCGCTCGCGTCCCCGGCTCGGTTCCCGCCGCCTGCGGCGCGCCCCCGCGTCCCGAATAGACCGCCGCCCACTCGTGACGGACGCGGGCCCAGGTGTACCGCTCCGCCTCCTGCCGCGCCCGGCGCGCCAGGGCGGCGGCGAAGTCGGGGTGTTCGAGCAGCATCACGACGGCATCGGCCATCGCCCCCGGATCTCTGGTCGGCACACGCAGCCCGGTCTCTCGGTCGCGAACGAGCGCGGCGAGGTCACCGACCCCCGTGGAGACGACCGGGAGCCCTGCCGCGAACGCTTCGAGCACCGACACCGGCTGATTGTCGATCACGGAGGAATTGAGGAAGATATCGGCGTCGTCGTAGCACCGGGGCATCGCCTCGGGCTCGACCCGCCCGATGAACCGGATCCCCTCCACGGCCAGGGAGACGGCCAGCCGGCGGAGCCGGCCCTCCTCCGAGCCGAATCCCCCCACGGTCAGGGTGGCGTCCGGATAGCGCGCCTTCACCCGGGCGAACGCTTCGAGCGTGTAGTCGACCCTGTAGTACAGCTCGAGGTTGCGGGTGGAGAGCAGCCGGGGGCGCAGGATCCGCCGCTCCCTGTACCGGAACCGGGATGTGTCCACGATGTTGCGGATCACCCGCGTCCGGTAGCCGTGCCGGGCAAAGATCGCCCGCAGGAACTCGGACGGCACGACGATCTCGTCCACCAGGCGCAGCCAGGGATGGACCAGCGGCCCCCACCGCGCCAGATGATCCTCAGCCGCGCCGTGGTGGTAGTGCAGCACAGCGCGCTTCCCGAAGCTTCGGGCGGCCAGGATCGCCGGCAGAGACGCCAGCACGAACGACAGGCCGCGGGCGGAGACGATATGCGCGACATCCGCCCGCCGGAGCCTGAGGAGGCCCGGCAGGTAGAGCGCCTGGTTGACCACGGTCCTCAGGCCGCGGCGGCGCCGCAGCCGCCGGAGCGCGGGGGGGAAGGTCGGGTTGATCGGCACCAGCGCCACCTCGTACCCCTCGCTTCCCAGTCCGTCCATGAGCGCCTGCGCCTGGACGGCGTTCCCGCCCAGCATCGTCAGGTCGGGCGCGACGACGGCGATCTTCACGGGCGAAGCGCCCCCACCGCCTGCCGCGCGCCGCCGCCCGCGTAGACCGCCGCCCACTCCTGGCGGACGTGGGCCCAGGTGTACCGCTCCGCCTCCTGCCGCGCCCGGCGCGCCAGGGCGGACGCGCGGCCGGGGGTGTCCAGCAGCGTCATCGCGGCATCGGCCATCGCGCCGGGATCTCCGGGCGGAACGACCAGACCGGTCTCGCCGTCGCGCACCAGCGCGGCGAGATCGCCGACCGCCGTGGAGACGACCGGGAGCCCCGCGGCGAACGCTTCGAGCACCGACACCGGCTGGTTGTCGACCACGGAGGAGTTGAGGAAGATGTCGGCGCCGTCGTACAGGCGGGGCATGTCCGCGGGCTCGACGCGCCCGGTGAACCGGATCCCCGCGACGCCGAGCGAGGCGGCCAGCCGGCGAAGCCGGTCCTCCTCGGGGCCGTATCCCGCGACGGTCAGGGTCGCGTCCGGACGGCGCGCCTTCACGCGGGCGAATGCCTCGAGGGTATTGTCGACCCGGTAATAGCGGTCGAGGTTGCGGGTGGAGAGGAACTGGGGGCGCAGGGGCGGCCGCTCCCTGTAGTGGAACCGGGACGTGTCCACGACGTTGCGGATCACATGGGTCCGGTAGCCGTGCCGGGCAAAGACCTCGCGCAGGTACTCCGACGGGACGACGATCTCGTGCGGCAGGCGCAGCCAGGGATGCACGAGCAGGCCCCACCGCGCCAGATGGTCCGCGGCTTCCCCGCTGTGGTAGTTCAGCACCACGCGCTTTCCGAACGCTCGCCCGGCCAGCATCGCCGGCAGCGGCGCGAGCACGAACGACCAGTAGGACGCGGAAAACACGTGAACCAGATCCGCCCGCCGGAGCCGGAGAAGGGAAGGCAGGTAGCGGGCCTGGTTGACCACGGTCCTCACATACCGGGCGCGCCGAAGCCAGCGGAGCCCCGGGGGGAAGCCCGGGTTGACCGGCACGAACAGGACGTCGTTGCCGTCACCCCGCAGCCCGTCCATGAGCGCCCGCGCCTGAACGGCCTGCCCACCCAGGATCTCCAGGGTCGGCGCGACGACCGCGATCCTCACGGGCGGCCCCCTCCGCCCCCGAGCCCGCGTCCGGGCGCGCCGTGGAGGCCGCGGCAGCGGGTGGTGAAGATGCCGCGGACCTGACAGCTCATCACCGCGGCGGAGAAGCGGCCGCGCGCGTCCACAGAGGACGTCTCCCACAACAGCGTGCGCGGCACGGTCAGCAGCGGGTGCTCCGCATCGCGGTGCCGGCAGGTGGTGTACGCGAACCGGTATCCCGCGGCGGCCACCGCGCGGACCGTGTCCCGGTTGAAGCCGCCCCCCGGGTACGCGAAGTGCCGGACCGGGACCCCGAGCCTGTGTTCCAGCGCCCGCCGCGAGCCGGCCACCTCGTCCAGCACCTTCTCCTCGCTCTCGAGCGGCAGCGCAGGATGGGTGCGGGTGTGCGAGCCGATGGTGATCCCCGCCCGGCACATCTCGGCGGCCATCTCCCAGGTCAGGGGGAGGCGCGCGCGGACGGCCCGCTCATCGATCTCGACGCGGGCGCCGAGCGCGTCGACCGCCGGCCTGAGCCGGTCCTGCGGAAACGTCGCGAGCAAGAGCCGGGTCAGCGCGACCGGGTCCCACCCGCCGCCGAGCGCCGCGGTCTCCGGCAGCACCATGCCCTGCCCCAGGAAGAACCCGCGGAGGTCCCGCGCGGCGGAGCCATTCGCGGCGGCGGCCTGCGCCAGCAGGAGGTAGAGCCGGTCGTACAGCGGGATGGCCGTGGTCCCGACCAGATCGGTGACCACGAACACCGCCGCGGGGATCCCCTTCTCCCTCAGGAGCGGAAACGCGTGGGTATACACGTCGCGGTAGCCGTCGTCGAACGTGACGGCGGCCAGCGGCCGGCCGCCCCCGTTGCCGCTCAGCAGCCGTTCTCCCAGTTCGTCCAGCGACACGAGCCGGAAATGTCGCCCCAGCCAGTCCAGGTGCTGCGCGAGCATGCGCCGGCTGATCATCATCCCGGGCAGGGCTCCGCCGGGGGGCGGGCCGGCATCCTCCACCACGCTGTGGTAGCCGAGCACCACCGGCCGCCCGCGAGACCCGGCCAGGCCGTCGATCAGCGCGTCGGCCCCGGTCCGCTCGAGCGCGCGCGCGATCCCGGCCTTGGCGAGGCGCCGCACGGCGAGGCGGTACCGCGGTTCCATCCTACCGCCCTCTCACCAGCGCCTGCACCACCACCTGGGGAAGCATCCGGCGCGCCAGCTTTCGCGCCGCCCGGTCGGCCTCGACCGCGCCCCGCGACAGCCGGCCGCGGAGGGACGGCGCATAGAGTTCCAGCCGGCGGAGCTCCCGGGCGTCCCGCGTCCAGAGGAACTTGTACGGCTCGTCGCCGTGAAGGAAATCGTACTCTTCGGCCCCCTCCTCGATCGCGCTCTTGATCGCGAGCGCCATGGTCACCAGGCCGACGCTGTGCCTGCCGTACTCCGGTTCGAACCCGGACTGGTAGAAGTAGAAGCGCCGCCCATAGCGGAATCCGTAGAGCGCCGACACCGGGGCGCCGTCCAGGCGCAGGGAGAAGAGCCGGAGCCACCCGCGCTCGAGCGCGAGCCGCGAGGCCTCCTCATGGAACGCCAGGACCGCGGCGGTGGAGAATGCGGTCGATCGGCCCCCGCGGGCTTCCCAGCGCTTCCGGTGCAGCCGGACGACCTCCGCCAGCCCCGCCCTGCGCTCGGCGTCCGTCGCGGCGCGCTCGAAGCGGACCTCGAAGCGGCCCGCAAGATTCCGCAGCCGCCGGCGGACATTGTACCGGTGCTCGGCGCCGAGCGTGGCGAGATACGAGTCCCACGAGTGCCCGCCCAGCCGGGCGAACGGGCAGACATCGGTGCGAATCGCGGTGCCCGTCCACTCCCGCCCCGCCAGGCGGGCGGCGACCTCCGCGGCCAGGGAGGCCTCCCCGTTCACCTGCGCCAGTTCCAGCATGGTCCCCCGGCGCGCCAGATGGTCTGCGAGCGCCTCCGCGACATCCTGCTCCCGGCCGCGCCGGCTGATGATGTCCAGGTAGTCGGAGCCGATGCTCCCCGACCCCAGGAACTCCAGCGAGTGGAACAGGCGAAAGCGCATCGCCCGCCAGGGGCTGACGGCCAGCGGGGCCATGCCGGTCAGGCCGTCCCCGTCCCGCACCGCCAGCAGGCAGAGGTTCAGGCCGCTCCCCAGGTGCGTCCACCAGGTATGCAGCCACTCCCAGGTCAGGAAGAGGCAGTCCGCCCCGCTCTGCTCCAGGAGGTCGTTCCACTCGTGCCGGAGCGCATGGAAGCGCTCTGCGCTCTCGATCGGCTCGACGCGCATCAGCCGCTCACACCCGGCGCCCGTCCCGTCCCGATCTCCAGGCGCCCCCGCGCGATCAAGATGCCGAGGTAGACCGCCGCATAGACACCCGACACCGCCGCCAGGAGCACGAGCGGCGCGGTCCCCAGGTGAGGTTTGACCGCCAGGGCCGCCAGGGCGGCGGCGGCGGCGGCGGCGGAGACCTCGCCGAGGCTCCGCCAGGGCAGGAGCGCCGCGAGCGTCACCCCCATGAGCCGCTTGACCCGGATGAGCGCCAGGCTCTTGCCGATGACGCCCCCCGTGAAGGCGGTCGCCGCCGTCGCGCCGACCATGCCGAACGCCGCCATGCCCGCCGGCACCAGCACGGCGACCAACCCCAGGTCGATGGCGTAGATGATCGCGATCGTCCGGGTGTCCGCGTGCACCCGCAGCACCCCGTCCGTCAGAAACGTGGTGAACAGGTAGCCGGCCGTAAAGACCAGAAAGATCGGGACGCTCGCCGCGTAGCGCGCCGTGAAGAGGAAGAGGATCAGCTCCCGCCCGGTCACCAGCAGGAGCCCGACGAGGGGAAAGAACAGCATCGCCAGCCTGCTGGTGGTGTCGTGCCAGATCGCCGCCACCGCATCGGGCCGGCGCGCCGTGAACGCCTCCTGCATCCGCACCATCATCACGTTCGCGGCCGGGGTCAACACGAAATCGAACAGGGGAATCTGCAGGCAGCCGACCGCGTAGATGGCGAAGGTCGCCGCGTTCACGGATGCCGCGACCGCGTAGTAGTGGAGGTTGAGCACCAGCACCCACAGCACGACACCGAGCTGGAGGGGGAGCGAATAGGTGAGCTGATCCCGCAGCAGGCCTCCGGCGGGCCTGAGCCGGCCCCGGAACTCCCGCCCGAGATAGAGGAGCGCCGCGCCCAGGCGGACCGCGCCGAAGGTCACCGCGCCTGCCAGCAGCATGTCCACCCGTCTCGTGACGACCGCCGGGGCCACGAGCGCGACGGCGCGGAGCAGGTCGGACAGGCCGTAGGCCAGCGCGGCGCCGAAGTAGCGCTTGCGGGCCGTCATCACGAGTTCCAGCACCATGGACGGCAGCATGAACATCAGGTAGGCGCCGAGCAGCCCCGACAGCCCCGGGAGCGCGGCGTTGCCCAGCCAGCGCGAGAGATGCGGGCCCGCCAGCGCGAGCAGCCCCAGGCACGCCAGCCCGGCGGCGGCCAGCACCAGCAGCGCATTGGCCGTGTACCGTCCCCCCCGCCCCGGGGAGAACGGCAGGAAGTAGAGCAGGCTCTCGGCCATCCCGAACTGGGCGATCCCCGCGAGCGTCGTGTAGACCACGAAGAGCTGTTTGTACGTGCCGAACTCCGCCTGATCGAAGACCCGCGCCAGCACCAGCGGCGTCGCGAACGTCGCTGCGAACGCCACCGCCCGGCCCGCGGCGAGCAGGAGCACCGGCCCGGCGCCCGACCCGCCCGATCCCGCCGCACGAGCGCCGTGCGCCGTCGCGGCGGGCGCGGTCCTCCCGCGCTCGTCTCCCGGTATCGCCTCGAGGATGGACACCAAGCCGACCGGCGTCCTCAGCGGAACAAGGACTTCAACTTCAGGAATTGCGCCTCGTAGAGATGCCAGCTCAACACCGCCGCCCCCAGCGACCCCGCCGCCGCCACGGCCGTGAACAGCAGCTGGCCCGGCAGCTCGGACCCGGCGAGCGCGGGGACGCTCGTGGCGTTGACGATGTTCCTCGCGTACCACATGATCGGCAGGTGGAAGATGTAGAGACCGTAGCTGTAGCGGCCCAGCACTCTCAAGCCCGGATGGGCGAAGAGCCTTCCGGCCACGGTATCGCGCGGCGACGTCACCGCGATCGCCAGGACGCCCCCATAGAAGATGGCCAGAAGCGTGAGCCCGAGGATCTGCACGGGGGCGTCGGTGGGCACCAGGCGGTGCCTCCAGTAGAAGAGCATCCCCAGGAGCCCCGCCGCCGCGGCCGTGGCCGGCGGCCCCCACTTCGTCAGGCGCGCCAGTCCCTCGGGCTCCCGGGCGAGGAGCGCGAGGAGGCCCCCGGCGGCCAGCGCGTCCATCCGCGCGGGCATCAGCACAGACGCCATCTGGACCACATGCGGCGGCGCCGCGGCCCAGACCGCCGCGCGGACCGCCAGGCTTCCCGCCGCCATCCCCAGGCAGGCGGCCATGAGGGCGCGCCGCCCCAGCATGAAGACCACCCACGGCCAGACCAGATAGAACTGCTCCTCAACGGCAAGCGACCAGAGGTGGTTCAAGTCTGCCACCGGAGGCCAGCCCCTGAGCGAGATCAAGACGTTCAGGAGGTAGGTCCAGTACCAGATCTGGTCGTGCAGCAGCGACAAGTGATGCCTCCCGAACGGGGTCAGCCGCGGGAGGACGATGAAGACGAACCCCAGGAAGCCGTAGTAGAGCGGAAAGATCCGAAGGATCCTCCGCGCATAGAAGTTGCGAAAGTACCCGTCTCGTCCCTTGGCATCGTACAGGATGCCCGTGATCAGGAAACCGGACAGGACGAAGAACAGATCCACTCCCGACCACCCCGGCTCGCTGACCGCGGTCACGATCCGATCCAGCCACACAGCCGGCCGGATGCCACCGAGCAGGAAGGAGTGAAAGACCAGCACCAGCAGGATCGCGATCCCCCGAACGCCGTCCAGGGCCGGGAGATGCATGCGGGAGTGCACAAGTCCCGCCCCCTGCCGCTGCGGCGGAAGCAGATCGGCACCGAATCCGGGGGTCGGCCGCCCCCTGGCGGCCGCCGTCGGCGTGACCGTACCCACAACTTGAAGATAAACAGCGTCTGCCCGAGCGTAATCCGGTGATGACCGGCTGATGTGCCGGTGATTCCCCGTTCACCCCCCTCCTGCCCATCCCCTAGTCACGCCCGGGGGAGGCCGCCGCCTGCGCGGCCGGCGGGATCCCGGCGGTCTCGAACGTGGAGAGCCCGATGGTGCGCTTGCCGATCACCAGAGGCCGCAGGCCCCGCGCGCGGATGTACCAGAGGCTCGTCACCGGCTGCTGCCAGCGCCGCGCCGCTTTCAACCCAACCGGGTTGTCGCCCCGGACATACGAGTACACGCGCTCGAATCCGTCGGCCCGCAGTTTTTGAAAGATGGTGGAGCGAATCCTGCCATCGATCCCCCGGCCGCGCAGCGCGCGGCGCGTGTAGCCGTCGTAGAAGTAGGCTTCCCGGGGCCCCAGAACGAGATCCACGTCGCACTCAGGGATGTACGCGCGCCTGGTGGCGAGCCAGCGGCAGTGAACGATCTGGCCGCGGTCATCGACCCCGATGATGCAGCGGTCTTGGCGCCGAAACCGCTCGCGCAGGGTCTCCGCCGACCTGGCGCCGTCATATCCTGCCACCAGCCTGTCGATCTCGTCGGGCGAGGCCCAGGAGACGGCAATCCCAGGAGAGACGTCGGGATCGGGCACCGACCCGAACAGTTCGCGCGCGAAGAAGGCCACACATCCGAACTCCCCCAGCGGTGCGCTCACCTTGTGCAACACCCACAGGAGGAGGTGATACGCCCCGCCCGCGCGCAGCGCTTCGGCCACCCGCAGCCGGCCGGACGCCACCTTGCCCACGGCCTGGGTGACGGCGACCCCGAACACACGAGGCGCGGCGGCCGCCGGCAGGCCCGCCGGCATACCGTCCTCCATGCCTGCGTCTACCGCTGCTTCCACCCGCGGGCTGTCGCTTGTCATGGCGTATGGACCATAAGCCGGGCGGGGGGAGTCCCCCAGCACGACCGGGCCGACCCCCAATCTCTGCAGACTCCGGAATAGCCTCTTCACCATGCAACCGGTGAAGAGCCCTCATCCGTGCGGAGAATCGCGCTTAAGGAGAATCTCCACCGACAGATGATAAACGTGAGGATATGTCCGGGTTAGCAGGTGAATACCTGATGATCCTGCAGGAGAACCCTGGAGACAGACCGCCTTCCCTAACGGACGGCGCCTGTATCGGCCGGGGGATAGCACTGGAGCAATTACCCCTGGTGATCACCAGGAATAGCCCGATGTAACCTCAGGAGGATTTGACGGGCGTTTTGACGGCCGTAAGGATGACCTGGAGCTCGTCGATGCCGCCCACCAGATAGGCCAGGAACCGTTCGCCGAAGGTCTGGTGCCGGTCGAGGAACCACTGCACCGCGCGGCCCCACGCGCGCTGCGGCCACGGCCAGTCTTCTTCGATCATGAAATACTTCAGCCGCACCCGCACCACGTGAAAGCGCGCGCGCGTATAGAACGAGTAGGCGTTCTCGCCGTAATAATGAAACGACCTGAGCGAAAATGCGCGGCGGTGCGTCGGGTCGATCCAGGCGTAAGTCCCCGAGTAGTGGGGCGTTCGGATGAGCACCCGGCCGTCGGGCCGCGCCAGGCGCCAGACCTCCTCGAGGATCGTCAGCGGGGTGTCGAAATGCTCGAGCACGTGATTGAGGTAGATCTCGTCGGCGCAGCTCTCCGGCAGCGGATACGGCGTCGCTTCCAGGTCGTGCACGAGATCTACGCCCGGCTGGGCGATGATGTCGATGCCGAAGGCTCCGGGGACCTTCCTGGCGCCGCAGCCCAGGTCGAGGATCACCGGCAGCCCGGCGGCCCGGCGGGCCGCGGCATACGCCCCGAGATCGGCACCGGTCTTCGGCAGCATCCGCATCACCGGGCGAACACCCGAAGGGCCATGGGGTCGAGCAGCGCCTGCAGCAGCAGGCGCGGCCGCCCCCGATCCGCCGCTTTCAACAGATCCCACAACAGAGGGCCCGCCTCCTCCGTCCGCAGCCGGCCGCCGGAACGGCAGCGGCCGCACCGGCCGCCGTCCGGATGGAGCACGGAGCGAACGCTCTGGAGCAGGCCCGCCTGGTAGGGGCGGCGGGCAATCCGGCATCCCAGCAGCCGCGCGGCCGACCGGCACGGGATGTGCGCGGGCGCAAACGCACGGCCGGCCGCATGGAACATCGCGAGGTCGGCCTCCCCGTCGCCGATGGCGATCGTCTCGATGCCGCTCCGGCCGGACAGTTCGAGCAGCGCCAGCAATCCTTTCCCCTTGTCGACCTCCCTGGCGACGATCGCGGTGTCCAGGTAGGTCTGGAGAAAGCCGAGCCGGGCGGCGCCGAGGCCGGCCAAGAGATCCCGGATGAAGAGCGTCGGCAGGGGGACCGTTGCGCCCCGCTCGAAGGTGTAGGCCCGGATGAAATACCGGCAGTCCTCGTTCAGGAACACCCCCGGCGCCTGCCGGAGCGCGCGGCGGACCTCGTCCATCTGCTGCAGGGACTCGGCGCTCACCAGGATCCGCTCCCCGCCGTCCACCGCATCCCAGACGACGCCGCCGTATTCGGCCACGGCGCCCACGAACCCGTAGGCCCGGCTGTACTCCTTGACCTGCGCGAGCGGGCGCGCCGTGTTGAGCGCGACGGGCACGCCGTGGGCGTGCAGCAGCGAGAGCGCGGACAGGCTGGCGGCGCTGGCCGATGGGAACCCGAAGATCTCCGTATCCAGCACGCCGTCGATGTCCATCACCACGAGCGGTGAGCCCCAGCGGAGCGCGGCCGGCCGGCCGCAGATGCGGCCGCCGAGGCGGACGGTGTGCACGGTGAGGAAGTGCCAGGCATCGAGGTAGAGCCGGTTGAACTCCTGCGCGCGATCCGAAAGGGTCTCGTCGGCCAGGCTGGTCACGGCCTCGTTCATCGCCCACATCCCGGCCAGCAGTTTGTTGAAGAAGAGCCGCTCCCGCACGCCGGCATCTCCGGAGTGCTCGATGTACCGGGAGATGAACCGGCCCTCTTCCGCTTCGGACGGCCCCAGATAGAGCATCGCCTCCGCGAGATCATAGGCGGGATCCGCCGTGTTGAGCTGGTATTTGCCCTGGCCGTGGTGCTCGAAGTCTGTCTTGAGCGGCGACCCCGGTCCCATGATCCACTCCCGCGGGCGCATCTTCCCGTCGACCAGGGTGGGGACCGGACAGGCGCGGCGGGCGAGCTCGTGCCGGAGGCGCGCGCGCTTCAAGACGGCCGCCGCCTTCCAGCCGTAGGCGCGGGAGAGCGCGCCGGCGAGCAGATCGAACCCTCGATGCTGGTCCGACCGGCTCAGGTCGCGGGTCGGATCGCTCTCAAGGGTCAGACGGCGGGCCCGCGCCGCCACGTACGACGCGGCGGCGTCCCACCATCGATCGCGGTCCGCTGCGGCCTCGCCGGGGCCGGCCTGGGGCAGCCACTCGGTGTAGAGGATGCCGTCGCGCAGCCCCAACAGCGGCGGGACGAACGCCGAGATCCGCTCTCCCGCGATCGCCGCGTGGTACCCCAACCACCCCCAGCCGACGCTCTTCGCCAGGACGTAGCGCGTCTCCGTCTTCCCGCCCTCGCCGTCGAGCCGCACTTCGTAGATTCGCTTGAGGCGCGCGTGCCATCGATCGTTCGAGCGGCGCTCGAGGGCCGCGTTCAGCCGCTCCGCCGCCGGGCCGGTCACCACCCGCACGCCGCCATATCCCCGCTGCGCGAAATACTCCGCCAGGCGCGCCTCCACCGCCGCCGGCTCGAGCAGCCGGCGTTTGTGCCACTGCTCGGGGTCGAGGGTCAGGATGCGGGTCCCGGAGAGGGCCAGGAACCCCGGGCCCGCCGCCCAATCGCGCCCCGCAGGGTGAACCGGCAGCAGGACCACAATATCCCCGGCGGCAAAGCCGGCCCTGCGGACGAGATCAACGGCCTTGGCCAGGGTGGCCGCGGTGTTGGGGGGCTCGTCGATGATGACGGCCATCGCCCCCTTCCCGGCGCCGCGGGCCAGCGCCATACCCTCCCACCGGCTCAGCCCCTTCTTGGGGCGGACGGTGACGGACTCCAGATCCCGGTACCCTTCGACGGCGAGCGAGGCGCACAGCAGCGGGGCAAAACACGAACCCGCCGTGCGGAGCCCGACCACCAGCAGCGGCCGCCGGCGGTCGGGGAATGCCGCGGTGAACCGGCGTCCAAGGGCCAGGACGTCGACATGGGTGAGGTCCTCGGTGCGGAATGCCGATGGCACTCTCGGGCGGCGCCGCAGCACTCCGGCGGGCAGACCGGCGCCCAGCAGCGACGCCAACCGGGCTCGGGCCGGCGCCGGCGCCGCCCGGTCCGCCCCTTCCCCGGCGACCAAGACTCTCAGGAACGCCTCGACGGCGTCCCCCCAGGCGTCCCTCCAGGCCCGCAGCCGGCCGAGCCGCCGTTCGCGGACCCGCCCCAGCGCCCTCGACACCGCGTCGAGCGCCCGCAGGCCGGGGCCGAGCGGAGGGGCGGCGGCCGCCGCCTGAGAGAAATCGAACCGCTCTCCGAGCATGTAGTCATCGACGGTATCCGCAATCGCGCACGAGAACAAAAACACGTTGGTCATCACTTCGGCGCGCTGCCAGTCCTCGCCGACCTCATCCAAACGGAGCAGCTCCCCTTTCAGAAACCCGATCACCTCGCGCAGCCTCGGGAAGGCGTTGAGGCACCAGGGGTACGCGCGATAGAAATTCCACTCCGTGTCGAGCAGGGCGGTCTCCAGGGGCCTGCGCGCAGGCTCGGACGAAGGCGGAGACCCGTCGGCCACACCGGGCATGCGCGGGCTCGTCATCGGCTACAGCCTTCGCCGGTCCAGGACGGCCAGCAACTGCCGCAGCGGCGGGCGCTCCGAAACGCGCGACAGGACGCGAAGCAGGTCATCGGCATCCCCATCGGGGCGGGGCGCGGGGGGGCTCCCGTTGGGGGCGGCGCCCCGGGCGAGCATGTCGCGCGCGGCGGCCAGCAGCCCCTGCTGCCAGGGCCGGCGCATCACGCGGCACCGGCCCCGCCCGGCGAGCTCGCGGACGGCCGGCGCGCAGTTGGCGGGCGCGTAGCTCCATTCGGCCAGCTCCAGCGCGTCGCGGTCCTGCTCGGAGTCGCCCATGGCCGCGGCGGGCTCGTGGGGGCAGCCCAGGTACTCCTTGACGGCGCGCAGCGCCGAGCCCTTGGAGATCCCCTTCTGGACGATGTACGTGTCTTCCGCTCTCGCGATCACGGTCAGCCTGTCGTACCCGCACCGGCCGAGAAACGCCCGGGCCTCGTCCACGCCGAGTCCGGCCGTGTCCGCGCCGCGCCAGCGGTACGCCCGAACAGAGTACCGATAGCCCTCGTCCACACACACCTCGGGCATCCCTGTGATCGCGTCCCGGCACCGGGCGAGTTGCTCGGCCGCCTCGGGATCGATCAGCGGCCGCTCGGTCCCCCCGGCCGCGTCCACGAACACGCTCCCATACTCGGCGATGCCGCCGGGCAGGCCGTAGACCGCGCAGTAGTCGCGGACGTGCTCCACGCTCCGGCCGGTCATCAGGACGACGGAGACGTCGTGCGCGCGCAGGAGGTCCAGGGCGGCCAGGCCGCTCGGCGTGGTGTGGGGGAAGCCGAACCGCTCGCAGTCGAAGACCCCGTCGAGGTCGAGGAAGAACAGCCGCCTGGACCACCTGGTCTGGCGCCGCAGGGATTCGCACAGGCCGCGGCTCATCCGGTAGACGGAGAAGTTGCGGGCGCGGAGGTAGCGTCGATTCCAGTGCTCCCGCTCCGGGCCGGCGCGCGCGCGGGCCAGCCGGGCCCGGGCGTCGCGCATGTGGTGGGCGCCGCACAGCAGCTGATAGAGGAGGATGCGATCGAAGACCGTGTGATCGCCGCTCTCGCGCGCATAGGTGTGCAAGAGGTCCCGTTCTTCCTGCGCGGACAGCCCGAACTCGAAGATGGCCGACGCCAGGTCCCATGCCGGGTCGACGATGTCCTTCTCCGCTCCGCCGAAATTGTGCTGTTCGAAATCCACCTTTCGGGCGCCGGCCGGCGTCTCGATCCACTCCTCGGGCCGCATCCGGCCGTCGACCACCGCCGGCACCGGGGTCACGTACCGCCCGAGGCGCTCGCGGAGGGCCCGATGCTTCAGGCGGCCGATCCGGCGGCCGTACGCGCCGCGCAGGAGCACGACCATCTCGTCCCACCCGTTCCAGCGATACCCCGGGCTGTCAACGCAGGGATCCTCGCCGAGGCGCAGCCGCCGGACCCGCTTCGCGATGTACGACGCCAGGACGCGCACCCGGTCGCTCCCCGGCAGGCCGGCCCGGGTCCGGCCGGGGTCTCCCACCCATTCGGTCAGGAGCAGGCCGTCGCGCAGCCCCCCCACGTCCGGCACGCAGTCGCTCATGCGCGTCCCGATGATATACGCGTGATACCCGAGCCATCCCCATCCCACGCTCTTGACGAACACGTACCGCTCGACGGGATGCCCGCCGGCGGCGGTGAGCCGGACCGAGAACAGCCGCTTCAGCCGGACCTGGAAGCCGTCGGGGTAGCGCGCCCACAGCCGCGCGTTGACCGCGTCGACGGCGGCGCGCTCCTGGATTTGGACGTCGTCCCAGCCGGGGTAGCACTCGCGGATCAACGATCCGGCCGCCGCCGGATCGAGCCGGCGGGCCTTGTAGAGCTCGCCCGGCTCCAGCCGGATCACGGCGACCCCCTGGGAGGCTCCGGGGTCTTTGAGCAGCGGCCCGGCGGGTTCGGCCGGGTGGCGGGGGGCGGCGACGGTGATCCGCTCGAGCGGCACCCCCAGCCGTCTGAGCAGGTCGAGCATGAGCCCGAAGGTCGTCCCGGTGCTGGGATAGTCGTCGACCAGCAGGAGAGGGGCGCCGCCGCGGGCGGCCCGCCGCAGATCGCGCCATTCCCGCCACGACAGCCCCGTCTTCGGCCGGATCGTCATCCAGGAGACGCCGCGCCAGCCCTGGGCCGACAGGTAGGCCTTGACCAGCGGCGCGAGGTAGGCGCCCGCCGTGCGGGGGCCGATGATCGCCGCCCCCTGCCCGGGGCCCGGCCGGCCGGCCGCGAACCGCCGCGCCAGGGAGATGACGTCGTGGTGCGTCAGGTCTTGACAGCGGAATCCTTCCGGCAGGCGCATCCGCTGCCGCAGCACCCGGTCCGGCAGCCGGGCGCCGGTGAGCGCCCGCACCATCGTGCGCAGCTCGCCCCACCGGCGGGCGGCCGGCGCCGTTTCGGCCTGCCCGCCCTCCTGCCCGACCAGGATGTCGCACACGAGATCCACGCAGCGGCCCCACCTCTGCCGCCACCGGGCAATCGCGCGATCCCCGATCAGGCTTCGGGCCGACCAGGGCAGGTTCAGCAGCGACTGCGCCAGCCCGGCGAGGGATCGCGCGCGGGGGACGCGGGCGGCGATCGCGGCCAGGTTCCACGGCCGCCACGCCAGATAGTCATCGACCGTACAGGCGATCGCGCAGACGAACAGGTAGAGGTTGATCCCGCTCTCGTCCCGCTGCCAGCCGGCGGGAAGATCATCCCGGCGATCCAGTTCCTCCCGGAGCCGGAGGAACAGGTCGCTCAGGGACAGGACCGGATTCAGGCACCACTCGTAGTGCGCATAGAACTCCCGTCCGGCGGGATCGGTCCGTCCGGCGGGCCGGGACGCGTCGATCAGAGTCTCTCGCATCGCACGTCCCGCGGTCCCACGGCCGGGCGCCCCTCGTCCGGCAGGAGCGAGGACCCGCCCCGCAACAGGTCGCGGACGACCCACCAGACCATGCGGGGGTTGTGCAGCGCCCTGGAGAGGGCGTAGGGCAGGTAGGCCAGGCCGTACGGCACGTAGAATCGCACCGGCACCTCCGCCGCCGCGGCTTCGCGCAGCGACGGCCCGGCCGGCAGCCCCAGCAGCAGTTGCAGTTCGCAGGGCGTGCCGGCGCCGCGCAGCCGGCGGAGGGCTTCGCGCGCCAGCGGGGCATCATGGGTGGCCACGCCGACATGCGACGCCCGACCCGCCAGGCGGTCGATCACCGCCAGGAACCCCGCGCGCAGGTCGAGGTCGGGGGCGTCCGGGTCGGCCCACTGCCCTTTGACCACCCGCACACTCAACCGCAGATCCACCGCCAGGTCCGCATCGCGGAGACTGCGGCGCCAGCGGCCGGGAAGGGTGCAGCCGAGCCTTGGATAGCTCGCCAGCACCTCGGCGATCAGCGCGAAGGTGTCGTCGCATGCGTCCGGAGCCAGCGAATCGAAGTGGACGGCCAGACCGCCCTCCCGGGCGGCCCCGACGATCTCCGCGAACAGGTGGCGGGCGAACCCGAGCGGCGGGGCCTTCACCGAGAGGGAGCAGTTCAACCCTTCCCCCGCCAGCCCGGCGAGGGCGGATACGCATTCGTCCGCGATGCGCCGAGGGCTGTCGTCGTCTCCGTTCCAGTAGCAGACCGTCCCGGTGAACCCCTGACGCGACAGCCGGCCGGCCGTCTCGAGGGCGTCCCTGAGGCCCGGGCCCGCGACATAGCCGCGCGCCGCGCGCGCGGCCAGGGGCACCCAGCACGCCCGCAGCATACGCCGCAGCGCGGTGCTCATGGCGCCCGCCGAAACAGACGGGCGAGCCTCCGGCGGGCAAGCCTGCCGACCTCGGCCGCGAGCGCCGACATGCCGGGGAGGCTGGCGGGGTATGCCCGCACCGACACGCAGGGTCGCACGTGGCTGGTCCACATCTTCGTCCACGGCTCCTCGGAGCCGAGGAACTCATAGGAGTGCAGACCGCGCGCCACGGCGTACCGGATCGTCTCGAGCATCAGCAGCACGCCGGGCGAGCAGCGGGAGAACGCATGATCATAGCCGATCTTCAGCAGCCAGAAGCGCCCCCCCGACGTGACCGCGATCTGCATGGCCGCCACCTGCTGGCCGATGCGCAGCAGGCACACGAGCAGGTTGCCTTGCTTGCAGGCCGCGTCCGCGTACCGGCGGTAGAACAGTTCCCTGGTCGGATCGCTCACGAGCGCGGTGCCCTCACTCCCCTTCCAGCTGGCGGCTTCGACGCGGAACGCCTCGTCGAGCAGCGGCTCCAGGGTTTCGGGCGTCGGCAACACCACTTCCGCCGAGATGGGCCCCTGCTTTTCTGCGAGCCGCCTCGCGCGCCGGAGATCGGAGCGGCGGCCGGGATTGAGCTGCCGCTCCGGGTCCGTCCACTGGGCATCGAGCGGAATCCACGGCCAGCCGCCGACCTGGTGGCAGAACACCTTGCCTCGCCCTCGATAGGAGCGCCGCAGGGCGGCGAGCGCGGAGGACGCGGCCGGCATCCGATTCAAGGCGAGGTAGCCTCTCACCCGCGCCAGCGCGTCGGTGAGGGCGGCCAGGGCCGAGGGGGTGGCATAGAGGAAATCCATCGGCTCCCCCAGCTCGTTCACGCCGATCATCTCCAGACCCCCGTCATCGCTCCGGCTCCAGGCGAGCGGCGCGACCGCCGTGATGGCCGGCGGGACTCCCACCGCCACGATGTGCAGCCGCCCTTCCGCGGCGAAGCTCGCCGCGGCGGCCCGGGCCCATCCGTAATCCTGCATGGGCAGACCTGATCGCTCCGCCAGCGCGTCCCACGCCTCCGCGAGCCCGTCGAGTTCGGCGAGGCGCTGGATGACGGTCACCGGCCTCGCCGCCATCGCCCGAATGCCGCCCGGGGGCCGCTCCCTGTCCGGCGGGAGTTCTTTGTGCAGCGAACCCGGCCCAACGACCTCGATCGGCGCCACGGCCTACGGCTTCTCAACCGCCCGCGAGAGGGTGGTGCTGCAGGGCGCGTCGGCGAGGGGCCAGCGCTCTCGGATCGCCCCGGCCGCCAGGGCGATCCCGCGCGCGTTCCAGTGGATATCATCCAGCCAGTAGAGATACCGGTCGTGCCGCAGGTCGCGCGCCGCCTCCGCCGAGATGAGCGGCGTCAGGTTGAGGACGGGGATTCCCGCCGCCCGCAGGTCCTGCTCGAGACGATCGAGATAGTCCGCCCCCGCCCCCGGCCCAGGCCGCTGATCCACCAGGAACGGCCGGTACACCGTGTACTTGCTGGGCACCAGGACCACCAGCAGATCGAAGCCCGCCGGCCGCAGCGTGTCCCGCAGCCACTGCCAGTAGTCCAGCCTGACCTCGCGCCGGCGGTAGAAGTTGTTCACCTCCGACGCCTGAAACAGCATCGGGTCCCCGTTGTCCAGGGTCGCCCGCACGACATAGCCGGCATACCGGTTGGGGAGAATCCTGTCGTCCTCCAGGGCCTTCACGGCGCGCCCGCTCAGCACCTGCAGCGGGCCCACGGCGGCCAGGCCCCTGAGCCGGCCGATCAGGGCGCGCAGGCGGGCGGGCATCCGCGCTTCGAGGTCCCACAACAGCCGCTCCCGGCGGGTCGGCATCGGCGGCACCGCCGCGTCCTCCGCGTACAGGCGCATGACCAGGTGGTTTCGCAGGTGGAGCCGGCGCGCCAGCGCCAGCACCTCCTTGGGGACGACGCGCCCCAGGTCGCTCCCGGCGTTGTAGACCACACACCCGGTGATCTTCGTCAGCCTCGAGGACAGCGTCTCGTCGTCGCTCACCCCGGACCCCACGGCGAACGAGTCTCCGATCAGGATCGCGCTGACCTCCCCTCCCAGGACGTGCGGGGGATTTCGAAATCCGAGCGCGTCCGTGGTGAAGACCTCGGGCCGGTACTGCCGCATCGCCGGGAGATTCCCGAACGACGCGAGATCCCCATACGCCCGCGCGTTGACATAGCGGCGGTTGGGCTCGAAGGCCGCGCCCGGCGGGCGGTTGCGCGACATGGCCTCCCAGGCCCGGAACGTCAGCGGGTCGATGGACGGAACGCGCGAGACGAGATCCGCCAGGAACACGACGACCAGCAGGCACGGGATCACGCGCCCCAGGCGCCAGACCGGACGGTGCGTTGTCGGCTGTCCCATCGCTCGTCTCAGAATTGGAAATACAGGTACGGCGCCGGCCGCGACCCGTAGAGCATAAAGAGCCCCAGCCCGAACAGGACGGCCATGGCGCCCACCCATCCCGGCGACCACCGGTGGTGCATCTCGAACGAGTTCGGCGCAAAGTGCGCGAGGCCCGCGGCCACGGTCAGCATGCCGATCAGGACGGTCCCGCCGACGATCCCTGTGGTTCCGGCGTGCCAGGTGAACATCCTCTGCAACATTGCGCCGGCCATGGGAAACCCCGTCGACCGGAAGATCGCCAGCCCGACCACCCACAAGCCAAACGTCCCGATCCGGCGGGCCGCGAGCGGCAGACGCTCCCAGGTCCCCTTGACCATGCTGTTCAGGATGAGCAGCAGCCCCTGGTAGGCGCCGAAGACGACGTAGATCCAGCTCGCGCCGTGCCACAGCCCGCACAGCACCATCGTGAACATCAAATTTCGGTACGTCAGGAGCCGCCCGCCCCGGCTGCCCCCCAGCGGGATGTAGAGGTAGTCGCGGAAAAACGACGACAGCGAGATGTGCCAGCGCCTCCACATGTCGGCGATGTCCGCCGACTTGTACGGCGAGTTGAAGTTCTGAGGAATGCGGAACCCGAACAGATGGCCCAGGCCGACGGCCATATCGCTGTACCCCGCAAAATCGAAGTACACTTGATAGGCGAAGCCCAGCACGACCAACCAGGCGTCGACCGTGGAGAGCTGCGAGTACCGCGCCAGCGCCGGATCGATGATGGACGCGATGGTGTCGGCGATGAGGACTTTTTCCACCAGCCCGACGACGAAGAACGACCACCCGGTGTCCGCGTTCGCGGTCTCGTGCGCGCGATCGACGTTCTCGAAATCCTGCTCGATCTGCCGGTAGCGGACGATGGGACCGGCCACCAGCTGCGGGAACATCGAGACGTACGCCGCATACTTGAAGAAGTTTCGCGTGGGGGTGATGACCCCCCGATAGGCATCGATGACATAGGTGATGGTGTGGAACGTGTAAAACGAAATGCCCACCGGCAGCACGATATCGAGAATGGGGAGCGATGATCGGCCGCCGAGCCAGGACGTGACCGCGTTGATGTTCCCCGCCATGAAGTTGCCGTACTTGAAGAACCCCAGCACCGCCAGATCCGCGCAGACCGGGACCACCACACACCACCGCCGGAGTCTGGGACTCTGCCAGCGGAGCAGCGCCAGCCCGGCCAGGTAGCTGACGCCCGTGGAAAACAGCATGAGCGCGCAGAACTTGTAATTCCAGAACGAATAGAAGACGTACCCGCCGATCGCCAGGACCATCCACCGCTGCGCCTTTCCCGTGACGCGCCAGAACGCCAGGTAGGTGGCCGGCAGAAACCCGTACAGAAATCCCAGGCTGTTGAACAGCATCAGCCGGCCCCGGCGGCGCGATGCGCGTCCGCCATCATCCCACCGGCGCCAGCGCGGCCGAGCGGGCGCCGGCCGCCGTTCCGGCGGCGGGGCGCGCCTCGGCCTCGTACACGGCGGCGGTCGCCGCCCCGAGCGCGGTGATGTAGTACAGGTAGGGCTGATAGGCCGCGGGAAGGAAAAACGCGCTCACGACGCCGCCCACGATCGAGATCCGGATCGCCTCGGCCAGCACCGCCAGGTCCCGCTGCGCCGGGGCGCCCGCGCATCGGCCGCGGACGCGCACGGCGCACCCATAGCAGCTCACGAGCAGCAGGAGAAACAATCCCAACCCCAACCACCCGAGATCCACGGCGTATTCCAGGAACGTGTTGTGGACCCAGAGGAGGCGGGCCGGCTTCCCCTCCGCCTGGTGGAGCTGGTAGATGACGAGGCCGTTCATCCCGAGCCCGGCGGCGGCGAGAGGGTGGCTGAGCACAAAGGCCAGCGCGATCCGGTTGTTGTCCAGCCGCTCCTGGGCGGACCCTGTCGTATCGGCATTGATGTTGGCGATCGTGCTGAGACGGTCCACGTACGTTCGGGGCAGCAGCGGGACCGCCGCCACCGCCAGCAGCAGCGCGGCGACCGCCCACTTCCACTCGCCCGTCTTGTTGAGCGTCCGCAGGTAGATGACGAAGAGCGCCGCCAGGGTCAGGAAGCCGCCCCGCGAGAACGTGAAGACGACGGCGCCCGCTTCGAGCGCGACGAGGCCGGCCAGCAGGAGACGCGCCGCCCGCCGGCGGCTGATCAGGAAGAGCCCGACCGTCAGGGGCAGGATCAGGTTCAACACCATCGCCAGATCGTTGGGGTCCGCCGTCAACGGCGAGTCGTAGCCGACGATACGATCGAGGCCGAGGCCCGTCTGCACCACGCGGTGGGAGAAGAAGTCCCACACGCCGGTGGCGGCCAGCGGCACGGCCGTCAGCGTGAACGCCCACGCCACCATGCGCAGCCGCCCGAGCGTGGTCACGATGTTGCCGAACAGCCAGAACACGCCCACCACCTTGAGATACTCGTCGAGGAGCACTTTCTCGCTGAATTCCGGCAGGCTGGACACGGGGAGGGTCACCACGGACCAGGCGAGCAGCGCGCCCACCAGCCACATCTCGCGCGAGTTGCGCATGATCGGGCGCCCCCCGGCGAATCGGGTCCAGCAGTGCGCCAGGATGGCAAAGGCGCCCACAGGGAGGGCCATGCGCAGGCGGCCGAATCCCGGCACAAACGTCTGAGGCGCGAGGAACAGCAGGCCGGTGAACACCAGGAGCGCCGCGAACGGCACGACGCTGTCCTTGGCGGGCGCGCCGGCCGTCCCGACCCCGGGCGCGGCCGCGGGCCGCCACCATTCCGCGCCCGCGCTAGGAGCCACCGCCCACTCCTTTGTCGCCTTCCGTGCCGAGCCAGCACACGAGCAGCACCCCCGCGATCCCGACCAGATCCAGCAGGAAATTGGTGAGCGACGGATCCCGCCCCGGCACGTAGACCTGATGCCACTCGGCGAGCGCCGCGAACGCCCCGGCCCCGACGAACGTGAACGCGGCGCGCCTCAGCCGCTGCCCCGCCAGCGCCTCGCCCCGCGAGATGGCCTGCAGGAGGAAGAACCCGAGGCCGGCGTACAGCGGGACGTGGTGGAGGCTGCGCGCGAGCCGGACCCCGAGATCGTGGGCGGCGATCCCCAGCTCCGGGCGCGAGGTGAGCCAGAAGATCATCGCCAGATACGCCAGGGCGAGGAGGCCGTAGCGGAGATCGAGCGCGGTCGCCTCGGGAAGCGGTGTGTGCCGTCTGTGAGCTCGGGCCATCGCCACGCGCACCCAGCCGGCGAGGGCGGATCGGTCACGCCGGCCGGTCTAGACGCCCCCCTAAGGACCCGGCTCCGGCTCGGGCCAGGTCCCCTGCGATCCCTCGGGGCCGCGGACGGCCGCGAGCGCCGGGACGCGGTCGTCGACCCGGATCCCCGCCCGCCGCTCCGCGGGGACCGGCATGCCCTCGTCCGCCGCCACCGGGCGGGCCGCGGGCGCGTCCAGCTCGCCGCCGGAGAGCAGCATCTTCAGCGTCTCGAAGAGGATGCGGACGTCGAGCCAGAGCGAGCGGTGCTTGATGTAGTAGAGATCGTAGCGGATCTTCTCCATCTCCTCCTCGAGGGTGTTCGCGTACCGGTACCGCACCTGCGCCCACCCGGTCAGCCCCGGCTTGACGGAGCACCGCAGCGAATAGTACGGGATCGCATCGCCCGAGATCTCGCTCAGGTTGCGGGCCGCCAGGATCATCATCTCGAGGTCCTTCATCGTGTGGGGCCGCGGGCCGACGAGATTCATGTCTCCGCGGAGGACGTTGAGGAGCTGCGGCAGCTCATCGAGCAGTGAGTGGCCGGCCTTGAACTGCCTGAGCAACCGGCCGAGGCGCGTGATCCGATCGCGGTTGTCGGCCGCCCACTCGGAGTCCGACCGGCGGCCCGGGTGCATGGTGCGGAACTTGATCAGCCTGAACGGCCGGCCCGACAACCCCACGCGCTCCTGGATGAAGAACACGGGCCCCGGGGAGTCGAGCTTGATCAGGAGGGCGATCAGCCCGATGACGGGGGCCAGAACGAGCAGGGCGATCGCCGACGCGAGGAAGCTGAACGCCCGCGCCACCGCGCTCTGCAGACGCGTGGTCCGGAAGTCGCGGCAGAAGATGACGCCGCTGGGCGAGAGCGCTTCGAGGGCGAGCTGGCCGGTCAGGCGCTCGTAGGTATCGACGACGTCCTCGACCAGGATCCCGCGCGCCAGCGACTCTGCCAGCGACTCCACGAGCCGGCAGCGCGGCAGGCGTCCCCGCCACCCGGTGAGCGCGACGACGATGCGGTTCGGCCGGATGGCCTCGATGACGCGCCCCACGTTCTCGTTCTCGTCGTCGACCACGGCGGCGACGACATACCGGCAGTCGGGCCGCATCTCGATCTCCCCTACCAGCTTGCGGGCCAGAGGGCTCCCGCCCACGATCAGCAGGCGCTCGGCGAACCGGCGGCTTCTCAGCAGCCAGTACGCGATCGCGCGGATCGGCAGGAACGGCCCGAAGACGACCCCGACCACGACGAGGGCGCTCGACCCAAGCACGTCCCCCGCGAACCGGGCGCTGGGGACCAGCATCGAGAACACGATCACCACGGGGAAGGCCGCCAGGAGCGCGCGGGGCACCCGCCCCAGCAGCGCATCGAAGCTCCGGATCACCCGGAAGTTGTAGAGGTCGGCGAAGCCGAACGCCAGCAGGAAGCACAGCGAGAACCCCGCGGCCATCGTCAGCACGGTGAGCCCATCGACCCGGCCGGCGAGGGGGTGCGCCCAGATCAGGAGCGCCGCGCCGGCCACGACGAGGACCGAGCCGCCGTCGATGAGGGCGAGAATCAGCGCCATCGCGACCCCAGGACCGCGTGCACGGCTTTGTTCAGCACCGACGGCTGCGGGGCATGATCGTTCCCGTTCCCGCGCCCGTTCCCGGTCCGCCACCACCCGGTCGCCCGCCGGCCGCCCTGCGAGGACCCATAGTAGTAATAGCCGTGGTAATAGTCGGAGCGCCGGCGCTCGGCCCCGTTGAAGACGAGGCCGATGAGCTTGGCCGGGTCCATCACGTTCAGGGCGTCCTCGAGGAGCCCCCGCGGCGTCCGGTGCGCCGCCACGACCATCACGAAGCCGTCCACCCAGTCGGCGATCAGGCGCGCGTCCTGCACCGCCGCCAGAGGGGGCGTATCCAGGATCACGTAGTCGTACTGCCGGGTCGCCAGTTGAAGGAGCTCGCCCAGCCGCGGGGATTTCAGCACCTCGTACGGCACCGTCAGGGCCCGGCCGGCCGGCAGGACCGCCAGGCGGAACTGGGGGTGCCGCCGCACCACGCCGTCCAGCGTGAGGGCGGGATCGAACACCAGGTCGACCAGGCCGGGACTCGGCGCGATCAGCCCCACGCGGTCTCCCACCGCCGGCGTCCGCAGATCGAGATCGACGATCAGGATGCGCGCGTCGGGCGCCTGGGCCAGGACCCCGGCCAGATTGATCGCCGTCGTCGTCTTCCCGTCGCCGGGCAGGGCGCTGGTGACGGCGATCACCTTTTTCGTGGCGTGCGTCCGCTCCAGCGCGTGGCGCAGCGTCCGGTACTGATCGGCCTCGTACGACGTGGCATCGACAAGGCTCACCAGATGCTCATCCATCCTGCGCCACTCGCGCTGATCACCCGCCGTGGAGAGCTGGGTCATGGTGTGCGTCATGACGGCCTCCTCACCGATCGGCGTTCTGCGGCCCCGGGAGCCGCGGGCGCCGTCACATGCCCCCTCCGGCCAGCAGATTGATCAGCGCCGCGTTGGAGTGGGCGAGGTGGGACAGGGCGCCGGCGATGGCGGCGACGCCGAGCGCCGCCGCGAGCACGGTCAGGCCGGCCCGGCGGCGGCGGCGGACAAGATCGGCCGCCGTGATGATCGGAGGAATGCTCGCCAGCACCGGAACGCTGGTGAACGCCCGCAGATCATCGAGCCCGTGAAACGAGGTATCGGCGATCTCCGCCAGATGCGCCGCCCCCACCGCCGCTCCCGCGGCGAGCAGCAGGCCGATCAACCGGAGCAGGAACCGCTTGGGAGCCACCGGCACCCGCGACGCCACCGCGGGGTCCAGGATCCGGAACTGATCGCCCTGCATCCGCTGGCCCATGCGCTCCTCCAGCTGCGCGCCTTCGTAGCGCTGGAGCAGCGTCTGGTAGAGCTCGGTCGCGGCCGTGTAGTCGCGTGTGAGCTGCGAAAGCTCCTGCCCGATCACCGGGGTGTTCTCGATCCGCTGCTGATAGGCGGCGATCTGGCCGCGGAGCCCCTGCTCGTCGGTGCGCAGCGCCGCGAGCTCGGACTCCACCGCGGGGTCCTTCACCAGCGGCCCCCCGGTCGCGTCCTCCCCGGCCGCCCGCCTCCCGCCGTCGGAGGCCACGTGCCGTTCGAGGGCGGAGATTTCCTCCTTGACCCGCACGACTTCCGGATACTGGTCGGTGTATTTCGCGCGCAGGTCGGCGAGTTGTTGATGGAGCTTGGCGAGCCGCGCGGAGATGGTGTCGCCGGCGACGCCGGGGATCTCCAACCGCTGCCTGGCCAGCGTGTCCCGCCGCTGGATGTTGACGATCAACTGCTGGTTGAGGGCTCCCAGCGCCGCCAGGTTCGCCGCCTGCTGCTCCGGGAGCTCACCGTTGTGGCGCACCTTGAATTCGGCGATCCGCTGCTCCTGCTGTTCCAGGTCCCGCTGGGCGCCGTCGAGCTGAGCCCGCAGGAATTCGGCCGTCCCGGCCGTCTGCTGCTGGCGGATCTTCGAGTTCTCCTCGACATAGAGCACCGCGAGGGCGTTGGCGACACGCGCCGCCGTCCCGGGATCGCGCCCCCGATAGCTCAGGCTGAACGCGATGGTCGCGTCGTCTCCGGTCGGCTGCCGGACGCCCTTGAACTGGAACCGGACATCCCGGCGCATGCGCTCCACCGCCGCGTCCATGCCCGCCGTCCGCCGCACGTCCGGATAGAGATCGAACCGGGTGATCAGGTCGGACAGCTGCGAGCGGCTCAGGACGTGCTGGATGATGGTGCGGAGCCAGGTCTCCAGTTCACTGACGCGGAGCCAGGCGTCCCCGCCGTTGTCCGCCGGCGCGCCGGCAATGCTCTTGGGCGCCTGCTGGTGCTCCACGAGCACCGTGGCCGCGGATTCGTAGACATTCGGGAGGTTCCCCGTCACCCCGACGGTCGCCGCGAGCACAGCCACGAAGGCCACCAGGGCCGGCCATTTGCGCCGGTGCCAGACCGCCCGCGCCCATTCCAGGCCGGAGGCTGCGTGACCCGCGTTTGCGTTCTGCATCATCTCGGACTCCCTCGGACTGCGCCCGATGACCGGCGGCCGCCCCGTCCCCGCGGCCGCGACGTCAGGCCGGAACGACCCACGTGCAGTCCACCTCGACGGCGACGCTGCGCCTGAGCAACTCCACGGAGAGGACGAGCACCCCTCGGTGGGGCTCCTGCCGCGCCAGAATGCCTTCCACATCGGCGAGGGGCCCGCAGGTCACGCGGACGCGCTGTCCTTCGCGCAGGTGTGGGTGCGCCATCACCGGGACGCGCGAGCGCGCCACCCGCTGAATGGCCTCGACCTCGCGGTCCGGGACCACCGCCAGCGCATCCCATCGCTCGCCCAGGATGCCGACGAGCCCCCTCGCCTTTCGCATCTCGATGTAACTCTCTTTGTCCATGGCGTGGCGAACGAAGAGGTAGCCGGGAAACATCGGGACCTGGATGCGGTGGCGGATCCCGGTGCGCCGCGACCAGACATCAACCGCCGGCAGGAACACGTCGAACCCCTTCGCGGCGAGCTGGTCCCACACCAACCGCTCGCAGTGGCTTCTCGTCCAGAGCGCATGCCACCGCAGGCCACCCGGCGCCGTCCCGTCGACGCCGGTTCGCGCGCCCGCGCCGGCCTCGGCGCCGGGAAACCCCGCCGGCTCCCGGCCGTCGATCATGGTGAGCCCGCCGCTGTGCCCTATTTCCCAGGTTGCCGTGTGTGGCAAGGCTCCGCCCTTTCGGTTTCTGCCCTCTCGTCTGGTTGCTCGCCCGGCGCCTCGTTGTGGGATGGGCTCCTACGCTCCAAGCGAACCACCGGGCCGCCTCTTCATCCCCTCAGGGCCGGCCTCGACCCCTTCGGCCTGGTGATCACAGCTAGAGGATAAACGCGCAGATCTGTGGTCGGAACCAGGTGAACGCCTGATGCATACCAGGGAAAACCCTGCATTCTTGCCCCCCGTCAAACCGCTCCTAGGGGCGAACGGATGTCTGAAAGCCCGGCAGTCCGCCCATTGTCGCGGAGCCTCCGAACGATCTTCGCCAGCCGATCGCTCGCCCGCCGGAGCAGCAACCCTGCCTCAAACCATGCCTCGTACTCCGGCCGCGACTCCAGCGCCAGGCGCGATGCCTCAAGCTGCAGTCTTCGTCCTTCCTCATCAAGCCGGCTCATTTCGGCCGCCAGCGCAGGTTCGAGATCCGTCGCCTTCAGGACTTCGACGTCCTCAGACACACGGACCGCCAGAATGGTGTCCTCCCCCTCGCCCGCTACCCAGAGACTGTGTGTGCGCGGCAACGCGTCCCCCACCGGACCACGATGGCGAGGGCCCCCACCCCAACCGGACCTTCACTAGTGCCTTTGTACCCGGGACCGGCTCCACGCCTTTTGCGGGGTGAGGGCCCTCATGTCAACCCGGGACTCATTACGCCACCAAGGATAGGGACCGCAAACCTGAATCGGAATCGGGTGAAATCTCGACTCCTAACGGGGGAAAACCCTCATCTTCCACAAGGCACGGGCGCCTCTCGCGGGGGGATTTATCAGGCCCGGCCTGCACCGTTTCCTGAGCGCGGCGTGATGAGTCCCCGAGCCGCCTCGGCCCGAACCGACTCCCTGAACTCGATCTCGATGGCTTCTTCCTTCGGCCGCTTCATCGCTTCCGGCCGCTGTGTTGGCTCCGCCTCATCGGGCTGCGGACGGACAACGATCTCGACGTCTCGACGTCCTTCAAACACCTTGGCCAGCAGAGGCGCGAGATAGGCGCGGGACCAGGGGACCACGATACGAACGCTCTTGGAATCGCTGCTGGGGGTCCCGCCGCCGGCACCGGGATCTGCAGTCACGAAGGAGATCGCCGGCGGCTCCATCGCCCCGCCCATTTCTGTGTCCCTGCGCGAACCGGTCGCGGCCGTCGCCTGCGGAGAATCAGGCGGCCTGCGAAGGCCCCAACGCCCCGCGCTGCGCGAGCGCACGCAGCACGACGTTCACGCACTGCACGATCTGGGCCTTCCCAAACCACAAGTCCTCAGCCGTGAGCAGGTCGGCCGCCTCGTCCCTCATGGGCCGCCCCGTGCTCAGACTATAGCGCAGCAGGTAATCGAAGGCGGCTGTTTCTTCAACCCGGAGGCGCCGCATCAGCATCCGCTTCGCCCGCTCCACCACGATCCTGGTGCAGAGCGCCCGCTGCAGATCCCCATCCTGCTCGCACAGGATCCCGAGTTCGCGGTAGCGGGTCAGCGCCGTCTCGATGGTGGCTCCCAGCGATCTGGCATCGACCGGCCACGTCAAATAGGCAAGGACCCCGGCCTCCTGGGCCCGCCTGACGAGGTCCGCGGCGCCGTAGCCGGTGAGCAGAATCGATGGGATGGCCTGCCTGGTGAGGATCGCCCGCGCCGCCTCGATCCCGTCATTGGGAGGAAGGTGCAGATCCAGCACCATGAGATCCGGCTGCAGCTCGCGGGCGTTGGTCACCGCCGTCCGGCCGTCTCTGGCGACGCCGACGACACGGTGGCCGAGGCCTTCGAGCTGCGCCGCAAGACGCGCCCGGACAATGTCCTTCTCCTCGGCGATCAGGACGCCCAACGACCGCACAACGGTCCCTCCAATTGACTCGACAGACAATCTCTACTGAATGGTAGTCGCCCCGCAAGAGCGTCATCAATCCGGAGGAGGCCGGGGCACGAAGAGGAAAACTCCTGAGAAATCCGGGAAACCCCCGCCAGAGACGCCGGCAATGCCTCTGGGAGAATCGAGCGAGGCTGGGCCCAAGATCGGGGGAACCCGGTGGATCGCCGGATCCACCCCCTCCTAGGTGGAACCGGGGCGCGGCCGAGAGATCGGCTTTACCGATTGTTCGCCTTTCGGCCTCCGCCGCGTGCCTTTCCGCCTCGAGGTCCCCCGCGGCTCCGCCGCCGCCTGCTGCCGGTCCGCCGGCGCCGGCCGTTCGCGGGGCCCACGGTCCCCCATCGTGGGGTCGACGACGACTTCGACGTCCTGCTGCCCTTCGAAGGCCTTCCCGAGGAGGTCCGCGAGGTAGGCGTAGGAGGCGTGAACGGCAATGTGGATTTTTCGTGTGCCGCCCGCGGGCCGCACATGTTCGGAAAGGAGTTTCACGCGCAGCAATTCCATCAGTGTTCCCGGAGCCTCTGCACGGCACCCCCCGGCCACCGCGCATGCGCCGGCAGCGCAAAGCGCACATGCGTCTCGAGCGCAACCCGGCCCGCAGGCTGTACGCGATATCTTAGAAGGGTTGATGTGAGACGCAATCCGGTAGACCCTGCGGAGAACAATCCCTAAGGGTGTGACCGAGCGGGCCCGGAGCGCCGCAGCACGCAGCGTCCGCATGCGTTGGCGCCGCAGAACGTGCGGGCGGTACCCGTTTAGAGGCGGACCAGACCCTGGCGGATGGCGTAGCGAACGAGCCCGGCCGTGTCGTGGATGCCGAGCTTGGTCATCAGCCGGGTCCGGTGCGAGTCGGCGGTCTTCACGCTGATCCCAAGCTGCTGCGCGACTTCCTTCGTCGTCTTTCCCTCCGCGACCAGCTGCAGCACCTGCCGCTCCCGCGCCGTCAGCTGTCCGGAGGACGCTTCGCTCCGGCCCAGATACGCCTGGACGATGGCGCGCGACACGCCCGGGCTGAGGTAAAATCCGCCCTGCATGACTTCCTGGATCGCGTTCACCAGATCCGTGCCGCTCTGGGTCTTGAGCACGTATCCCCGGACTCCCGCCTGCAGGGCCTTGATGATGTACGGCTCCTCCGAGTACATCGTCAACAGAATCGATCGCGTCTGCGGCGACACCTGGACGATCTCCTCGGCCGCATCCGGTCCGTCCATGACCGGCATGGCGAGATCGAGGATGGCGATCTCCGGATGGTGCTCCTGCGCCAGCCGGACGGCCTCCCCTCCATCGCCCGCCTCGCCGACCACATTGAACCCTTCGCGCTCCAGGAGCCCCTTCAGTCCCTGGCGGAAAATGACATGGTCATCGGCCAGAATGACGCGAAGCGACCCGTCGATGGAACCGCTCCTTTCGCGCACAGTGTATCCGGCGTTTACGCCCCGGTACCACGCCGGTTCGGCTATCCGAGAATATCCACCGCAATCTGCGCCGATATTTACCTGATCTTACACTGCGGCGTCGCGCGAATCCCTCGTCCGAGTGTACGGTAAGCGAAATCTGATGGCGGACCAATCGGGAAAATGCCTGAATCCCATGCGAGGAAACCCTTGATAAATTCTTGACGCGGTCGGGAGGCCTCCGGGGGAGACCGGAACCCTTCCCTCCCCGCCCCGCCGGCGGCGGCGGGAGATCCCCCGACGCAGGCCCTAGGGGCGAACCAGGCCCTGCCGGATGGCGTAGCGGACGAGTCCGGCCGTCTCGTGAATGTCCAGCTTGGTCATGATCCGCATGCGGTGCGACTCGGCCGTCTTCACGCTCACCCCGAGGAGCGAGGCCACCTCCTTGGTCGTCTTCCCTTCCGCGATGAGCTGGAGGACCTGGTGTTCTCGAGGCGTCAGCGGGTCGGTCGGGAGGTCCCGCTTCGTCAGGTACGCCTCGACCACGGTCTGAGAGACGCCGGGGCTCAGGTAGACCGCCCCCCGGGCGACCTCGCGGATGGCCTGCACCAGGTCTTCCGCCGCCTGGCTCTTCAGCACGTATCCGCGGACTCCGGCCTGCAGCGCCCGGGCCACGTACGGGTCCTCGGCATGCATCGTGAGCAGGATCGTTCGCGTGCGGGGGGACACGCGGGTGATCTCGCGCGCCGCATCGAGGCCGTTCAACAGCGGCATCGCCAGATCGACCACCACGACATCCGGCGTCAACTGCGCCGCCATCTGGATGGCCGTGTGGCCGTCCGCGGCTTCGCCGTCGACGCGGAAGCCCTCGCGCTCCAACAGCGCCTTCACGCCCTGGCGGAAGATCCCGTGATCGTCAGCGAGCAATATTCGCAGCGACATCTCCGCTCCCTAGAGGAATCGTGATGAGGACTTCGGTGCCGTGCCCGGGCGTGGACCGGATGGCAAACGTTCCGCTCAAGGCCCCCGCCCGCTCCCGGATGCCGATCAGGCCGATGCCGCGCTCGCCCCGGCGCGACAGGACCTCGGCGACGTCGAACCCGGCGCCGTCATCCCGGACCGAACACTGCACGGCGCCGTCTTTTTGACGGATTTCCACGTCCACCCGCGTCGCCTGCGCGTGCCGCACGACGTTGTTGAGCGCTTCCTGCACGCTGCGGTAGAACGCCGTCTCGACGGGCGGCGCCAGCCGCCCCTTCGTCGAGCCCTTCACCTTGATCGCCAGCCCGCTGCGCTTCGCCACCCGGTCCGCCAGGAACTCCAGGGCCGGCAGGAGCCCGAGGTCGTCGAGGATGGTTGGCCGGAGCTCGTGGGACAGCCGCCGCAGCTCGCCTTCCATCTGCTCGAGGAGGGCCTTGACGGCCTGCAGGCGCGCGCCCGCCCCCGGGGGAAGCTCCCGCGCGACCTCCTCCAGCGCGAGGTGCACCGAGCTGAGGAGCTGGCCCGCCTCGTCGTGGAGCGCGTGGGCGATCCGCTTCGCCTCCTCTTCCAGCCGCTCGTTCAGGCCCCGCAGCGCTTCCTCCGCGCGCTTGCGCTCGGTCACATCCCGCGCGATGCCCTGGATCCCGACCGCCCGCCCGTCTTGATAGATCACCGACGTGTGGACCTCCATCGGGACCCGCCGCCCGTCCCGGGTCACGAGGTTGATCTCGTAGCGGGTGTGCTCGGACCCGCCCGCCCCCGTCCGCTCGACGATGCCCCGGGCGATGGGCAGGTGCTCCGGCGCCACCAGCGCCGAGAACTTCGTGGAGGACACCTCGTCCCGCTGGTAGCCGGTCAGCTTCTCGCCGGCCCGGTTGAGGGACGTCAGCTCCCCCGTGAGGTCCGTGGTGAACACGACATCGTTCGCGTTCTCGAACAGCTCGCGATAGCGCTTCTCGCTGGCCTGGAGCGCCGCATTGGTCTCCCGGTATCCCCGGTGCGTCATCTCGAACGGCGAGAGGCTCTCGGAGATGAACTGCGCCGCCGCCGCGATCGCCCCGGGCAGATCGCCGGAGGTGCGGCCTGAGCCGGACGTCCCCGCCGGCCGGAGGACCTTCATCATCGCCTGATGGTGGAGCGCCGCCATTTCCAGGACACCCAGTCCGTCGGCGAGCCCGGTGCGGCCGAGCTCGTACGCGCGCTGCAGCGCGGCTTCCCCCCCGCCGTCGAGGTACTCCTTCAAGGCCGCGGTGTACCGGGCCAGCAGCTTCGGCGTCCGCCCGCTCATCGCGGGAGCCCTACCCAGCGCGCCACCACCACCAGCGCGTCGTCCGTCTCCTTCTTGTGCCTGGCGAGGATGCGCTCCGCGATCGCCTGCGGCGCCATCCCCGGGACCACGCTCTGCGCGGGCGGAAGCGTCACCCCATCCGTCGCGAACACCAGCGTGTCGCCGGGCTGCACGGGGAACACCGTCGCGAACAGCCGCGGCAGCCGGCCCCCCACCACGCCGCCCCGCAGCACCAGGAACTCGGCCGACGGCGTCACGTCGCGGCTCGCCCGGTCGAGCCGCCCCTGCACGTTGCCGACACCCAGCCAGGTCATCGTCTCGTCGAGCGCATTGAAGGAGGCGAGGCTCATGACCACGCCGCGGGTCTCGCGCAGCTGCTCGTGACAGCGCCGGACCAGCGTGATCACCGACTCCCGGGGATCGCGTTCGAGGACGCCGGCGGCGAGCCGGGCGGCCGTCGCCGCCTCGGCCCCGTGTCCGAGCCCGTCGATCGCCGCGACGAGCACGCCGGACCCGGACGGCGCGACGACACACCGGTCACCGGATTGGATCTGCCCCGCCAACGTGAACGTTGCGGCGCCCCACTCGACCGGGTGAGTCAGCGTTTCCACCGTTTTATGGTGACCGTGGTGCCCTTGCCGAGCTCGGAGGAAATCTCGAACTCGTCCATCAGCCTCCGCACGCCCGACAGGCCCAGCCCCAGGCCGCCCGAGGTGGAGTACCCGTCGGCGATGGCCCGGGACACGTCCGCGATCCCGGGGCCCTCGTCGCGCGCCACCACCACGATGCCCTGTTTCGGCCCGTCATTGGCGCTCGCCAGCACGATTTCGCCGCGCTTGGCGTAGAGCACGATATTCCGCGCCAGCTCCGAGATCGCCGTCGCGATCAGGGTGGCCTCCGTGGGCGAGTAGCCGCGCTGGGATGCCAGCGTCCGCCCCCACTGGCGGGCGGTGACGATGTCGAGGTCCGACGCGATCGGCACCGTGATCTCCTGATCCGTCGGCCGGAGCGCTCTCGTCACGTGTCCGACCGCCATCACATCTTCATGCGCGACGTCCAGAGTGGGGACCGGCGCCCCGGAGCGTCGGACGCTTGGCCTGGCGGTCCAGGTAGGCGAGCCCTTCCTCGAGATCGAGGGCGGCGGCCACGCCCTCGAGCCGCAGCCCGAGCTGGGTCATGGCGAAGGCCACCTCGGGCTGGATGCCGACGATCACCGTCTCGGCCCCGCGCAGGCGCGTCATGTGCGCCAGATCGCGCAGCGTCCGCACGGCGAACGAGTCCATCACGTCCAGCGCGGTCACATCGACGATGACGCCGCGGGAGCGATACTCGCCCACCTGCGCCACCAGCGCGTCGCGCAGGTGCTTGAGGTCCTCGTCCGTGAGCGCGGCCTGGATGCTCGCGATGAGGTAGTCCCGCTGCTTGAGGATGGGAACCTGCACGCGCCCGCTCCCCTATTCCTCGACCGCCGGCGCCGCGTCCCGGACCGGGGCCACCCGGTAGCCCAAGAGCCGCTCGGCTTCCTCGATGCCGCCCTGCATGTCCCCCACCGTATTCATTTTCCCCAGGTCCACGCCGATGTTCACCAGCGTCTGGGCGATCTCCGGCGACAGGCCGGTCACGATCACCGTGGCGCCCAAG
>VBAK01000008.1 GCA_005882275.1 Candidatus Segetimicrobium genomatis
ATGTTGGGCTCCAGCGCGATCATCGTCATGGACGACACCACCTGCATCCCGGCGGTGATCCGGCGGACGGTGGAGTTCTATCGCGACGAGTCGTGCGGGAAGTGCACGCCCTGCCGCGAGGGGACGATCTGGCTCACTCAGATCTTCGACCGCATCCTCTCGGGGGAGGGCCGGATGGAGGACCTCGACCTTTTGGATGGAATCGCCCGGAACATGACCGGCACTTGTTTCTGCCTGCTGGGCGAGAGCGTGCCGCCGAGCCTCCGCGCGTCCCTCAAGTACTTCCGCGCGGAATACGAGCACCATATCAAGACCGGGACCTGCGACATCCGGGCGGCGGTGGAGGCCTGATGGTGGCTCGAGGTGGGGCCTCGCGGACGACGCCGCGGGCGATGTGGGGGACCGCCGTCCGATGAGCGAGCAGAAGGTGGCGATGGTCCATCTTACCATCGACGGGCGGCCGGTGGCCGTCCCCAAGGGGACGACCGTCTGGCAGGCGGCCCGCGGGATCGGCATCGAGATTCCGATCTTCTGTTACCATGACCGGATGCCGCCGCTCGGCGCCTGCCGGATGTGCCTCGTCGAGATCGAGAAGATGCCGAAGCTCGTGACCGCGTGCACCCAGGAGGCGGGCGAGGACATGGTCGTCCGCACCCAGAGCGAGCGGGTCAGGCAGGGACAGCAGGGCATCCTCGAGTTCCTGCTCGTCAACCACCCCCTGGACTGTCCGATCTGCGACAAAGGGGGGGAGTGCCCGCTCCAGGACAACACCCTGAAGTTCGGGCCGGGGCAGAGCCGGTTCATCGAGACGAAGCGGATGTTCCGGAAGCATATCCGGATGGGTCCGGTGCTCGTGCTGGATCGGGAGCGGTGCATCCTCTGCTGGCGGTGCGTGCGGTTCGGGGAGATCCTGGCCGGCGATGACGCGCTCAAGGGGTTCGAGCGCGGCTACCACAGCCAGATCGGCACCCCGTTCACCGAGCCGGTGAACAGCAAGTTCATCGGGAACACGATCGAGATCTGCCCGGTCGGCGCGCTGACGAGCGCGACCTACCGGTTCCGCGCCCGGCCCTGGGACAACCGCCAGAGCCAGAGTGTCTGCCCGCACTGCGGATGCGGCTGCGCCATGCAGCTCAACGTCCGGGGCAACGACCTGGTGCGCACCCGGCCGCGCGAGCACCCCGAGGTCAACGATATCTGGCTGTGCGACAAGGGATTCTTCGGCTACGAGTTCGTCACCAGCGCCGAGCGGGTGACAACGCCCCTCGTCCGCCGGGAGGGGGCGCTGCGGGAAGCCTCCTGGGAGGACGCGCTTGACCGGGTGGCCCGCTCGCTGCGCGCCGCGCCCCCGGAGCGCATCGGCGTGATGGGGGGCGCCCGGACCACGAACGAGGACAACTACCTGCTGCTCCGCCTGTTCCGCGGCATCGTCGGGACGAACCACATCGATTTCCGCACCGAGACCGCGCACCCGCAGCCGGCCGCGCGGGCGCCCTGGGGGTTGGACATCTCGATCGCGGACGTCGAACGCGCGGACGCGATCGTGCTCGCCGGCTGCGATCTGACCGAGGAGTATCCGATCATCTGGCTGCGGGTCAAGAAGGCGATCGACCGTGGGGTCCCGCTCATCATCGTCAACCCGTGGGCACTGGAGATCGCGCGGTGGGCCCGCCACTCGCTCGTCCACCGGTGGGGGGCCGAGGGGCTCCTGCTCGACGCGCTGGCCGGGCTCGTCGCTCCGGAGGCGGCGGCGGGGGCGGCCCAGGTCCCCGCCGATCAGATCCGGGCGGCCGCCGCGGCGGTCGCGGGCGCGCGCCGGCCGCTGGTACTGGTGGGACGGACCGCGCTCGAGCGGCCGGACGGCCTGGAGATCCTCGATGCCGTGGACCGGCTGCGCGCGGCCTGCGGCGGGGCCGGCCTCGGGCTGCTCCGCGGCCGGGGGAACAGCGGAGGGGCGCAGGCGCTCGGACTGCTGCCCGACATGCTGCCCGGGTACCGCCCGCTGAGCGATGCCGCGGCGCGGTCGGCGGTGGAGTCGGTGTGGGGGCGCAGGGTTCCCACGATCCCGGGGCAGACCGTCCGGGGCATGTGTGAGGCGGCGCGCGCGGAGAGGCTCGAGGCGCTCTACGTGGTCGGCGCCGATCCGGCGACGGACTACCCCGATGCCGGCGCCTGGGCCGAGGCCCGCCGGCGGATCGGCTTCCTCGCCGTCCACGAATTGTTCCTGACCCGGACGGCCGCGTCCGCCGATGTCGTGCTGCCCGTCCTGAGCTTCGCCGAGAAGACCGGCACAGTCTGCAACATCGAAGGGCGCATCCAGCGGCAGGATCAGGCCCGGCTCGGCCCCGGCCTGGCCCGGCCGGATTCGTTCATCTTCTCGCAGATCGCGTCCCGGCTTGGGACCACGCTGGCCTCCGCGTCCTGGGAGGACGTGTTCGCCGAGATCGCGCGGGTCATCCCCGGATGGGGCGAGGGCGCGCGCCTGGCGGCGCCGCGGCCGCCGCTCGAGGTCAGGCCGGCGCCGGGCGCCGCGGCCGGGCCGGCGGGGCCGGCCGTCCCATCCGTTGCCCCGCGGGATCCGGAAGACGGGACCCTCACGCTCCTCACCGGGACCCGCCTCTTCAACCGCGGCCAGATGGCGCTCCGCTGCCCGGGGGTCCGCAATCAGGCGGGCGAGCCGTTCGTGGCGCTCCACCCCGCCGATGCCTCCCGCCTCGGCGTGTCCGACGGCGCCGCGTGCGAGGTGCGGTCGCCCCGGGGGGCGCTCCGGCTCGCCGCGCGGATCTGGCCGGGGCTCCGGCCCGGGCAGGCCTACGTCCCCCGGGGATATGATGCGGCGCCGGTGAACACTCTCGAAGACGAGCAGGGGCCGGTGGCGGTCACGGTGCGGGCGCTGGTCGCCGCCGCGGCCGCCGGATAGCGGACGGGGGAGCGGGAGCCGGGATGCTCACGACGATCCTTGTGGACGCGATCCGGAGCGCCGTCATCCTGGGAGGCGTGCTGACGGCGTTCGCCTACGTGACCCTCTTGGAGCGCCGCCTGCTGGCACGCTTCCAGCTTCGGATCGGCCCGAACCGCGTCGGCCCGCTGGGGCTCCTGCAGCCCCTGGCCGACGGCATCAAGCTGATCGTCAAGGAAAGCTTTATCCCGGCTCAGGCCGACCGGCTCGTGTACGTGGCGGCCCCGATCATCACGGTGGTGGCCGCGCTGTTCGTCTACGCCGTGATCCCGATCGGGCCGCCGGTCCGCCTCTTCGGCCGCGAGGTCCCGCTGTACGTCGCGGACGTCAACGTCGGGATCCTGCTCGTCCTCGCCGCCAGCAGCATCGGCGTCTACGGGATCATCCTCAGCGGCTGGGCGTCCGACAGCAAGTACTCCCTCCTCGGCGCGCTCCGCAGCAGCGCCCAGGTCATCTCCTACGAACTGGCCCTGGGGCTCGCCGTGCTCGCGGTCGTGATGATGGCGAACTCGCTCAGCCTGGTCGACATCGTGCGGGCGCAGGCGCACGGCTGGTTCATCACGACGCAGCCGGTCGCGTTCCTCGTGTTCCTCGTGGCGGGGCTGGCGGAGACGAACCGCGCGCCCTTCGATCTCCCCGAGGCCGAACAGGAGCTGATCGGCGGCTACCAGACCGAGTACGGCGGGTTCACGTTCGCGATGTTCTATCTCGGCGAGTACGTCGGGGTGATCACGATGGGGGCGCTGTCGGCGACCCTGTTCTTCGGAGGCTGGCAGGGGCCGGGGCTCCCACCGGTCCTCTGGTTTCTCGTCAAGGTCTTCGCCGTGGTGTTCCTCTTCATCTGGATCCGGGCCACGCTCCCCCGGCTCCGCTACGACCAGCTGATGGGGTTGGGGTGGAAGGTGCTCGTGCCGGTCGGGCTGATCAACCTGGCCGTGACGGCCGTCGTCCTGGTCTGGTGGGGGGGGACTGGGTGAGCACGGCCACGCTGGGGGGAAAGCTCCGGCAGACCTGGGCCGTGGTCAAGGGACTGGGGATCGTCGGCCGGTACCTGTTCCGGCGGCCGATTACGGTCGGGTACCCGGAACGGAAGGCGCCGGTCCAGCGGCGATTCAAAGGGCGCCACTACCTCACGCTGTTTGCCGATGGGATGGAGCGGTGCGTGGGGTGCGAGCTGTGCGTGATCGCCTGTCCCAGCCAGTCGATCTACGTGCGCGCGGAGGAGAACGATCCCCTCGCCCCCACGTCGAGGGGGGAGCGGTACGCGGCGGATTTCCAGATCAACATGCTGCGGTGCATCTTCTGCGGGCTGTGCGAAGAAGCGTGCCCGACCGGGGCGATCGTCCTCGGGCACGACTACGAGCTCTCGGGGTACACCCGCGAGTCCCTGATCTACACGAAAGACCGCCTGACCGAGCGCTTTCCGGGGGAGTCGGGCCGGGACCCCCACCGGGAGGTCTGAGTGGCCGTCCTGTTCGGGGTGGTCGCCTGCCTCGCGCTCGCCGGTGGGGTGGGCGTGATCGCCTCTCGGCGGCCCGTGCACAGCGTGCTGGCGCTCCTGCTGGTCCTCGGCAGCCTCGCGGTCGACTACCTGCTGCTCGATGCGCAGTTCATCGCCGTGCTGCAGCTGATCATCTACGCCGGCGCCATCGTCGTCCTCTTCGTCTTCGTCATCATGCTCCTCCACGCCCGCAGCGGGGAGGTGGCCCGGGTCCCCGCGGTGCTGCCGCCTGCCGCCGCCATTTCGCTCTGCGCGGCGTTCGGCCTGATTTTGCTGGCCGTTCTCACGGGCGCCGCCATCCCTCCCGCCGCGGTCGGACCCGCGTTTGGGACGGTGCAGGAGGTGGGACGGGCCCTCTTCTCCCGCTTCCTCCTGCCGTTTGAGGCGGCCTCGATCGTGCTGCTGATCGGGATGATCGGCGCGGTGGTCCTGGGCAAGCGCCTGCCGCCCTCCCCCCCGGACGCCGCGCGGCCCGCCGAGGGGCCCGGGGGCGGCCGGTGACCGTTCCCGCCCCGTACCACCTGGCGCTCAGCGCCGTCTTGTTCACGCTGGGGATGGTCGGGGTGCTCGTCCGCCGGTCCGCGCTCGTGGTGTTCATGTCGGTCGAGGTGATGCTGAACGCGGTCAACCTGGCGCTCGTGACGTTTGCCCGCCTGCGCGGCGCCGTCGATGGGCAATTGCTCGTTTTCTTCGTCCTGGTGGTCGCGGCCGTGGAGGTCGTGATCGGGCTCGCGATCATCGTGGATGTCTTTCGCGCGATGGAGACGGTGGACGTGGACGACGTGGATCTGCTCCGTGGCTAGGCGGTCCGCCGGCGGCGCGCGCCGGAACGGTCCGCCCGCGCGGTCCGGGCCCGGGCGGCGCCCGCCGGCATGCTGATCCGGGTCCTCGCGGTCCTCGTCCCCACGCTCCCCCTCGCCGGGTGGGCCGTGAACGGCCTGTGGGGTGGGCGGCTCGCGCGCCGGACCGTGGCGCTCGTGGCGTGCGGCGCGGTCGCGGCGGCGTTTGCCGCGGCCGCGCTGCTCCTCTGGCAGATCCGGGTCGCCCCGCCGGCCGGCGGCCCCTCCTGGGTCGTGGACCTCTACTCGTGGATCGGCGCGGGCTCGATCCAGGTGCCCCTGCGCCTGCTCGTCGACCCTCTCTCTGTCGCGATGGCGCTGGTGGTCGGCGGCGTCGGGTTGCTGATCCACGTCTACTCCGTGGGCTACATGGACGGCGACCCGGGGTTCGCCCGGTACTTCGCCTACCTGAACCTGTTCATGGCCTCGATGTTCTGGCTCGTGCTCGCCGGCAATCTCGCGGCCATGTTCATCGGGTGGGAAGGCGTGGGGCTGTGCAGCTACCTCCTCATCGCCTTCTGGTTCACCCGCCCCGCGGCGGCCGCGGCCGGGGTCAAGGCGTTTCTTGTCACGCGGCTGGGGGACGTCGGAATGCTCCTCGGCATCTTTGTGGCGTTTGGCGTGTTCGGGACGACGGACTTTGGGGTGATGACCAGGGATGCCGGCGCGCGGCTCGCGCTCGGCGGCGGCGCCGCGACCGCGCTCGCGCTCCTCTTGT
>VBAK01000009.1 GCA_005882275.1 Candidatus Segetimicrobium genomatis
CGGGATCGGGCCGCGGGTACTCGCGGAGCTCATAGCGCCCCGGGGCGACGAGCGTGGCGGCGCGAACGCGCTGGGGCGCCGTCATCGGCCCCGCACGGTGGCCAGCGCCTGCTCGATCCCGGGCTTATCCAGCAGCAGCTCCATCGGTCCGACCTCCCGGCCGTAGACGTCGGGGGGGATCGCTTCCTTCACCCCGTCCTCGAGGATGTGGTACACGGGGAGCCCCAACGGGACCCCGGCGAGTGGACCGGCGTAGCTCGGGTCGCCCTGCGTGAGCGTGAGGGCGATCATCAGCGTGCTGCTCGCGTTGGGGGTCCCCAGGAGCACGACCATCTGGTCGCGCCGGCCGCCCTCCACGAGCTGCTGAATCCGTCCCTGCTCCTCCAGATCCATCGCGCCTGCCGACGTTCAGACGAAGCACTCGGTCACCGCGTAGACGACCCGTCCCCCGACGCTCTCGACGCAGGTCGAGAGCGCGGGCGCGGGAATCCCGTCCCGCTCGCCCAGCGCGAGCACGAGCTTGTCCTTGAAGTCGATCATGCCGTCCTCCTCTCCGATTCCTGCGCGGCGTTGCGCTCGAGCAGGATGCTCACCCCGTCCGTCAGTTCCGTCATCCGGCCCAGGAACAGGCTTCCCTTCGCGACCAGCTGCACCCGCGTGAACGGCCCCCGCGTCAGCCCGGTCACCGCGTGGTGCAGGTACGCGATGGCCGACGCGATGTGGCCCTGCGTCGGCGAGAACCCGGGCATCCCGTGTGCGGCGGCGAACGCCGGGATCTCCGACCGGGCGATCTCCCCGGCCTGGGCCGCCAGGGCGGCGATCATCTGGTAGTTGCGGGCCGGCACGTCTCCCGAGCCGGCCGGTTCGGTGATGTCCGGATTGTGCAGCTCCACCGCGTAGCGATCCACATCCCCGAGGGCGAGGCCCGCGGCGCGCAGCGGGACGACGGTCAGGACCTGGGCCATCTGATGCGGCGCGGTCCCGTCCGCGATCCGGTGCACGGCCGCCGTGTCCATCCGAAGGAATGGGCTCCGGCCGTCGTCCGCCGCCACGTCGATCGCCGCCCCCACGAGGACGTCTTCGAGCAGCGGGTAGCCCGCGGCCAGGTGGCCGCGGCATTTCATCCCGAGCTTGGCCAGCGAGCCGCCCGCGACGACGACGACGCGCCGGCACACGCCGCCCGCCACGAGCGCTCCGGCCAGGAGCAGGCCGTGGAGCGGGCCGGCGCAGAACGCCTTGACGTCGCAGGCGCCGGCGGTCCGCACCCCGGCCAGCTCGCCGATCGCCTTGGCCAGGCTGCCCCCGCCGCGCTGGTAGCGGTCGCCGACCGCCTCCTCGCCGCACCCGATCAGGTAGTCGACCGGATGATCCTCTCCGGCGGGCGGGTCTCCGGCCGCCGCGTCCCTGCCCGCGTCCAGCAGGCACCGGAGGGCCAGCGCCCCCGTCGTCTTCGCGGCGAAGTTTTCGAGGAGGATCGGGGCGGCCAGCGAGTCGTCCTCGTCGTGTCCGGGCATGACGGCGCCGATCAGCCGGCCGTCGCGGAGGTGCAGGGGTTCCGCGCGGCGCTCGATCGCGCCGCGGAGGTCCGCCGATCCCATGGTCGAGATCGGGGCGTCCCCGAGCCGGGGCCGCAGCCCTTCGGCGAACTCCTCGGTGAAGTGCACCAGGCGCGCCGTATCGGCGCGCGCCAGCCAGGCGTAAAACCCGAGCTCGTCGATCATCGTGCCGCCCGGCCCGGCCGGGCGGGCGCCGGGGAGCGGCCGGAGATGCCAGGGCCGCGGAATCTCCCGGAGCGCCTCCGGCGGCAGAGCCCCCAGCAGGACCTGGTGGGGCGGATAGCCGACCGCGTCCTCGAACGAGCGCAGGCGGCGCTCAAGGGCGGCGCGGATCTCCGCCCCGCCCGCCGCGATGTCGCGGCGCGGCTTCGAGCCGGACAGCACGAGCCCGGGCACGTGGGCGACGGCGAACCGCGCCGCGCGCACGACCGGCCGCATCCGCCGGTCAGTAGTCAAAGTAGCTTTGGGCGCCGAGCCCATAGTTGTCGAAGTGGCCGAAGATCGGGGAGTACGCGCCCGAGAGCGCTTCCAGGTCCAGCGGGCCCGCGGCCGGAGTCCGGTCGTCCGGACGCTCCTGATCGAACACCACCGCGGTTCCTCCCACCACCCGGGCCATCGCCGGCAGGGCTTCGGCGGGCGCGAGCGTGCCCGTGCTGACGATGGCGCGGGCCTCGGGCACGCTGAAGAGCAGCGGGGGTTCGGCCGATCCGGTCTCGGCCAGCGCGGGGGTCATCCGCACGACCTTGATGTCCGATTCGATCGTGAGGAACGTCGTCGTGATCCCGGCGCGCTCGAGGCCCTGGATCGTGAGCATCACCTCGAGGAGGTCGTTCCCCCCGTGGTTCCACGTCACGAGCGCCCCCTGCGCGCCGAGCATCTGGGCGGTCTTGACCGTTTGATGGGCGCTCAACTGCTTCTCGCGCAGGGATCCCCACCGGGTGCGGGCGACGACCGACCCGAGCCAGGAGACGTCGCGGCCGTCGCGCGCGTAGAGCGCCTGCAGCGCGGGGTTGTTGACGTGGAGCCACGAGCACTTGCCCGGGTACGTGACGACCGCGTCGCCGGCGATCGCCCCGTCCAGGATCTCGTTGGGGTGCAGGAGGACCGGCAGCGCGTGCCGGGTGTAGCCGTAGATGCCGGTGCCGATCCCCGGGACCATCGACGCGTTCAGCGTGTGCACGTGCACCACCCGCGGCCGGTCCTCCGCCGGCCGGTCGAGCGCGTACCGCGTCTGCCGCGGCGGGACCTGCCCCCGCACGAGCGCGGCGAGATCGGCGGCGACGCGGTGGCCGGCCCCGAGGAGCGCCTCGTTCCACTCGGTCAGCTCGAGGTCGGGCGCGGTCGTGATGGTGAGGACCAGGTACCGGAGGGTGCTGTACACGGTCACGGCGCCCGGTCCCGACATGTCGATGAGGCTGTCCGTCGCCGCGCTCACGGTCCGGCGGATGTGCGGCAGCGCCTCCGAGGCGATGAGCACCCCGAACCCGGCGTAGCGGTGGGTCACGCCCGCGCCCACGGTCTCGACCGGATGGCCGCAGATGCCCGGGTAGGTGTGGCCGGGTCCGTCGACCTTGATCCGCGGCTCGATGATGTCCCGGACGTGGATGATGCGCGCCGGCTCGCCGGGCGCGACGACGTCCACGGCGACCTCGCGGATCCGGGGGTCGTCGCGGACGAGGGCGCGGACCCGCGCCGGATCGACGACGAGGCGGCCGCCCGCCCACCCCGGGGGGGACCCCAGGGTGACGTGCTCGACGGGGAAGGTGCCCAGCGCGAGCTCCACGGCTATCCCGCTCCCCCAAAGACGGTGGGGCTCTGGACGTCGGTGGTGAGGGCCCGGAGGCCCTGCTCGACGATGCTCCGCCGCAGGGCCCGGTCGGCGTCCGGCGGCAGCGACGGATCGCCGCAGACGTGCTCGATTTTGACGCCCTGCACCACGCGGTTCGCGCCCGCCTGCAGCGCGAGCGGCGGCAGCGCGCTGATCACCGCCACCGGGATCTTCCTGCGTTCGATCTCTTTGCTGATCGTTGCGCCGCAACGATTGCAGGACCCTCAGGTCGCCACCAGCAGGACGCCGTCGACCCGCTCCCGCGACAGCGTCTCCGCGATTTCCTCGCCGTTGCGCCGGCAGTCGACGAGCCGCTGGTCGTTGCCGGTCGTCGTGCAGTAGAAGTCGACGAGCCGTCCGATCCGGCCCTCGCGCGCGAGGTCGCGCAGCACGTCGAGGGGCAGCACGACGTTCGGGTTCTCCGACGCGGGGACGTTGAAGAAGCCGCCGTGAACGCACTCGAACTCCGCGGCCGACAGGGTGGAGCGGTTCCCCAGGCCGTACCTGACCCAGCGGGTCTCGCTGCACCGCTTCAGGTGATCGGGATTCCCTTTGGGGACGATCGCCCCGGTCGTGACCACGGCGATCGTCGCCCGCGTCAGGTCGGGGAGCGCCGGCGCCGGGCTGACCGCTTCGTAGGGTTCGACCGGGAGCTCGGTGCGGAACGGCTCGCCCCGCATCCGGGTGACGAGCATCGCGACGGCCCGCTCGGCGCCCGGGCGCGGGCGCATGCCCGGGCGCCGGACGCCCCGCGGCAGATAGCCGTCCTCCTCGGCGGGGCCGAGCGGCGCGGTCCCGGTCAGTCTGCGCGCCAGGGCGGCGATCGCCGCCAGCGCGGGCGCCATCTCCGCCGCCGAGTTTCCCGTCGGGACCGCGTAGGCCTGCCGGTAGATCAGCAGGCCGGGATTCTCGGGGTGCATGCCGGTGACGGCGGGAATCCCTTCCTCGGCCGCGAGGCGGCACACCTCGGCGCACGCGCGGCCGTACCGCCCGGCCGCGAACGCCGGGCCGGCCACGACCAGGTCCGGGCGGACGTCCCGCAGCCACCCGCGGACCGCCTCGGCGGCGGCCTCGACCTGCTCGTTGAAGAAATTGTCGCCGCAGACCAGCGTCGACGCGACGCCCCCCTCCGGCCCGAGGAGCGTGTTGAGGAGCCGCCCCGGCCCGATCGCGCCCGCGCGGACGGAGGGCGGGGTGGAGGCCTGTTCCTCCCCTCCGATGCCCGCGAAGAACTGGTTCAGGTAGTGACCGATCCGCAGCACGGCGTCTCCCTCCACTCTGCCCGCTAGCCCTTGAGCGCGCCCGCCGTAAACCCCCGGATGAGCGACCCGCGAAAGGCCAGCACGAACAGGATCACCGGGATCGTCATCACCACGCCGAGCGTGGCCAGCGATCCCCACTGGAGCTTCTTGTACCCCGCCGTGAAGCTCATCATGGCGACGGCGCCGGTGCGCGCGTTGAAGCTCGTCACGATCAGCGGGAAGAGAAACTCGTTCCAGTTGAAGATGAAGCTGAGGATGAACGCCGCCAGCATCCCCGGTCCCGACAGCGGCAGGATGATCCTCGCGATGATCGCCGGCAGCGACGCCCCGTCGAGCGCCGCGCTCTCCGTGAGCTCGCGGGGAATCTCGTCGAGGAAGGTGCGCAGCACCCAGATCGCCAGGGGGATCTCGAACCCGGTGAACAGGATGATGAGCGCCAGCCTGGTGTCGATGAGCCCCAGCGTCTTGAGCATCAGCTGGATCGGGATCAGCGTGGTGATCGGCGGGAACATGCGGGGGATCAGGATCACGAGGAACAGCAGCGTTTTCCCCCGGAACTCCAGGAAACTGAACGTCAGGGCCGCGAGCCCCCCGAGGAGCAGCGTGCCGGCCGATCCCAGGGTGGACGTGACCAGGCTGTTCCAGATCGGCAGCCCGAGGCCGCTCGCGATGAAATCCCGGTAGCGCTCGAACGTCGGCCAGAAGAAGACCTGGGAGCGTTCGATCAGGATGCGCTCCGGCTTGATGGACAGCATCACCAGGTAGAGGAAGGGCGGGAGCGTCCACGCCAGCACGAGGGCGATCCCCACGAGGTGGGTCCAGCGCCTGCGCGCGGTCATCGGGAGTCGGCCGGCCGGAGCGCCCGCCCGTAGCCCCGCAGGTACATCGCGTAGGCCAGGGCGAGGGCGGCGAGCACCACCGTGATGACCGCGGACGCGTACCCCAGCTCGTAGAACTGGAAGGCCTGCTTGTACACGAACATGCTGATGAACTGCGTCGAGGTGCCGGGGCCGCCGCCCGTCATGATGAACACTTTGTCGAGCTCCAGGAACGCGTCCATCACCCGCAGGCCGGCCGCGACGATGATCATGCCGGCGATCTGCGGCAGGGTGATGCGCCGGAACAGCTGCCATCCGGCCGCGCCGTCCACCCGCGCCGCCTCGAACTGTTCGCGGGGGAGCACCTGCAGCGCGGCGAAGAGGAGGAGCCCCACGAGGGGGGCCCACTCCCAGGCGTCCGCGAGGAGGAGCGCGAGCATCGCCGTGGCCGGGGTCGCCAGCCACTGGATGTCCGGACCGCGCAGGACCTGGAAGAGGTAGGGGATGGGGCCGACCGTCCGGTCGAAGAGCGTGGACCAGACCGTCCCGACCACCACCGGCGCC
>VBAK01000010.1 GCA_005882275.1 Candidatus Segetimicrobium genomatis
GAACCGCGGGGGCGTGCGCATCGGCACCAGCGAATTCTACCGGGTCGTCGAGGAGATGCCCGAGGTGGTGGACAGCCTGGTGGTGGATACGGGCCGGCTCGGCCGCGAAGGCCGGCTGCTGCTCTTCGTCGCCCTGCGGGGCGGCGCCGCCCTCGACGACGCGCTGCGCGCCCGCATCAGGCAGAAGCTGCGCGAGGAGCTCTCGCCGCGGCACTCCCCCGATGCGATCTACCAGATCGCGGAGATCCCGCGCACCCTGAACGGCAAGAAGCTCGAGGTGCCGGTCAAGCGCATCCTGGACGGGACGCCGCCCGAGACCGCGGTCAGCCGGGACGCGATGAGCAACCCGGAGAGCCTGCAGGTCTTCATCGACCTGGCCCGGGGGCTGACGAAAGGATAGCCGATCGCGTCGGTCGAGGTTACGGCATAGCCGAGGGACGGGCCTTCGCCAGGTGCGTTTCGAGGCGCTCCAGGGTCTGCGTCCAGCCCGCCTCCATTCCCTGGAGATATGGAGCGGCCTCGGCGGTCGATGTGACGATGCGCGCCCTGACCGTCAGCGTCGTCTTGCCGCCCTGTTCGGCGAAGGTCACGGTGGTGAGCACTTCGAAGAGCGGCTTGCCCGCTTTGTCGAGGGCAGCGCTGGTAAAGACGAGCCGCTCGGGCGCCGCGACCTCCCGGTAGGTCCCCGTCATCGGATAGACGGTGCCGTCGGGACCCCGCATGTGGATGCGGATGGCGCCGCCGGGCCGCGCGTCCACCTCGCAGACCGGGGCCGTAAAGCCGTGCGGGCCCCACCACTGCGCCACGCGCTTGGGATCGGTCCACGCCGCAAACACCAGGGTTCGCGGCGCGCTGAACGTGCGCGTGAGCACGAGCTCACGGTCTGTGTTGCCTGGCTCGGGGCGTCCTGCGGCCTTTTTTTCCGGCATGTCGCTTCTCCTCTCTCTGTACCTCGCGCAAATAGTCGTCCAGACGGTCGAAGGACGCTGTCCAGAACCGCCGGTACTGCCCCACCCAATCGGCGACATCTTTGAGCGGACCCGCCTCGAGCCGGCAGGGCCGCCACTGCGCCCGCCGGCCGCGCGCGATCAGTCCGGCGCGCTGCAGCACCTTGAGATGCTTGGAAATCCCGGGGAGGCTCATCTCGAAAGGCTTTGCCAGCTCCGTGACCGAGGCTTCACCCGAGGTGAGGCGCGCCAGGATGGCGCGCCGGGTGGGATCGGCAAGGGCCGCAAACGTGGCGTCGAGGTGGCGATCCGGCACGGTATTGTACCTCTTGGTTAACTAACCTGTTAGTTAAATACATGAACGCTCCGCCCTTGTCAAGGGACTGCCTGCCGGCCGGTGGCGACGGCTAGGTGTCGAGGCCTTGCTTGGGAGGAGACACCCGACCTGCCGCGGCTGGGATCCGCAGCGCACGGTAACGTGCGGGAGTCAGTCCGAACGCCGATTTGAAGGCCCGGCTGAAATGCGCCTGATCGGCGAATCCCGCGTCGCCCGCGACGTCGACCAGCGGACGCCCTCTGTGAATTCGTTCTCGTGCGAATTCGAGCCGGCGCATGAGCAGATAACGGTAGGGGCTCGTCCCAAACATGATCCTGAATTGGCGGCACACGTCATAGCGTGTCAATCCTGTGATCGACTCCAGCTCCGTGGAATGCACGACACGAGTCCTCTCGGCGTCCAGGAACTGTCGAGCCCGGTCGATGGCCCGGACGTCGACGCGGCGAGACACCACCGGTCGGTGACCATCGCGCTCTCCGGCCATCAACCCTTCCGCCAGCTCCACGATAAGGCTGTCGACCGCCAACGATTCCAGGGAGCCTCGAAACGCGCCCGCGACGGCGCGCGCCAGCTTGGCGTTCGATGACACGGGCTGACTCACGAACGGCAGCGGATAGGGCCTGCCGCGGACCACCCGGACCGCATCGGCCAAGAGGGATGGCTGCACGTAGACGATCCGATATCCGAACCCCTCGCCGGTCCCGGCACGTCCATCGTGAGCCTCGTCGGGATACAGCACAGTCACCTGCCCAGGCGTGCTTGCGCGGACCGCGCCCCGGTAGTCGAATACCTGCACGCCGAAGTCGGTCACACCGATGGCATACGTGTCGTGCCGATGCGTCTGGTAGGCCTTGTCGGCGAACCAGGCGCTGAATAGCTCAACGCCGGCGCCTGGGCTCGTACTGGCGATCCAGCTGCGTACCTTCCCGTGGCACGATCGTTCAAGACCCACGCCCGCCGATGTGGTTTGCTCGAGATGCATCGCCGCACCCGCTCGAGAGCGCTGCCAGGCCTGACGATTTCTGGAGGTAGTATACGACTGCGGAGCGGATCGTGGCGTTTCTTCTGTTCACCGTCGTCGCGGCCGGGACGCCGGGTCCCAGCAACATCATGCTGACCGCGGCCGGCGCGCAGGCGGGCGTGCTGAGAGGGCTCCCCTGCCTGTTCGGCGTGACCGCTGGCATGGGCCTCATGATGGTCCTGGTGCTGTCTGGACTCGGGAGCCTCGTCCTCGCACACCCGGTGGCGCGCAATACCCTCAAGTGGGGCGGCGCCGCGTTTCTGCTCTGGCTGTCGTGGAGGATCGCGACCTCCTCCAGTCGCATCGACTCGCCGCCGGAACGGACCCGGGTCGGCTTTCTGGGCGCGGCGGCGTTTCAGTGGGTGAACCCCAAATCCTGGCTTGTGTCAGCGAGCGCCGCGGGCACCTTTCTCAATCCTCAAGCGGGGAGCCCCATCCTGCAGGCTGCCTCCCTGGGGATCCTGTTTTTCCTGGGCGCGTGTCCGAGTTGTTTCCTCTGGCTGGCGTTCGGGGCCTCCCTCCAGCGGGTGCTCCGTAGCGATCGCAGCCTGAGGATGTTCAACATTGTCATGGGAGCGCTGCTTGCCTTGTCCGTTTCCCTCATCGTTCGCTAGCAGGGTTCGGCCAACGTGGCGGTCGCTGCTGGAAGGCTCTGATGACGAACCAAGGAGGGAACGATGGACGCCACAGAACTCTCCGCGCTCTTTCAGGGCCTAACGACGCCTCACGTTGCCGATGCCTGCGTCCGAACCGGGGTGGACGTCCGCTGTGCGCCAAGTGAGCTTCGCGCGCTGGGCGCCTCCGACTGGGTGGTTGGCAGAGTTCGGCCCGCCCGGCACTATGGCAGCGTCGATATTTTCCTTGAAGCCCTAGAGCACGCTTCACCGGGCGAGGCGCTGGTGATCGATAACGCCGGCCGTCGAGACGAGGCCTGCATAGGAGACCTGATCGCCCTGGAGACGAAACTCGCCGGCCTGGCGGGGATGATCATCTGGGGGCTGCACCGGGACACGCAGGAGCTCCTTGAGATCGGGCTGCCGATCTTCAGCCTTGGCGGGTGCCCCACGGGACCGCTCCGGCTCGATCCGCGGGAGGCTGGGGCCTTGGTCTCGGCCCGCGTCGGCTCCTGGACCGTTGGCACCGACGATGTCGCGCTGGGCGACGCGAACGGAGTGGTGTTCCTGCCGGTGGCCCGCACGGAAGAGATTGCGACGATGGCACGCTCCATTCGAGATACCGAGGGCGCCCAGGCGGCGAAAATGCGCCGCGGCACGTCACTGCGCAGGCAGCTGCAATTTTCCGAGTTCCTGGCCCGGCGCGCTTCCAATCCGGCGGTCACCCTGCGCGAGCACCTGCGCCGCATTGGTGGTGCCATCGAAGAATAACACAAGGTGGTGCCTCACCCTGGCGGACAATCCGCCATCTCCTGACGGAGAATCCGCCAGCGGCCCATTGATTCTCCGCGCGGAAATCGGAGCACCGCCTCATGAAGAGGGCCGAGGTATTCGCGAACCGCCCGCTGCTTGTGGCGGTCCGCTGAGAAGGAAGTCGGTCCAGGGTTGCGCTGTTACTCCTGCCAGCCGAGCGGTTTCATGATGCCCGGTGCCCGTCAGGACGAGGGGCCGAAAGCGAGGATGGCGTCGGCAGAACTCCAGCAATCCGGTCAAAGCATCCATTTGAAACGGTCGTGTCTTCACCTCAACCGCCCACGCGCCCCAACCCCCTTCAATGATCGCGTCCACTTCGAGCGGCTCCTCGCGCCAGTACGATACGCGCTGTCCGGTGTTCCAGGCATAGGCCAGGCACGCGTTCTCGACCCACCGTCCATACCGTGCTGGGTCGGTCGATACGTCGGGCGCTCCGGCTGAATCCAATGCCGCAAGCAGGGCATTGTTGAGCGTGACGAGTTTGGGTGGCGCCGCGCGGCGTCGCAGCGGTCTCGGCGAAAACTTTTCGACGGGCGCGACAAGATAGGCTTCTTCCAGGATCGACAGATAGTGGGCGATCGTCTCCAGTGCCCCAGCATCCCGGAGTTGCCCCTGCAGTTTCTGCAAGGAGACGATCTGGGCCGGTAGACTTGCGCACAACGCGAAGACTTGCCGGAACAACGCCGGGCGGCGAATGGCGCCAATCGCGAGAATGTCACGCCCGACCGCAGGTTCAATGATCGCGTCCCGGATGTATGCTCGCCACCGCGGAAGATCGTTGAGGAGTCCAACCGCGCCGGGGTAACACCCAAAACGCACGAACAGATCAGGTGCCTCTGCGGTTGGGATGCCGAGGATGTTGCGTAGAGCGACCGCCGTCCAGTGAGCCAGCGTCAACCGCTCGAAGCGGCCTGCGAGGCTCTCCCGCGTTCCCGAAGTCACGCGCAGAGCCGATGAGCCGGTGGCCACAACATGGACAGGGGTGCGGTGGTGGCTTAGACGATCCCACTCCGCCTTGAGCCGCGCCGCCCAATCGGTGACGTGCTGAACCTCATCGAGCAAGAGAATCGCCTTTCGTTGGGCGCGCGCGATCTCTGTCGCCTGCGTCCACAGCCGCTCCCAGAAACCGGGCAACGCCGCCTCGGGACCGTCGCAGGATGCGTACACGGCGACCGGTTCGTGTAGCTTTGTGAGTTCCAACAAAAGTGTCGTCTTGCCCACCTGGCGCGGCCCGGTCAGCAACTGCAGACGGCCGGGGGGAGGTTCGGCCAATCGGCGGGTCAAGTGCGCTCTGCAAGCCGCGTAATCGAGCTGGAATTCATTGTCGGCCATACTCGAATAATTATTCGACTATGGTCGAATGTCAAGAGATTTTTTCACTTCCCGAGGCACGAGACGCTGGTGCAGACCCGCTTTCCCCCGGAAGTCGCCCGCCTCTTGCTGGGAAGGTGTCGCTGCGATCTTGAATTGGCCTTTACCAAGCGTCAGCGTAGGTAAAGACTGTGCCGTATCCTTTACTAGCAACAGAACCTGGTAATGGTGCCGGCGGCCGCCGGCCTTCGTCTCACGGGTTTTCGGTGCCGAGACCATAGCGTACCGAGGAGCCAAATGTGCTACAAAGAACACATGCGAACACGTAAGGCCTCTTCGGCCAGCGCGACGATGACCCTCCGGCTTGACGCGGGCACGCTCCGGCGCCTTGAAGCACTTGCCCGGGCCACCAATCGCTCCAGGGCTTTGCTCGCCGCGCATGCGGTGCGGACGTATCTCGACCTCAACGAGTGGCAGGTTCAGGCGATCCGCACGGCGGTCGAGCGAGCCGACCGCCGCGACACGAAGTTCCTCTCCCAGGATGAGGTGGACGCCTGGCTTGCCACCTGGGGGACGTCCCGGGCACGTAAACCCCCTAGGTGAGGGTTCGCTGGCTCGACGAGGCAATGGCCGGAGCGCTGAGTCCGGCCCCTTGACGGATGACGCGCGGCGGTGCTAGATAAGAGTTGTCGATGGCGACGATCTCACCGTTTCATCTGAACAGCTGCATCTGTCCGCGGCGGAAGCAGAGCGCGCTTCCGCCGTGGTGTCTGTAACCCAACGACGTTTGCCTCTGCTTCCGCTTCGCCCGCGCCCGTGGAGATCATTGGCGGCCTGATCGATCGTCTCTGCCTGGGGAGGAGAACCTGATGTCGGACACGCGCGTCTCGGTCGTGTTGAACGGGGTGGACCTGACCACGGTGACCAACCTGGCCGCCCGGATGGATGCCGATCCCGGGTACGCGAAGGACATGAGCC
>VBAK01000176.1 GCA_005882275.1 Candidatus Segetimicrobium genomatis
ATATCGAATCCTCGGCGCTCTCGAGCCTGCCGGCCCCTGGGAACCGCGTCTCCCCGTCCCTCGCCGGCCTGATGCCCAAGATCCTCGCCCCCGGATCGGCCGCGATCCAGACGGTCTCCGGCGCGCACCAGTACCGGTTTATCGGGATCGAGTTCGCGCCCGCGCCCGGGCAGTCCAGCGCCCTTCAGCTCACGCTGATCGACTTGGGGAACGGGGAGACGTCTGTTGATCAACTCCCCAACAACATCATCTTTGACCGCTGCTACATCCACGGGGATCCGGCGGCGGGGGCCCGCCGCGGCATCGCGATGGACTCGACGGCGACGGCCGTGATCGATTCCTACCTCTCCGACTTCAAGCTCACCACCAGCGAGGCGCTGCCGATCCAGAGCGAGAACGGTCCGGGCCCCTTCAAGATCGTGAACGATTATCTCGAGGGGGGGATCGGGGTCAGCTTCGGCGGGTGGATCCCCACGATCCCGAACCTCGTGGCGTCCGACATCGAGATCCGGGGCAACTACTTCGCCAGGCCGCTGTCGTGGCGGGCCGGCGATCCGGCGTACGCCGGGACCCCCTGGGTCGTCAAGAACTTCCTCCAATTGACAAACGCCCAACGGGTGCTGGTCGACGGCAACGTCTTCGAGTCCAACTGGAAGGGCGGCGACCAGGACGGGTTCGCGATCGTGTTGGCGCCGGCCGACCAGAACGGCGGCATGCCCTGGGCGACCGTGCAGGATGTCACGGTCACGCACAATATCGTCCGCCGCTCCGCCGCGGGCGTCCATATGCGGGGGTGGGACAATGTGTACCCCAGCCAGCAACTCCAGCGGGTGCTCATCCAGAACAACCTGTTCACTGAGATCGGCGCCTTCGCGGCCAACGGCGGCTCCGTCGGGCGGCTGTTCCAACTGCGGGACGGGGCGGCGAACGTCGCCATCGACCACAACACCGCCTTCCAGACGGAGAGCCCGGTCTACGCGCAGGTGGCCACCGGCGCGCCAAACACCGGATTTGTCTACACGAATAACCTCACGCCCACCAACCAGGGGGTACGTGGGGACGGCACCGCGGGGACCCCGCTCGCGACCCTGGACACGTCCTTCCCCGGCTGGGTGTTCGCCGGCAATGCGCTGATTGGGGGGACCCCCCTGAGTTATCCGCCCAACAACTTCTTCCCCGCGACGTCCGCGGATGTGGTCTTCGTCGATAACGCCGGCGGCGACTACCGGCTCGCCGCCTCCAGCCCGTACAAGAATGCCGGCACCGACGGCAAGGACGTCGGCGCGGATATCGACGCCACAAATGCGGCGACGGCGAACGTCCTCTCCGGTGCCACCGCCACGTCGCCCACTCCTCCCCCCCCTGGCAGCGTATCGTTCACCCCGGCGACTCAGGACTTCGGGTCGGTGGCTGTGGGGCAATCGGCATCTCGGTCGTTCATGGTCACAAACTTAGGGGGGAGCACGATCGCCGGAGCAGCCTCGACCACCGCCCCGTTCAGCGTGGCCTTCGGCAACCTGTTCATCCTCGGCCCAGGCATGAGCCAGACGATCGTCGTCGGCTTCAGCCCCACCGCGGCCGGTGGTTACGCGGCGATCGTCAGCTTCACGTAGAACGGCGGTTCGACCGCGGCGTTCGGGCTTGGGACCGGAACGGCGCCACCACCACCCCCGCCGCCACCACCGCCGCCACCACCACCACCGCCACCACCGCCACCGCCGCCACCACCGCCGCCCCCGCAGCCGTTGTTCGTGTCCTGGGCTACACAGGCGGGTTGGAGCGCAGTAGAGGACACGGCGACGGAACAGACCATCGCGCAGGGCACATGCTGGATTCTGACGGACGGCGGCCTGGCCCCATGGGACTTCTGCCTGGACATCGATGGGATCACGATTCTCCCATGAGGCGCGGCCCTGAGAGGATCGCAGTCAAGATCGATTCTTATGCTTGACTCAAGAGCCCGCTAAAGATGCCCGCTAACGCACGCCGAGGTCACGCTTGAGCTGCCGCAGCGCTTCCCGGGTGTTCATGAACGCCATTCCCCGCGGCAGCGCCCTGAGGGGGAACCAGGCGAAGGCCGCCGCATCATCTCCCGCGCGGACGGCCGACCCGTCCCCCCGCATCCGCGCGAGATAATAAATGTTTAGCGAAGGGCGCTTCTCCGGACCGTAGACGTCCGGGTAGATCCCCAGCACACGCTCCAGGCGCACGGCAACCCCAAGCTCCTCGCGCGCTTCGCGGCGCGCCGCCTGCTCGGCCGTCTCCCCCGGCTCGATGAACCCGCCGGGGATGTCCCACAGCCCGCGGGCCGGCGCGAACGCTCTCCGGATCAGCAGCACGCGGCCTCGACGCAGGATGAGGACCGAGGCGGTCGGCGCGGGGTTGTTCCAGTGGATCCACCCGCACCGGGGGCACGTGAGGACCGGGCGAGTCCGTCCCGCTTCCCGGGCGCGCCGCAGGGGCGTGCCGCACCGGAGGCAACGGTACTTCCGCACGGGGGCTCCTTCTTGACGGCTCTCGTATTTTCGTGATGCCTGCGCGCCGGCGCCGCCGACAGGGGATCGCAGGCGCCTTTCCTAGTATATCCCGAACAGGATGTCCCTCGGGGGTCACCGGTGAACGAGCAATTGTGGGAGCTCTACCAGACCGTGTGCCAGGAGGAGGTGCGGCCGCTCGGCGAGTTCGTGGAGCGGCTGCTGGCGCAGGAGTGGGGGTCCTATCCCAAGGCGGACATCCTGGACCTGCTGCGCGAGATCGAAGGCCAGATGCTCTCCAACATCCAGGTGAAGGCCATGGAAGGCCCGCGGTTCGCCGATATGGCCGATGAGGTCAGCGAGCAGACGCAGAAGGAATTCGAAGCGTTGATCAACCGCGTGGAGCAGGCTTTCGGGACCGGGTGACCCGCGGGGCCGGCGCCCGCGTGGTCGCGGCCCCGGCAGGCGGCGCCTGGGTCAGGAACCGGCCGTTCCGGTAGATCACCTCGCCGTCCCCGAAGACTTCGGCGCCGTTTCGCAATTCAAGGATCATGTCCCAGTGCAGCCCGGAGACGTTCCGGCCGCCCGTCTCAGGGTAGGCCGCCCCCAGGGCCATGTGGAGCGTCCCGCCGATCTTCTCATCAAAGAGGATGTTGCGGGTGAACTGCTGGATGTCGTAATTGAGACCGAACGCGAACTCGCCGAGCGTTCGCGCCCCCGCGTCCAGGTCCAGCATCGCCCGGAGAAAATCCTGGCCCTTCGCCGCCGCCGCTTCGGTGACCCGTCCCCCCGCAAACACGAGGCGCACGTCGGTCACCTCCCGGCCCCCGTAGATCGCCGGAAACGAAAACCGCACCGTCCCCCGCGTCGCGTCTTCCACGGGCCCCGTGAAGGCCTCGCCATCGGGGAAGTTGCGCTCGCCGGCGGCGCTGATCCAGTGCCGTCCCGCCACGGAGACCGTCAGGTCGGTGTCCGGGCCCACGATGCGCAGGGTCTTGATCGACTCGAGGAGCGAGACGATCCCGGCCTGATCGCGGGCGACCGCCTCCCAGGCCGCGACCGGGTCGTCGCGGTCGAGGTGGCCCGCCGTGTAGACAAAGTCCTCGTACTCGGCCAGCGACATCTCCGCTTCCTGGGCGTCGGCCTGGGTCGGCACCTGCGTCAGACACCAGTTCAGCGCCCCCTGGCCCGCCCGCTCCATGAACCGCCGGCTCAGGTCCCGCATCGCCTCGCGCCGCAGCGCCATTCGCCCAGGGGGCACGCGCGTGAGAGCGCGGGTGTTGAACGAGCCCAGGAACCGGAGGTCGGCGTCGACCTTCTCGACCTCCAAGCGGTCCACGTCGGAGATGAAGCGGAGCTGTTCATCGGACGCGGTCCGATAGTAGATATCCTCCAGCCCCTCCGGGTCGACGCGGACAGCCGGGAAGGCGCCCGCGGCCAGCGCTTCCTTGTACACGGCGGCGATGTGGGAGGCGGCCAGGGAAGAGCCGCGGATGCGGACCAGCTGTCCCTTCTTGAGCCGAAGCGAGTAGTGGGCGAGGACGCGGGCGAGTTTCTCGATCCTGGGGTCGGCCACGGCCCAACTTGTTCAGCCAGGGCCGCCGAACTTCCTGCGGCGGCCGGCGCCTCTCCCGCCGGCAGGCGGGGCGGGGACGTGCCGCAGGCCTCCCGCAGGAAAGCCACAGGGAGCACCGCTCCTGAGAGCAGTGCCCCCTGTATGTTGCCTGATGCGAATTCGAGGTTACCGCTTGCCCTTCTTGGCTGACTTCTTCTTCTTCGCCATGGAAGAGGCCCTCCTTTCGAGATTTCGTGACTTCAGGGGCCTGCTCTTCCCCCTCGCATTCCCTATATACGACATTCTTTACTTTTCTCCTGCTGGGAATTGGAGGAAATTTTTGAAAGCCTGCGAGAATCCGAGATCCCTGGCCCAGGCCTGGGATTCCCCCAGAATTCACTGGTCCCGGCCCCGCGCGCTTGGTTGCAACATCGGCCGAGCCGAGCAGTCTGAACACCCGTCCTCCGTCGATCGAGCCGCGGGCCCTTCCGGGGACTGAGACGACGTTCTCACCCGTACGGGCCCGGAGCGGGCCGGACGCCCAAGGGCGGAAGACCCCCATCCGCGGCCCGCGCGCCCGCCCGCCCGGAAGCCGCGACATCACGCGGGAGATCGAGGGGCACGCGCAGCGGCGCGAGGACCACCGGCGTCCTCCAGCAGGCGCCGCACGCGGGCGAGAATCGCATCGCGCGCCGCGACAAACCCCTCGCTGACGGCCGGGACGTCGTCCCATCGCACCACTGCCAGGGTGGGCGGCGCGACGTGACCAAGATGGCATCCAAACGAGACGACACGCCACGCCGTCATCAGCTCCTCACGCGTCACCCGTCGAGGCCGGTGGCGCCGGACGTCGATGCCGTCCTTCAGGAGGGCCTCCGCGACCGTGGGAGGGACTTCCGGTTCGGGGTCGATGCCCGCTGAGGTCGCGCCGACGTCGAGCCCCATCTCGCCGGCGAGCCGCCGGAGGTAGGCGGCCGCGATGACGCTCTTGGCGGCGCCGTGGAGGCAGACAAACACCACGGTTCTCTCAGCCGGATCCACCTCGCTCGCCTCCCCTCGGCATCACTTCACAAAGACCCACGCCGGCTTTAAGATCGAGAAGCCGACCAGGCCGACGGCCGCCGCCACGGCGACCAGCGCCGGATTACCGACTTTCCGGCGCGCCAGCGCCACCAGGCTTGCGAGCGCGATCAGGGCCGTCAGCCAGTCGCCGATGGCAATCTTCCCAAGCAGCACCGCCGCCCCCAGGATCGTCCCGATCGCCGCGGCGTAGGCGCCTTTGACAAACCCCTGCACGTTGGGGTTGCCGCGGTGCCGGATCAGGATGGGCGCCACGATCAGAACCAGGAGGAACGAGGGAAGGAAGATGCCGACCGTGGAGATGACCGACCCCCAGAAGCCCGCGACGAGGTAACCGACAAACGTCGCCGTGATGACGACGGGGCCGGGACTGAGCATCCCCATCGCCACCGCGACGAGGAACTGGCGCTCGTTGAGCCACCCGGTCTGGCGGACCAGACCGTTCTCAAGAAACGGCACGATCACCAATCCGCTGCCAAACGTCAGCGACCCGGCCTTGAGGAAGAACACGAGGAGCTGACCCAGGATCCCGGCGCCCGGCGCACCCGCTCCCACGGGCGGCAGCGCGGCGAGCAGCGGCAGCGCGGGGGCGCGCCACCTCCGGAGGAGCGTCCCGTACCAGAGGATGCCGATCACCCCGGAGACGATGAAGAGGAGCGCCACTTCCGCGCGCAGGGCCACCGTAATCGCCAGGCACGCCGCCGCGATCCCCCACTGCAGGCGATCCTCCATGCCCAGCGCCGCCAGCCGGTAGCAGGAGTACAGGATCATGGCGATCACCGCCGGGCTCACCCCATAGAAGATCGCTTTGACCGGCGGAAGATCGCCAAAATAGACGAACAGCGCGCCCAGCGCCGCCACGAAGATGAAGTTGGGGAGGATGAAGGCCCAGCCGCCGGCCCACGCCCCCCAGAATCCGCCGCGGATGTAGGAAATAAAGATGCCCACCTGGATGGCGAGTGGCCCCGGGAGCGACTGGCACACCGCCACGCCCTCCCGGAACTCATCCTTCGTGAGCCACCGCCGCTCCTGGACGAGTTCCTTCTCCATCTGTCCGACGAGCGCCACCGGGCCGCCGAAGCCCACCGCGCCGAGGCGGAGGAAGTAGACGACCAGATCGCTGATCCGCACGCGCGGAGGCGTATCCACTCGCTCCATGGTCCCCTCCCTCAGCCGCCCCGCGGCATGATCACCGCTCCTGCGCCCCCAGCTGCTGGCACCAGGCGTACAAGGCGTCGTAGAGCGGCGTTTCGAGGCGGATCTTCTCGTGGTCGTTCTCGCCGTGCACCAGGGCGAAGCCGTGGGCGATCGCCTTGAGCCCGGCCGCCTCCGGCGCGATCCCGACGTCCTCGGCGACGTCCGCGCCATGCACGATCTTGCCCAGCCGGTCAAGGGCCGGATCGGTGAGACGGTACTTCAGGAGGATGGACTCGAAGCTGCAGCGCCCGCCGACATGGCCCAACTCCACGCCCTTGACGTCGAACGGAATGGCGCCCTCGCGCGCCGCCGCGGCGGCCACCTGGTCGGCAGCCACGAAGAGAAACTGAGCCTCCTGATCCACGAACCGCCGGATGAGCCACGGGCAGGCGATCCGGTCGACGTGCGCGTTCTTGCGTGTGACCCATTTCATGTCCGCCACCTCCATCACGACGCTTCGCTCTGGGGCTTCAGCGCCCGCCCGCCGCCAGCGGCGTACCACGCCGCCAGGCCGCCTCGAATGTACTTCGCGTCGAACCCGCGCTCGCGGAGCACGGCTGTGACGCCGCAGCCCACGTGGTACCCGTACGCGCAGTAGACGAAGATGGGAGCGCCGGCCGGGAGTTCCTTCGACCACTCGTCCACGCGATCCGGGTCCCTCCAGATCGCCCCCTGCATCATGTCCGTGCTGCGGGAGAAGTAGTGCTTGGGGCGGGCATCGAGCACCTGGATCCGCCCGTTCTTCGCGAACTCGGCGGAGAGTTCCTCAACGGAGACCGAGGGCAGGGGCGTGTCGGCCATGTCCCCTCGCCTCGGCGAGCCCTGGCGGCTCGCCTCCATCAGCCGGTCGCCGGCCGCCGTCCAGTCGATGTTCCGCATGAAGGCGTCGATGTAGGCGGAGGCGTTCGCGCCGAAATCGAGGCTGTACGCGTGTTCGTACATGTCGAGCGCGAGCACCGGAACAGTATCCATCATGGCCTGGGAGTGATCGAGCGCGATCTGGTTGGAGAGCCTCCCATCCCGGCGTGAGCAGCTCAGCAGGACCCACCCGGACCCGCCGCCGAGGGCCTGGGCGATGGCGACGAACTCTCGCCGCCACGCGGGGACGCTCCCGAACTGCTGCTCCAGCGCAGCCGACATAGACGCCGCGATCGTCGAGCCCGCGCCGGAGCCGGTGAAGAGCACCGCGCCATCACCACCCAAGCTGCCGAAGTACAGCTCGTGGAGCGCCACCGAGCCCGCGGCGGCGAGCTCTTCCTGCTTCAGGGCCCGGAGCCGGTATCCCGGCACGGCCGCGAGGTCGAGGGCGTTCAGCTCGTCGCGGATCGCATTCAAGGACCGGACGGCGGTTCCGTAGGCGTTCTCGTAGTGGCTCACGATGAGCCGTTCAGAGAGCCCGTTCAGCGCCCAGGGCTTGCAGGCAATGGGAGCGATGTGCCTCCGCATGTGGGATCCCCTTTCTCATTGCCGAGATGGTCGACGTGAGCGTATGCATGTAATATCTATTGCAAACAATAGCAACATATGATACGCTTGTCAACGTCAAAATGTCCTGGGTCGTGTTCTCCTACTCCCTCCCGTCCGCGGGGCGGTCGAGCCCGCGGGTCGCGGTCTGGCGCCGGCTGCGCGCCGTGGGCGCCATCGTCCCCAAGGGGGGCGTGCACGTCCTGCCCGCGCGCGACGACTGCGTCGAGGCCTTCCAGTGGCTCGCTCAAGAGGTCGAGCAGGCCAAGGGCGACGCCCTGCTGTTTCGAGTCGAGCGATTCGAGGGGCTCAGCGACGCCCAGCTGATCGAGCTCTTCCAGGAGGCGCGGAAGCGGGACTACGACGCCCTCGACGCCCGGGCGGCAGATCTGGAGAAGTCGCTCGACGCGAGAACCAGGCGGACACGGGACCTCGCCCGGGCGCGCGACCTCCTCGCCCGGCTGCGGCGGGAGCACGCCGAGATCGCCAGGATCGACTTCTTCGACTGCCCGGCGGGGGCGCAGGCTGCCGGGCGATTGGCCAGAATTGCGCAGGCCCTCGCTCCCGGCGAGACCGCCGAGGCACGGGTGCCCCCCGCCACGGTCGCCGCGTACCGCGGCAAGCGCTGGGTGACGCGGCCGCGCCCCCACGTGGACCGGCTGGCGTGCGCCTGGCTGATCCGGCGATTCATCAACCCCGGGGCGCAGATCCGGTACGCCACCGCGCCGGAGCCGGAGGAAGTGGCGTTCGACATGCGCGGGGCTCAGTTCGGACACCGGGGCAACCTCTGCACGTTTGAGACCATGGTCAAGGCGTTTGGGCTGGACGATCCCGGCCTGCGCGCGATCGCGGAAATCGTGCACGAGATCGACCTGCGCGACGGCCGGTATACCCGCCCGGAGGTGCCCGGGGTCGACGCGATCCTCAAGGGCTGGGTGACCTACACCGATGCGGAGCGCGAGACCCCAGGCATCGCGCTCTTCGACGGCCTCCACGCAGCGCTCTCCCAGGTCCCGCGCGCCGCGCCGCCGCGGAAGCGGCGGTAAGGTGCGCCCCAGCCTGCTGACCCGGGACGGGCGGCTGCTGGTGGCCGCCCGCGCGGTGCGGATGTTCGCGTACGGCTTCCTCTCCGTGATCCTCGCGCTGTATCTCTCGGCCGCAGGGTTTTCAGCGTCGCAGATCGGCTGGCTGTTCACCGTAGCCCTGGCCGGCGGCGCGGCCACCACCGCGGTTGTCTCGCTCATGGTCAACCGCTGGGGGCGCAGGCGGACCCTCATCGCCTCGGCCCTCCTGATGGCGGCGGCGGGGATCGCGCTGGCGACCCGGCAGGGCTTCCTTGTGCTGCTGCCGCTCTCCGCGATCGGCGCCCTGAGTCCCACCGGGCAGGAGAACGGGCCGTTCCTGTCGCTCGAGCAGGCCGCGCTCTCACAAACCACGGCGGCGCCCCATCGCGTGATGCCCTACGCGTGGTACAACCTGGCGGGGTCTGTGGCCGCGGCGCTCGGCGCGCTGGCGGCCGGGGCCGTGCCCGCCGCCTTCCGGGTCATGGGGGGAACGGCCGCCGCGGCGGAGCAGTCTCTCATCTGGGCCTCCGCCGCCGCCGGGGTGATCCTCGCCGGTCAATATCTCGCCCTGTCGGCGGCGGTCGAGGTCGCGGCCACCGGGCGGCCCGACGACGCTTCTCCGGGCCTCGGGCGGTCGCGACGCGCCGTGATCAAGCTCACCGCGCTCTTCGGCGTCGACGCGCTCGCCGGCGGGCTCGTGGTCCAAAGCCTGGTCGCGTTCTGGCTCTACCGGCGCTTCGGGGTCGACCTGGAGAGCCTCGGGCTCCTGTTCTTCGGGACGAACCTGCTCTCCGCGCTCTCCTATCTCGCCGCGGCGGGGCTCGCCTCACGCTTTGGCCTGCTGAACACGACCGTCTTCACCCACCTGCCGTCCAACCTGCTCCTCGGGCTCGTCCCGTTCATGCCGTCGTGGCCGCTGGCCGCCGCGATGCTGCTGGCGCGCTCGGCCCTCTCACAGATGGACGTCCCCACCCGGCAGGCCTACACGATGGCGCTCGTCGCCCCCGAGGAGCGGGCCGCCGCGGCCGGGCTGACCAACGCGGTGCGGCCGGCGGCCCAGAGCCTCGCGCCGGCGATCTCCGGGCTCGCTCTCCAGTCCGCGGCGAGCGGCCTTCCGTTCGTGCTCGCGGGGGCGTTGAAAGCGGGCTACGACCTCACACTCTGGCTCGTCTTCCGGCGGGTTGCGCTCCAGGCTGAACCCACCTCCGGGCAGACGGCCGAGGGCCCCGGCACGCCGTGCCGCCCGGACGCGACGCGAGAGGGACACCGCCAGCGTTAGGACGATCCTCCCAACAACTTCTCGGAAATTGACCGGCCGCGCGGACGGATGGGCCGGCCCCCGGACGCCGACGGTCCTCCATTTCCACTTATACACGTTATACACGCGCATCTTAGATCCACGCATCGCCTGATCCACTCGCGTCGCCCGCTCTCACCCGTCATTCGAAAGATACCAACAGATACCGACGACCGATAGCCGGAACTATCACCCGGAACGAGTCTCAACCAAGCCGCGCAGGTGCAGGTTAAGAGTGAGAGTCGCGCACCAGAGAAACGGCAGCGCTCCAGCGTCTGGTGGCGGCTCGGACCGAAACAGGTTGCCCGCGCGCGAGGGGGCAGAAGGAGCAACCGGATGAACGGAACGGAGTTCGTCGGCCTCTATGACATCCAGTACCCGCGGATTTTCCGCTATCTCCTCTGGCGTCTGCGCCAGAGGGATGCGGCGGAGGAATTGGCCGCCGAGGTATTCGCCATCGCCCTCCGGACCTTTCAGCAGGGCCCCGCGCCGGCGCAGGCCGGCGGCTGGCTGGTCGATGTCGCCGATCATCTGGCGTCCCGGACTCTGCGCCGGCAGCAGGTGGAGGAACTGCTCGACAGCGCGGGCCTGGCTGCCGAACGCGCGCCGGAGGAGTTGCCCGACCGGGCGGGGCCGGCGGCGGAACGGGATCCGGAGGAGCTGGCGATCGGACGGCTGGAGCACGAGACGGTTCGGGCGTGCGTGGATGCGCTGAACCCGGAGCAGCGCAAGGTCCTGCTCCTGCGGATCGTCGCCGGCCTCAGCGCGAGCGAGATCGCGGAGACCCTCGGCACCACGGACGTCATGGTGAGGAACCTGCAGCTTCGCGCGCTGCGGACGCTTCGGACAATCTGGAAGGAGGCTGAGGCCAATGCAGGGCGAGGCGGCACAGGAGCGCAGTGAGCTGCTGGACGGGATCAAGCTGGAGATCCTGCTCCGGGTGCTCGAGGGATCCGAAGCGCTGCCCGAGCAGATGGAGGTGACGCCGGAGCTCACCGCGCTGCGGGATACCGCGCGGCGGCTGCGGGCGGCGAGCCAGTCGGCGGCGCTCCCCAGGGGGCATCAGGTGGTGCGGCGGGTGCTGCAGGTGGCGGCCCGGCCCGGCGAGCAACAGGCGGCCCCCCCGCGTGGGGCCCGGCGTTGGGCGCGGCTGTGGCTCAGCACGGCGATGGCGGCGGCCGTGGTGGGTGCGTTCGGCCTCGGGGCGGGTGCGCTGGACGCCTTCGTGCTGCCCTCGAGTCCGGCGTACGGTCTGCGGCTCACGATTGACAGGGCGCGGGATGCGTTCACCGCGGGCCGGCACGAGTCCGGCCCACGGATCGGGACCTCGAAGCTCGGGCACGGCGCGGCGGCCGGGAATAGCCCCGCGGGACCGGGCGCCCCTCACGCCTCTCAATAGAAGGACGGCAGGCGCTCGATAGACTCCCCGGACCGACGGTAACTCTCCGGATACACAACCTCTATTAAAAGGGTAGAATATTTGCAGTGTGGTATGATGCCGGTGAGCCGGGCGTCTCCATCTCTGGACGCCCGGCCGGATCTTCGGACGGAGCTGGGGGCAACCCACGGTGACTGTGTCGTCGCGATGGCGAAGGCCTCTCGGTGAGATGCTCGTGGAGGCGGGCGAGATCACCCCCGTGCAGCTCGCCAAGGCGATCGAGTTGCAGAAGGACGGCAACGAGCGCCTCGGCCAGGTCCTCGTCCGCATCGGCGCCGCGTCCGAGAAGGCCGTGGGAGAGGCCGTGGCCAAGCAGCTGGGCCTCCAGTACGTGGACCTCGACGACGTCCTTCCCGAGGAGCAGGCGCTGCTGGCCCTGCCGGAGCACCTGGCGCGCCGTTACCAGGTCATCCCGCTGAGGCTCAACAACGGGAAGCTGCGGGTGGGCATGGTCGACCCGCTCGACGTCGTGGCGCTGGACGACATCCGCCGCCACACCGGGCAGGAGATCGAGACCGTCGTCATTTCCCACGGAGGGTTCCAGCGCGTCCTGCCGCAGTACCCCGCCCTGGACGAGAACGTCCAGGCGATGATCCAGGAGATCAAGGCCGACCCCCATGAGGAACTGGGGCTGGAGACCCTGCGCAGGCTGGTGCAGGAAGCGCCGGTGGTCCAGCTCGTCAACCTCATCATCCTCCAGGGGCTCCGGCAGCGGGCGAGCGACATCCACATCGAGCCGCTGGATACGCGCGTCAGAATCCGGTTCCGAATCGACGGCACGCTGTACAATATCATGACCCCGCCCAAGCGCATCCAGGCGGCGATCATCTCCCGCGTGAAGATCATGGCGGATATGGACATCGCCGAGCGGCGGCTGCCGCAGGATGGACGGATCGACCTCAAGGTCGAAGGCCGCGAGATCGACCTGCGGGTCAGCACGATTCCGACCGTCTTCGGCGAGAAGGTCGTGATGCGGATCCTCGACAAGAGCGCGATGCTCGTCGGCGTCGAGCAGATCGGGCTCCTGCCCGACAGCCGCAAGCAGTTCGAGGCGATGATCGCGCGGCCCTACGGGATCCTCCTGCTCACCGGCCCGACCGGCAGCGGCAAGACGACGACGCTGTACACGATGCTCAGCCAGCTCAACAACATGGAGCGCAACATCATCACGATCGAGGACCCGGTGGAGTACCAGCTCCTCGGGGTGAACCAGGTGCAGGTGAACCCCAAGGCCGGGCTGACCTTCGCCAACGGCCTGCGGTCGTTCCTCCGGCAAGACCCCGACGTCATCATGGTCGGCGAGATTCGCGACGAGGAGACCGCCCGCATCGCCATTCATGCCGCCCTCACCGGCCACCTGGTGCTGAGCACCCTGCACACCAACGACGCCCCGGGCGCGGTGGTCCGCCTGATCGACATGGGGATCGAACCGCTGTTGGTGGCCTCCTCGCTCATCGGGGTGATCGCGCAGCGCCTCGTCCGGGTTCTGTGCGACAAGTGCAAGCAGGCGCATACCCCGCCGGCCGAGGTCCTGGAGCGGCTGGGGGTCCCGCTGGGGTCCCGCGATGGCGCCGGCGCGATCTACCGCCCGGTGGGGTGTGACTTCTGCGGCAAGATCGGCTACCGAGGCCGCACCGGGATCTTCGAGATCATGGCCGTCGATGAGGAGATCAAGGCGCTGATCATGAAGCACTCGTCGATGGTCCAGGTGAAGAAGGCCGCGATGAAGGCGGGCATGCGGAGCCTGGTCGAAGACGGCCTGGCGAAGGTCTCCCTCGGGATCACCAGCGTGGAAGAGGTCGTCGACGCGGTCAGCGCGGACTGAGCTGCGGCGGCACAGCACCGCGAGCGATTGCCGCCAGGTACTCCAGAAGGAGATCGTCTGGAGCAGGAGCGCACCCCTGACTGGCACGTGCGCTAGGCGACCGGCTCGCTCACCCTGGCCGCCGAGCCTGCCCTGGCGCCGGCGCCGCGGAGGGCGGAGCCGATCACCACGGCGGAGGCGCGCGCACCGACGGTGAAGGCGAAAAATGGCCCGCCGTCCTGCGCGGCGCACAGGCTGGTGAAGTACAGCCCCGGAACGCTGCTCTGGAAATAGGCGTCGAGCACGGGGAACCCATCTCGCGTCTGGACCTGCCGCAGGAGGTTGCCGCGCGCCAGGAACGGCACGCGGGCGATGTCCACCTTGTACCCCGTGGCGAGGACGACCTGATCCGCACGCAGCCGCGCCCCCGTGTCCAGCGTCACGTCGAGCGCGCCGCCGGGTAACTCACGGCAGCCCGCCACCTGCGAGCCGGGGAACAGCCGGACGGTCTCCCCGGCGATCCGCGGCGCGAGCCACGGCTCGAGCTTCAGCCGGCCTTCGGCCCACAGCCGGCGCGCCACCTGCTCCTTCTCCTCAGGGGCGAGGCGCTGATACCAGCCCGGGTTGGCCGCGATCGCCTCCACGAGCGGAGTCACCCAGGACCAGTCGGATGGCGCGAAGGCGGGGGTGGGGTGGCGATAGGAGAGGAACACGGCCTCCGCGCCATGGTCGCGGAGGCACGCGGCCCATTCGAACGCGCTCTGCCGGCCCCCGATGACGAGCACCCGACGGCCTCGCAGCGCGGAGAACTCCACTACGTCGCACGTGTGCCGGAGCCGCCCGGGGGGAAAGAGCGACGCGTAGGCATCGGGCACGTGCGTGAAGTACCCGAAGCCCAGCGCCAGGACGACCGAGCGCGCCGCGAGCGTGTCTCCGCCTTCGAAGACCGCCCGGAAGCAGGGCGCCGGCCCGCCGGAGAAGTTGAGCTCGCGCACGAGTGTCGGCGCAACGCGAATATCCTTCCGCCGCCGGAACCAGTCGCAGTAGTCCAGGTAGACGTCGCGGGACAGAGGCACGGCCGCGGCCGGCGTCAGGTTTCTGGCCTCCAGGTAGCCCTCGATGGTGTCTTCGTCGAAGGGGTCGAGGTGCCAGTCGCATCCCGAACGGAGGTACAACTGCCGCGGCATTTGGGACGCCCAAAAATCCATGGGCCGGCCGGCAATGACGTGGGCGATCCCGTGGCGCTTCGCATACGCCGACATCGCCAGCCCGTAGGGGCCGGCACCGACGACGAGCAGGGGAACGGGGTCAGCCATTGCCGGCGCCCGGCTCACCCGCCTCCACGGCGACCGCGACCGCCTCGCCGCCTCCCAGGCAGAGCGCGGCGATCCCCCGGCGCCGCCCGCGATCGCGCAGCGCGTGCACCAGCGTGGTGAGCAATCTCGCGCCGGTCGCGCCGAGCGGGTGGCCGAGGGCGATCGCGCCGCCGTGCACGTTGACCTTCTCCCAATCCCATCCCAGATCCGAGAGGGCGTAGCCGTTCGCCAGCGCCTGCGCGGCGAAGGCCTCGTTCAGCTCGATCAGATCCACGTCGTCGAGCGACCAGCCCACCCGCTTGAGCAGGCGCGGGATGGCGTGGGCCGGCGCGTCGAAGATGTCTTTCGGTTCCACCGCCGCCTGCGCGGAGCCCACGATGCGGGCCAGCGGGACCGCGTCGAGCGCCCGGGCCTTTGCGGCGCTGGCGATTACCAGCGCGCAGGCCGCGTCGTTGAGGCCTGGGGCGTTTCCCGCCGTCACCCTCCCTCCCGGCTTGAACGCCGGGGGCAGCTTCGCCAGCGCCTCGAGCGACGTGTCGCGGCGGGGCGCCTCGTCGCGATCCACCAGGGCGGCCTCGCCCCGGGATCCTTGAATCGCGACCGGGACGATCTCGGCCGTGAACTTCCCGTCCTCGATCGCGGCGACGGCCTTCCGGTGGCTGGAGAGCGCGAACTCGTCCATCGCCGTCCGGGTCACCCCATACCGCTCGGCGATATATTCGGCCGCGTCGCCCATGGCCCAGTCTTCGAACGCGCACCACAGGCCGTCCACCACCAGCGCGTCGCGCAGTTCCCCATGTCCGTACCGGAGCTGATTCGAGCGGCCGTCGACGAGGTGCGGCGTCCGGCTCATGCTTTCCACGCCCCCGACGACGTACAGGTCCCCGTCCCCCGCGCGAATGCCCTGCGACGCGAAGATGACCGCTTTCAGGCTCGCCCCGCACACCTTGTTCACGGTGACGGCGCCGACGCTCCAGGGGAGGCCGCCGCCCGCGGCGCACTGGCGCGCGATGTTCTGTCCCAGGCCGGCCGACACCACATTCCCCAGGATCACTTCGTCGATCTCGTCCGGGCGGGACACCCCGGCCCGGGCCACCGCGGCGCGCACGGCGGCGGCGCCCAGGTCCGCGGCGGGCACCGACGACAGCGCGCCCTGGAATCGCCCGACGGGCGTCCGCACCGCGCTCACGATCACCGGCTGCGGGGTCTCACGCATCGCCGGCAGCGCCGAACTTCATGAACAGGTGCTGCGTGCGCAGGCACCGGTCCTGAACCACCGCGAGCCCCTTCGCCCGCGCCCGGGCGGCGGCGGCGTCATCGACGATCCCCTTCTGGGTCCACACGGCCCGGAGATTGGGCAGGTGGGCCAGCGCGGCGTCCACGATCGGGCCGACCTCCTCGCTCGGCCGGAAGATCAGGACCAGATCGATCCCCCGCGCGACGTCGGGCGGCAGCGCGGCCAGCGAGGGGGAGACCGGCCGCCCGAGGATGGTTGCCGCCGACGGGTTGATGGGCACGACCTGGAACCCCTCCCGGTGGAGGTGGTGGGCGACGATGTGGCTGTCCTTGAATGGGTGGCTGGACAGGCCCACGACCGCCACGGTGCGGCACGTCTCCAGGATCCAGCGAATCTGCGCGGCGACGTCCTCCGCCGGGACCCCGGTGGCCACGGGCGGCTTGGGGGCGGCCGCCGGGTTGGAGGCGCCGGCCGGGCGGGTCACATCAGGCCTCCCGCGCTTCGGATGTGCAGCTGCGAGATGTGATCGGCCACCTTCTCGCTGAAGCCGGCCTCGCGCAGCCGCTGCAGGCGGTTGCGGTTGAGCTCGTCGACGAACGCGCGCACCCGCTCCTTGCCGCGCGCCGCGGCGTCGGGAGACCGGCCGCCGCCCGCGAGCACGGCGAGCGCCTGCTGGACGGGCAGGGGGATGCCGGAGACCTCGTACGTGAACGACAGCCGCGACTCCAGCGCCTCGACAAACTGCTGGCCCACCGCGTCGGGGTCGCGCTGCGACGCCAGCTGGGTGCGCAGCCGCCCCACCCCGTACGCGACGTGACGCGCTTCGTCCTCCAGCGAGCGGACCATCATCTCCCGGGTGGCCGCATCCGGGGCGATGTCGATCATCAGATGGAAGAGATCCGTAAACGTCCCCTCGCCGAGCACGTGCAGCAGGAAGCTCGTCCGCGGGAAATCGTCCTGCATCAAGAGTCCCTTGATCGAGCTCTCGGTGCTCTCCGACACCTCCCGCAGCCCCACCCCGTTGAGATAGAGGCGCTTTATGCAGGCCTCCACATGCCGTGCCTCGTCCACGACCTGGGTCGACAGGAACAGGCCCACCTCCGTGTACGCGGGATGGATGCGGCTCACGAACTTGGCCGGCACGTACCACGCCGCGTACTCCTGCTGCAGCATCCACGTCAGGACGTCGGCGAGCGCCTCCTCGAGATCCGGGGCCACTCGACGGCCGGCCTCCCACGGAATGTCGGTCGCGGCGTTCCACTGGCGCCGTTTCGCCCGCTCGATCAGCTCATTCAAGTTGTCCGCCCACACGAGATCCCGCCGCGCGAGCGTGTAGGGCATGCCGGGGCCCGGCTGCGCCCGGGGCGCGCCCCGGAACATGATCCCCTGCGGGGAGGCTTCGTCAGGCACGGGCGCAAGGCGGAGGCCGGTCAGCAGGAGAGCGCCGCCCGGCTCGAGATGCGCGGGCGGACCCGCCGGAGCGGTCGCGGCGGCGGGGGGGACGGCAGACGGCCCGTCGGCCGCGGGAGGCCCGTCCTGCCTCGAGCCCGTGCCGCCGGCCGGCGCGCCCGCCGGCGTCCGGGAGCGCTGTTCCGGTTCCTCTGGCGTCGTTCGCGGCGCGCTCATTGGATGGGCTTCACCTCATAGTCCACCTGGACCGGATGGCGGACCGTGTTGACGACGGGCGAGAGATTGACGGCCCGGTAGGCAATCTCGTCGAGCAGCGGCCCCTCCGCGTCGCATCTCACGTACAGCGTGACGCGGAGCCGCTGGTAGCCGGAGTTCCCCTCCCGGATTCCGAAGAACGTCGGCAGGTCGATCGTGCCCTCGACGGCGACCTCGAGTTCGTGCACCGTGACCTCCCGCAGCGAGGCCTGGGCGGCGAAGCCGACGGCGATGCAGCCCCCGACCGCTCCCAGGACCGCTTCGCTCGCGGCCATCGCGCGGTTCTTCCCGCCGAGCCACTCCGGTTCATCGTAGCCGTGGGGCGGAACGTCGCGCGTATACGCCTGGCTGTGGAACCCGTCCAGCCACCGGACGCGGACGCTGCGCGAGAACTGGCTCATGTCCTTCGCGTACCCGGGATCGGCATCCATCCGGGCGGCCAGGTTGGTCACCGTGGTCAGGTCCACCCCGTTCAACACGACCGAGACGCGCGTGTCCGACATCAGGTTCTCCTCCC